>JAZKGM010000106.1:0-28504 GCA_040385895.1 Bacteroidota bacterium
TCGTAAACTTCAACAGGCTTCACTCTGCAATTCACACCAGTGGAAATACGGCAGGTTTAAAAATTACAAACAATAAAATTACCGGAACAAGAACTTCAGCGAGTAATATTGGCGCGTACGGAACACGAAACGCCATTGTGCTGAACAGGATCAGCCTGCCTTACGGAACTTACGCTGCTGATTACACCAACATGCCTTCTGGTTTTGCGAATCTTACTGTAACAGGAAATACTGTTGCAGGTACAACTACCGCACAAAACACTTTCGCTGATGCATATTTCCGCGCAGCGATTGATATGGATCTGCTGGGTAATGTAGAGATCAGTGGCAACAATTTGCAAGCCATCAACCATGATGTTTCATACCGCTTTGGAAACAACGGTAAAGTATGGATCAGGAACAACATTTTTAACGGTGGTGGCATTGAGCATACAGAATTAAACGGAGGAGCCGATTCAACGATCATTTCAAACAACGTGTTTAACAACGCACCGATCACCGATCCTACCATCTCATTGCTTCGTTTAAAAAACAACACAGCAGATAAACCGGTATTGGTTCAGAAAAACACATTTAACAATGCATTCTGGTACATCGCTGTTGAGAATTTCAGGAACCTGGTGATTGACAGCAACACATTTACAGGTGCAGGCGCTAATGCTAAGCTGGTTACAGTGAATACAAAAACCACTGCAACTTCAACAGTGGCAAATGTAAACCTGAGTGTAACGTTAACCAGGAATACATTTAATGTTGGAACAGCAACCAATGCAACAGCTTTAGGTTTCTACAACCACAAAAACGACCCTGCCAACTACGGAACATTCGTGTTGGGAACCAATGGCAATGAAAACAGGTTCGGTGCCGGCTTTACCAACTTTATTTATCTAGATACGAATAACGCAACACCAACACGTGTTGCAACTACACCATTGGCAGGTTTCCCTGAATACGGAGGAAGCATTGCAATTTCAACAACAGGTTACTGGACTGCTAACATGCGTGCTGACCAGAATTTTTATAACCTGGGAACGGGAGCAATTAAAGCAACAGCAATGAGCCCGGCTCAACGTGCAACGCTTGAAACACGTCTTTTCCATAAAATAGATAATAACAACGTAGGTTTATTGGAAACGTACTTCCCTGTTCAAAATGTAAACACAGGTAATTTGTATGCCAGTATTCAGTCAGCTATCGATTCTGCAACAGCAGGCGATACAATTAAGTTAGATACAGTGACATTCACAGAAATGGTTGTGATCAATAAGGCGCTTACTTTGCAAGGCACAACAGATTCAACCACTATACTTACTTACGATGCAGTGCCTTCAACAAGCGTTATTCCAACATTGATCAAAGTAACCGCGCAAAATGTTACCATCAAAAACATTGGCTTTAAAGTAAACTTCAACAGGCTTCATTCAGCTATTCACACCAGCGGAAATACTGCAGGATTGAAGATCATGAATAATAAGATCACGGCAACAAGAACGTCAACGAGTAATATTGGTGCATACGGAACACGCAATGCCATTGTACTGAACAGGATCAGCCTGCCTTACGGAACTTATGCTGCTGATTACACCAACATACCTTCAGGTTTCGCAAATGTTACCGTTACAGGAAACAAAGTAGCAGGTACAACTACCGCACAAAACACTTTCGCTGATGCATATTTCCGCGCAGCGATTGATATGGATCTGCTGGGTAATGTAGAGATCAGTGGCAACAATTTGCAAGCCATCAACCATGATGTTTCATACCGCTTTGGAAACAACGGTAAAGTATGGATCAGGAACAACATTTTTAACGGTGGTGGCATTGAGCATACAGAATTAAACGGAGGAGCCGATTCAACGATCATTTCAAACAACGTGTTTAACAACGCACCGATCACCGATCCTACCATCTCATTGCTTCGTTTAAAAAACAACACAGCAGATAAACCGGTATTGGTTCAGAAAAACACATTTAACAATGCATTCTGGTACATCGCTGTTGAGAATTTCAGGAACCTGGTGATTGACAGCAACACATTTACAGGTGCAGGCGCTAATGCTAAGCTGGTTACAGTGAATACAAAAACCACTGCAACTTCAACAGTGGCAAATGTAAACCTGAGTGTAACGTTAACCAGGAATACATTTAATGTTGGAACAGCAACCAATGCAACAGCTTTAGGTTTCTACAACCACAAAAACGACCCTGCCAACTACGGAACATTCGTGTTGGGAACCAATGGCAATGAAAACAGGTTCGGTGCCGGCTTTACCAACTTTATTTATCTAGATACGAATAACGCAACACCAACACGTGTTGCAACTACACCATTGGCAGGTTTCCCTGAATACGGAGGAAGCATTGCAATTTCAACAACAGGTTACTGGACTGCTGATCTTGATGCAATTCACAATTTCTTTAATCTTGGAGCAGGTTCAGTTAAAGCAACAGCAATGAGCCCGGCTCAACGTGCAATGCTTGAAACCAGGATCTTCCATAAGATAGACAACAGCAACATCGGTTTGGTAAATACATACTTCCAGTCGATCCCTGCAATAAGCGCGATAAACGATACAAACATTGCTTGTCCGTCAAGCGCTTCATCAGTTGTAGTAAACTTTACAGTAGCTGATTCACAAACACCGCTTGATAGTTTAAAATTAACAGCAGCGTCATCAGACACAAGCGTGATCCGCTTAAATAATATTGTATTTGGCGGAACAGGAGCAAACAGAACGGCAACAATTAGTGCGGTGAACGGAAAAGTAGGTTCGTCAACAATTACATTTAAAGTGAAAGATGAACAAAACGACTCAGCCATTACATCGTTTGTTGTAACAGTTGCTGATTCTATTAAACCTGTTGTTCGCACACGGAACATCAATGCATTTTTAAATGCTTCAGGAACGGTAACCATCAGCTACACACAAATTGATAGTTCAAGTTCTGATAACTGTACCATCACATCAATGAGGTTAAGTGATTCCGTGTTTACCTGTGCAAAGATCGGGGCTAACATGGTTCGTTTAATTGCTACTGATATCGCAGGGAATAAAGATTCGGCAATGGCGGTGGTGTTTGTAAAAGATACCATTAAGCCAACGGTTATTGGTCAGAATATCACACGTTACCTGAATGCTTCGGGAACAGTTACCGTTAATGCGGGCGATTTAAACAATGGGTCAACAGATGCGGTTTGCGGAGGCTTAACTTATATGATTTCAAAATCAACTTTCAATTGTTCAAACCGTGGCTTAAATGCGGTTCGTCTTATTGCAACAGATTCTTCGGGTAATAAAGATTCGGTGGGAGTGAACATCACCATTCTGGATACCTTGAAACCGGTTGCAATGGCCCAGTCGAGCATATTGATCTACTTAACGGACTCCGGCAAAGCAAACATTACACCGGCAATGGTTAACAACGGAAGTAACGACAACTGTTCAATCGATTCGATGTGGGTTACACCCTCCCAGGTTACCTGTGCGGATAAAGGAGTGAAAAAAGTTACTTTACATGTAAGAGACCTGAGCGGAAACACGGATACCATTTCAGTAAATGCATTAGTAACAGATCCGGTAGCCCCGGTAGCAAGAGCTAAAGCAAAAGTAACCGCTTACCTTAATATCAACGGACAAGCAGTAGTGAATGCGGCCGGGCTGGACAGCGCAAGTACGGATAATTGTTCGATCACAAGCAGGGTGTTGAGCCAGTCGGTTTTCACTTGTGCTGAAAGAGGGAACAACAATGTGATTTTAACGGTGCAGGATCAAAGCGGAAACTCTGCAACCGATACCGTTATTGTTGAAGTGCGTGATACCATTAAACCGAATGCCTTTGTACAGAACCAGGTTATTTATCTCAATGCTTCAGGAACAGCAACGCTTAACCCGGCTTCGGTGAATAGCGGAAGCACCGATAATTGCGGAGTTGATTCGATCTGGATCAGCAAAACAACCTTTAATGCATCAAACCTCGGTAATAACATAGATACGTTGATTATAAGAGATGCAAGCAATAACATAACAAAAACAACTTTTATCGTTACGGTTTCTGATAGTTCAAAACCAACGGCAATAGCACAAACAACTACGGCTTATTTAAATGCTGCCGGAACGGTAACAGTCAATGCAGCCTCGGTTAATAACGGATCAACAGATAACAGCGGAGCGATGACGTATAGCTTAAGCAGATCGACATTTACCTGTGCAGACATCGGGGCCCAGAACGTTTCATTTACAGCAACAGATGCTTCAAACAACTCAAGCACTGTACCTGTAACCATTAACGTAACAGATACAATCAAGCCGGTGATCTCCACTCAAAACATCATCACATATCTTGATGCTTCGGGTGCTGCAACAGTTACAGCATCACAACTTAATAATAACTCAACCGACAATTGTTCGATCAGCCAGGTTAATGCTTCAAAACTTAACTTTACTTGTGTTGAACGCGGATCGAATAACGTTACATTAACCGTTAAAGATGCAAGCAATAACTCATCAACCGGAAATGTGGTAATTACAGTGCTTGATACGATGAGGCCAACTGCTATAGCGAAAAGTAACATCAGCGTATATGTTGATGCTGCGGGAAATGCAACATTAACAATGGCAATGGTCAACAACGGCTCATTCGATAATTGCTTTATAGCTTCCATGAACCTGAGCAAAACAGCGTTTGATAAAACAAACCTTGGATCGAACACCATTACGTTTACAGTTACAGACAGCAGCGGAAATGTGAAAGCGATTCCGGTTGTTATTAGTGTACTTGACAGCATTAAACCAAATGCAATTGCACAGAACAAAACCATCTACCTTGGAAACACCGGGGTAGCAACCATAACGGCTGCCGAAGTTAATAATGCTTCAACAGATAACGTTGGTGTGAAAACAGCAGCGTTAAGTCAAACTACATTTAATTGCAGCAATAAAGGGATCAATGTGGTGATCTTAACCGTAACAGACAGCAGCGGAAATTCGGATACTGCCCAGGCAACCATTACCGTATCTGATACAACACGGCCTGTTTTAACGGCACCGCTTAACAACTTAACATTCGGCCAGTGCGGTGCAGTAGTTAACTATGCATTGCCCCAGGCAAGCGATAATTGTGCTTCATTCACCATCAGTCAAACCAACGGTTTACCTTCAGGAAGTAAGTTCCCTGCAGGTGTAACAACCAATACGTTTGTGATCAGTGATGCATCAAACAACTCGATAACCGTAAGCTTTACCGTTACCATTTCAGGAGGATATCTTCCTGTTACTTTCAGCAACATCGAAATCTGTGCAAGCGTTCCACCGTTTGATTTAAGCCAGGGTAAAGACAGCCTTGTGTTTGAAGGAAACGGGATAGGTCTTGATCGTAAAACATTTGATCCATCACTTGCAGGCTCGGGAAATCATCGCATCACGTATAAATATACCGACAGCACAGGTTGTGAAAACAGCGGAACCTTTTTTGTAACGGTATTCTCATCACCTGAAACACCGGTTATCGAACGTAAAACAGCCAATGTGTTAAGTGTAACCAATAGCTACAATTCATACCAATGGTACAGGGACGGGGAGGCAATAAATGGTGAAAACAAACAAACAATCGTTGTGAAACAATCTGGTGTGTACACCGTGATTGTTGGAACCATAAGAGGTTGCTCAGGAGTGAGTGCTGCAATTGGAATTGGCGTACCAACCGGGATCAACACCATTGATAACAGGATCTCATACAATGTTTATCCGAATCCGTCATCAGGTAAGTTTGTGATTGAAAAAGGCAGCAATGCCAAACGCACCACAATTATCACCGTAACAGATATTGTTGGTAAAACCATCACTACTATCAGCAGCGATGATGATATTGTTGACATGGACTTAAGCACACTTGCAGCCGGAACGTATTACTTACGTTTACAGAACGGAGATGCAACATCAGTTAAACCGATCATTATTAAATAACCTTACTAATGAACAAGTACATGAAAACAGCAATTAATAAAAACACGAATAGAACAGGTTTATCCATGCCAGCATCAATAAAAAGAATATTAGTAATCACAGCATTTACCGCAGCAACAATTGCGGTAAATGCCCAGGTTCAAACACAGGAGCTTCCTAAACCAAAATACAATCGTTTTGCAATTGGCTTGCGTGCCACTCATCTTTACGATGTTTATTTTAAAGGATACGAGCAATTAAATAACGGTTTCAAAAGTGAAGATCTACAAGGGCTTAACGGAAATAAAACCAAATTCGATATGGCTTTTGGGTTAGACCTTACCTACTTCTTCACGCCAATGTTCAGCATGGATGCGGCTTTTGATATCGGTAAAATGACCGGATCAAACTCATTGAACTATTATGAATCGGATGTGCGTTTTTACACCTTGGGTGGTAACATTGATCTTAAAGGAGCGGCACGGACCAAGAAGTATAAGTTTGTTCCTTACGTGAGATTAAGCCTGGCATTTGCCGAATACGATGTAAAACAAATGCTGAAATCAGACGATGGAATATTGGGCGAGGTAAATGACAATTGTTTCCAGACCGGTGTTGGATTGGGGATGCGTTATCACTTTTCGGACAAGCTATTGCTTAACCTTTCAACAGAATTTGTAAGCAGTTACACCGATGCATGGGACGGGTATGATTATGGTGCCGGACAGGATTACATGATCAAGACCAATTTAGGCATTCGTTATACATTTGGTAAAAACGACCACATCGACAGAATGCCTTTGTTCCAGGATAAGCCGGTGGTGATCCCAAACATTGTAACAGTTAAAAGCGAAACAACATCTGTTAACGATAGCATCAACATACTGAAAAATGAAATTGACGCATTGAGAAGAGAAATGAATGAGAAGTTAGCGCAACGTGATACAACTTATGTTCCCCAAACGATCATAATTCCTGATACGTCTTCACGCCAAACAGTGGTTGTTACAACTCCTCTACGTCCGCAAAGAAGCCAGGGAACCGGTGATATTGACAAAGTGAAACAAATGATGCTGATTGAAATGCATACCATTGATTTTGCAAAAGGAAGTGCGTTACTTGATGATGCAGATAAGAACACCCTGAGCAAAATTGCCCGCATCATGCGCGATAACCCGGAGTTTAACGTAACACTTAATGGCTATTGCGATCAGGATGGAAGCGTTACTTTAAATGAAACACTTGCAAAACAACGTTCGCAAAGCGCAGCCAATTACCTGGTAGGTAAAGGGATTGACAGAAACCGTTTAACCATAAAAGGTTTTGGTAAAACAGAATTGGTTGACGATGAAAACTCAGCCAGGGCAAAAACCATCAATCGCAGGGTTGAGTTTGTGGTTGAATAAATCCATTATATAAAACATATAAAGGCCGCCTCGTCCCGATAGTTATCGGGATGAGGCGGCTTTTTTGTTTAGAGCGGCTGTTTCTATATCTTTGAATCATGCAAATAAAAGCCATCGGCATAGCGGGAGCCGGAACAATGGGCGCAGGAATTGCGCAGGTAACGGCAGGCAGCGGTTATAAAACCATCCTGTTCGACCTGAACGAAACGGTATTGGCAAAAGCAAGGACAGGCATAGAAAAAAGCCTGGATACCCTGGTACAGAAACAGAAAATAAGCGCGGATAAAAAGAAGGAGATCATTGACAACATCACCTATACCAGTTCGGTGAATGAACTAAAGGCCGACCTGATCATTGAAGCGATCATTGAGAAACTGGAAGTAAAACAGCAATTCTTTAAACAGGTGGCTGAGATCAACCACCCCGAAACGATACTGGCCACAAATACATCAAGCATACCGGTAACACAAATTGCGGCCGGGGTTCCGAATGCTTCACGTTTTGTGGGCATCCACTTTTTCAATCCGGCACCCGTCATGAAACTGGTGGAGATCATACGTGGTGTGGAAACGGACCCTGAAATTGCGCAACAATGTAAAACAGTGATAGAAGGCATGGGTAAAACCTGTGTAATGGCAGCCGATGCGCCCGGGTTTATTGTGAACCGTGTGGCCCGTCATTATTATGTAGAAGGACTTAAAATTGCTGAAGAACGCGTAGCCGGTATTGAAACGATTGATGCATTGATGGAAAGCAGCGGCTTTAAAATGGGCCCCTTTAAACTCATGGACCTCATCGGGGTGGACACCAATTTTTCGGTGACCAGTTCCATTTATAATTTATTTCACCAGGATGGAAAATTCAGGCCAAGCAGGATGCAGCAGCAAAAAGTAGATGCCGGTCATTATGGAAAAAAAACAGGGAAAGGATTTTATACGTATGAGTAAATGGTTGACCCTTATCGTGTGTGTATTCACGTTGAGCACATGCAAGGAAAACAGCATCAATAACAACAACGATTTTTTTACGCCCGTACAGGTGTACCTGCTTATTAACCTTAACCTGCCTTCGTACTCGCCATTAACGGTGCCGCAGGGTTTTGTGTATGAAACCGGGGGCAATAAAGGGATCGTTATATACCATACCATTTATGATGAGTATGTGGCTTTCGACCGCACCTGCCCGCATGAGCCTGCCAATTCGTGCAGCTACATCAGTGTGGACAGCAGCAGTACGTTTTACCGCTGTGGCCAATATAATCCCAGCTGGATTCCCTGCTGTAACAGTAAATTTGACCCTGCAACCGGAAATGCAACGAGTGGTGCTGCCAAGCGGGCATTGCGGCAATATAATGTGAGGAGGGATGGCGATAACTTAATTGTCACCAATACACAATAAGAAGCATAAAGAAGCAGGGATTTGCCGGGGTGCGGAAATGGCATTGTGGTTAATCGTTTTCTTCGTCTTTCTTTTTGATCTCGTTAAAGATCTTTTCCATTTTAAAAACGTAGTCGAGGCTGTCGTCAATAAAAAACTGGAGCTCGGGAATTACGCGGACCTGTTTGCGGATGCGTGCGGCAAGCTCTTTGCGGATGGGTACCTTCTGCAGCTCAACAATGCGGAGCAACTCTTCTTTTTTCTGGTTCTGCGTGTTAAAAAAACTCAGGTAAACCTTGGCGTAACCCAGGTCGGGCGATACGTTTACGGTGCTTATGGTGATAAATGCATTATTAAGCAGTTCTGAGCGGTTTTGGGTAAAAACCTCTGCCAGTTCCTTTTGTATAAGCTTTCCGAATTTTTCCTGTCTGATACTCATGCTGCAAATATGCACATTAATCAGGCCAATATAAAGCCTTTAAAAGCCGAACGATCTATTGAAGCGGTAGGTGAGATAAAGCGAATAGCTGTAATCTAAAATTCGGGTGTTAAAGTCGTACAGCGGTTCGGCCCTGGCAGAAAGTTTGAAGTCGTTGTATAATTCCTTTTCATACAGTAAGCGGATAAGAAGCAGGTTGCGGATGCCATAAATTTCAGTGCCACGTGGTGCGATAAAACCATCGCTGCGCCAGTAGCTCATCATAACACCCAGCCACTTTGTATCGATAAAAGCATTCTGGTAAAAACCGGTTCCATTGCGCAAAGTATAATACCCCGAGTTGGAATTTTCTTTATAAAGAGCAGTGTATGAACTTAATGAAACTGTTTTCACAAAAGCATTCGTCCAAACCTGTTTTAACTCGAGTCCGCCAGCTGCATTAAAGATCATCACCATATTGGAAGAGTCGGCATCTATTTGACCGCCACGATGAAAAGCTGTTCCCTGCAAAGGAATGTTTACAGACAATCCCGAAGCCGTTTTAATAAGTGTGGGAGTGAAGTTAATACCGGCAGTGAACTGCTCCTTGTAAGGCGAACCTTGTTCGATAAATTTTTCCCAGTTTATCCAGGTATCTAAAAAAATGCGGTTGCTGTTTATTTTAAACTGCGCCCCGTTTTCAATCCTTCGTAAAATGGCCGAGTTAATATCGAACAGGGGTTCGATCATTTTATGGGCCAATGCTCCTTCCAGCGTTCCGAAAATAAAAGAGCGTTGCTGGTCTTTGCTGCTTAATTTTATAGAGAAGGTCGGGATGATCCGGTTAATTGCCGGGCCTGCACCAAAATCGCTGCCCAGGAAAACACCGGCCTGTATTTTTAAATGGGCAGCGGGTTGAATAAAGAATGCGGGATGAAGCTGCGTGCCGAATAGCGTACGCCCAAGCTCAACCGCATTAAAATACTCGGTGTTCCGCAGGTAATTAAAGTTGCTGAAGGAGAAGCCCCACCGCCCGCTGTCAGCAGGGTTTAAGGTGATCTTATCGCTCAGTGTTTCGTTGTTGACCTGGGCCGCTGCATGTTGTATCGTGCAGGTATGGATCAGCCACGTCAAAAGCCCATATATAAAAACCCGTTTCATTGAACAAGAATAAAGTAAACGCTGCTAATTTAAATATTACTTAATACATACCTATCAAATACGCTCTTTTACTATTTTGCAACTGAATTGGGTTCACCACAAGGCATTAAAAACTACTTATGTACCATATAAAACGATTCTCCTTCTTTTTTATCGCTTCGGTAACAGCCATCTTGTTTTCGGCCAAGGCCAGTGCAAGCGTTACTCTTCGCGGGCAAATTATCAATCCTAAAAACAATAAAGTTTACATCAGGTACTATAAAGAGTATTTGACCTACCAGGTTGGCATAGCAGATTCTGCAACGCTTGATCAGGCCGGAAACTTTTCCATGACCTTCAACTGGCCGGCACCATATCCTGCAGAGCTTTTGCATGGCGAAGAAGTGACCTCTTTGTTCCTTTCACCCGGCTACGATCTTAAAGTAAGCCTGGATACCAGGCAGTTTGATGAAACCATTAAATATACAGGCAAAGGTGCCGATGTAAATAACTACCTGGCACGCAAAACATTGCTAACAACCCCTGTTTCTGCAATGGTGATGTACAGGATGCCCGAGGCAGCGTTCACACAGCAGGTGGATTCGGTATACCGCAAAAACATTGATTTTTTTACCGAATGGTTTGCCAAAGCAGATAAAAAAGATGCGGCCATTCTTGCCTTTATGAACTACCAGCAGGCCGAACTCACTTATACCTGGGCCACTCAAAAAGAATATTACCCTTCTTCTTATGCATACTTCACCAAAACCCCGGCAACCTTACCTCACAATTATTATGATTTTTTGAAAGAAGCCCCTTTGCATGATGCAAATGCCTCCTTGTCTTCCTCGTATTTACTTTTTGTTCAATACCACGTATATAAAAAAACACAAACGCAGAAAGCGCTCGACTCAACGGCTAACGAAACCCAGCTTTCACTGGCTGTGATCGATAAGGAATTTACAGGCGAAGTAAAAGAGTATTTATATGTTCAACAGATTAAAAGCCTGCTCGAGCGTGGTGATATGAATTCGGCACTCGGGATATTTGAAAAGTATAAAACCTTTGCGAAAAGTGAAGCTTACCTGGGTATCCTGCAACGTGTTTTTTCCGCTGCCGAAGGCCTTAAGCCCGGCAAAGACGCCCCTAACTTTGCTGCCGTTGACCTTAACGGAAAAAAAGTGCAGCTTAGCGATTACAAAGGCAAGCTGGTATATATAGATGTTTGGGCAAGCTGGTGCGGCCCTTGCGTTAGAGAAATACCTTATGCAGAAAAACTGCAGGAAGAATTAAAAGGCAAAGGCATCGTTTTTTTATGTGTATCGGTAGATGAAAATGAGGGTTCGTGGAAAAATATTGTGAAACAAAAGAACATCGGTGGAACCCATGTAAGGTCTTATAATGAGCCGAATAATGTTTCCGCCCTTTATAATATTGACGGCATCCCGCATTACCTGATCATTGACAAGGCCGGAAAAATAGTTGACAGCAATGCCAAGCGGCCTAGCCAGAACGTTAAGGCCGACCTGGAAAAGTTAATAAAGTGATCTGTTATGCTTAATGTGCTTTTACCTTTCCAGGTAATAGGTTAACGCTTCCCAGTTCTGTTTCCAGAATTGCTCCAGCTCCCCGGTAAATTGTTCGGGTATAGCGGTGTGGAACAGTTCGAGCTGGCATTCATTTTTGGCCGTATCCGAAAGAATAATTGCCGCTTCGCTAAAATGCCCTTCGGGCCAGCCCGGCTTATGGTATTGAAAAGACCAGATTATTTTTTTACCCCGCTCAAGCACCACATTTTTTCCGCTCACCAGTCCGTCACTTAAGGTAAAGGGTTCATCTTCCGAATCGGTGATATGAACCAGGTCTCCTGTAAACGAGCTGTGCCTGCGCTCGTCAGTCAATATGGTGTAAATATCTGCCGCAGTGGTAGGGAAGCTATGGATTTGTGAAATTGATTTCAGGATCATGCCGGTGTTGATTAAAGCAAATGTAATAAACTAAGCGGATTGGTTAGCGTTGCTCATACAAGCAGGTTATAAACACCCCATGCCGCTAAATAAGCAAGGCCGGTCATATAAAAGAACTGGATGAGCGGCCATTTCCATGTTTTTGTTTCTGTGCGCACCACCGATAAAGTACTCATGCATTGCATGGCAAAAGCATAAAAAACCATGAGCGAAATAATGGTTGCTGCCGAATAAACCGGTTTGCCGCCTGCATCTTTTTCAGTGGTCATCTTCTCCCTGATGGCATCTATACCTGCAGCATCGTCACTTCCGCCAACACTGTATATTGTGCTCATGGTGCCCACAAAAACTTCGCGTGCCGCAAGTGATGTTAACAAGGCAATTCCTATTTTCCAGTCGTAACCCAACGGTTTTATCACAGGTTCGATCATTTTGCCAAAGTGCCCTGCATAGCTTGCTTCCAGTTTCTCTGCATTCTTTTTTGCCGAAAGGTGCTCGTTGCTTTGTTGCCCGGCAACTGCATAGCGTGCTTCGATCTGCTGCATCTCATCGCCAGGGCCAAACGAAGCCAATGCCCATAATATCACTGATACCGCTACAATTATTTTCCCTGCACCCCACACAAAAGCGCTTCCTTTCTGGTATAAAGTAATGAACATGTTTTTAAGCACCGGAACTTTATACCCGGGAAGCTCCATGATAAAATAAGAAGCCTCCCTTGCCTTCACAAAGAACTTAAACAAAGCAGCGCTGAACAATGCAGCAGCAAACCCCAGCAGGTACATCACCATGAGTAAGATGCCATGGTAATTAAACGGGCCCAGCATGGCATCGTCAGGCACCAGCAAACCGATCAATAAAGTATAAACGGGAAGCCTTGCCGAGCAGCTCATTAAGGGGGTAACAAGAATGGTGAGCAGGCGTTCTTTTTTGCTTTCGATGCTGCGGGTTGCCATAATGCTTGGCACTGCGCAGGCCATTCCCCCGATAAGCGGTACAATGCTTTTTCCATTCATGCCGAATGGCCGCATCACTTTGTCCATAATAAAACCAACCCTTGCCATGTAGCCCACGTCTTCCAGGAAAGCAATGAAGGCAAACAGGATGATGATCTGCGGTAAAAAAACCATTACCCCGCTTAAACCGGCTATTATTCCGTGAACAACAAGGTCGTTTAATATGCCTGCGGGCAATAGCACCTCTGTGCCATGGGCAAGCCATGCAAAAGCATGTTCTACCCAATCCATCGGGTATTTACTCCATGAAAATATAGCCTGGAAAACCAGGAACATTACGCTTAAAAAAATAAACAAGCCCCAGATGCGGTGGGTTAAAATGCGATCGGCTTTTTTGGTGAGCTGGAGGTTGTTTGCTGTAAGCTTTTCACTTCTTGCAGCGCGTGTAGCACGATCAATGACCTTATACCGTTCCAGGATTTCGTGCTGTTGAAAAGCATTGCTGTTAAAAGCGTGTGCGGTAAACATGCTGTTGATTTCTGCAAAGCCTGCACCTTTAAAAGTAACTGTATTTATAGCGCTTTGAAGGGCGGCATAGGCCGTTCTTTTCTGCGACACCCCTTTTATGGTATCCGCCAGTATTTTGTCCCCTGGCGATACGGTAAAATAACTGGTTATTCTCCATTGCGCTTTAGCCAGCAGCACCTGCCTGATCTGATCCGTTCCTTTTTTGTTGCGTGCATTAATTTCAATAACCGGGATGGCAAGTTGTTCGCTAAGCACTTTAACATCATAAAATATGCCCCTCCTTCCGGCAACATCAACCATGTTCAGCAATAAAATAACGGGCAGGCCCAGGTCGGCCACCTGCGTAAGAAGCAGCAGGTTCCTTTTTAAGTTGGATGCATCGGCAATAAACAGAACCACATCTACACCATGCTCACCTCCAAGCAGGTCGTGTGCAACCAGTTCATCGGCCGATTTCGGGTAGAGGCTGTAAGTACCCGGCAGATCGATCAGGATCCCTTTTAAGTTGTCGGAAATGGTGAACGTACCTGTCTTTTTTTCAACGGTGGTGCCTGCAAAATTACTTACCTTGTGGTTGAGACCCGTAAGTGCATTAAACAGGCTTGTTTTGCCGCTGTTGGGGTTTCCTGCAAGTGCGATTTTTAATTCTGCCGCCAAATCTTATTTCAAATTAACATCAACCAGTTCTGCATCGCCCAGGCGCAGGCACATTTTATAGTCCCCCACCCGGATGGCGATCGGGTCGCCAAATGGTGCCACATTTTCGAGCTCCACTTCAATGCCCGGCAAAAGGCCCATTTCAAAAAGTTTAATAGCGAGGTCTTCGTTATTTACTTTTTCAACCAAAGCGGTCTGGTGGTATTTGAGTTGGGAGAGTTTCAGCATGTATGAGCTGCGAATTTAGATTTTTATTGAAGATTGCTTTGTTATCTGGCAAAAATATAAGTCATATTTGCATCATGAATAAACCCTACATAAGCGGATTTACCATTGTGCGGAATGCCATAAAATATGATTACCCCATTGTGGAATCCATTAAGAGCATTTTGCCTGTTGTGGATGAATATGTAATAGCGGTAGGCAATAGCGAAGACGATACGCTTGGTTTAATTAACAGCATTGGCTCACCAAAAATAAAAGTGATCCGGACGGTGTGGGACGACAGCCTGAGAGAAGGCGGAAGGGTGCTTGCCGAAGAAACCAATAAGGCTTTTGATGCCATTGGTGCGCAGGCTGACTGGTGCTTTTATTTGCAGGGCGATGAAGTGGTGCATGAGAAATACCATGATGAAATTCTGAAAGCCTGTGCCACTTATAAATACAATAAGAACGTAGACGGCCTGCTGTTTAAATATGAACATTTTTATGGCAGCTACGATTATGTGGGCGATTCACGTACCTGGTACCGTAAAGAGATCCGCATCATAAAAAACGACAAGGCCATCAGAAGCTATCGTGATGCGCAAGGCTTTAGGAAGAATGGAGAAAAGCTAAATGTAAAACCGATCAATGCCGAAATTTATCATTACGGCTGGGTAAAAGACCCGCGTTTTCAGCAAGCCAAGCAGGAAAATTTTCATAAGCTGTGGCATGACGATAATTGGGTAAAAGAACATGTGGCCGAAGCCAAT
This sequence comes from Bacteroidota bacterium, assembly GCA_040385895.1. Lineage (GTDB taxonomy): Bacteria > Bacteroidota > Bacteroidia > UKL13-3 > UKL13-3 > UBA6183. Next base: position 15,366 of record JAZKGM010000106.1, read on the forward strand.
CAATACGATTATTCCATTATTGATTCATTGCAGCGGTTTACCGGAGCGCATCCTGCTGTAATGAAACAAAGGCTTGAACGAATGAACTGGGATTTTAACTGGGATACCTCGAAAAAGAAATTCAGGTTGAAGGAAGGATTGCTTTACTGGTTTGAAAAGCTCACCGGAAAACGTTTGTTCGAATACAGGAACTACAGGCAGGTATGAGTTTAAAAATGTCACAAGATTGCACAGATGATCAGGCTTAATTGGTTTGTATGAAAGAAACAAACACTTAGTACTTCGAGTAGGCTTAGGTTTTATATTGAATCAAGAAATAGATAATGCCGTATCGAGAAGCTGAAGAGTGAACTTATGTTCTCGATACACCGCTCCCTGCATAACCCTTGCAAACGACATTCGAACTGCCTGTACCAGGCGAATTATTTTACTTTAGCAGCCATAGGGGTTCTAAGCCCGCTGAAATCATGAAGGTCCATTTTAATAGAACCAACAAAGATCTCGCTTTCTGCGCGGATAGGCACCTTGTTCTCATCATCGGTTACCCAAAGGGTTAACGCATCGCTATCTTTAAACACACGGCCTTCCAGCAATTGTGGTTTAACTTTTAATGTACGGAATGTGCCCAGGTCTGTTTTTAAGGTTTCACGCTTAATGAACTTAAAACGCAAGGCATAATTTTTTCCATCCATATAAAAGTTAACCGGGAATACATCTCCCGGTTTGGCATCGTTCATGTTTGTGGTACGTGCATAATAAATGGCTGAAGCAATGTCCTGCGTGGCTTCACCAACCTCTATTTTCCCTTTTACGCTGCTATTGGCCATTCCTTTTTCATGGTCGAATAACACCACGTCAATCGCTTTGTAATTTCCTTCTTTTACATTTTTAGTGGCTTTCCAGGGGATCATGGCATCTACATCCACAAACGATTCAAACTGGTCCTTTACCTTAAACATCACGTCTACGATGCCCGAAGACTTTCCATACACTTTAATGTGGTAAGAATCCCGTTCGTTCACTTTTACAGGCTTGCCCCCCACCTCAAACTCTGCGGTGCCTCCGTTGATCAGTCCATAATAAACTTTGTATTTAAGCTTTTCCCCGTACGTAAAAGCCGTATTTTCCCGTTTCACGATCTCATACTTCTTTTCGGCAGGACCGGGTTGATCTGCAGGAGGGGTCTGGGCCATGGCAGCGCCTATGAATAAACCGGTTGCCAATACATACTTTTTCATTACTTGTTAAAGTTATGGGTTTGCTATTTCAAAATGCTTGCCAAAGTTTTTTAATGCCTTATTTCCCGCGGCTGGTACTTCCCCCGGTCTGCTGTTTAAACAGTGAATTCAATACCCTGTGCCAGCGGAAGCTCTTTGCCATAATTGATGGTGTTGGTTTGCCTGCGCATGTATGCCCTCCAGCTGTCGCTGCCACTCTCGCGGCCGCCTCCGGTTTCTTTTTCACCCCCGAAAGCACCCCCGATCTCTGCACCGCTTGTTCCGATATTTACATTGGCAATTCCGCAATCGCTGCCCGCTGCCGATAAAAATAATTCAGCTTCCTGTAAGTTATCCGTAAAAACAGACGAACTGAGTCCTTGTTTTACTCCATTTTGTAAGGCAATGGCTTCTTCAATGGTTTCATACTTCATTAAGTACAAAATAGGGGCGAAGGTTTCATGCTGAACAATTTCAAAGTGGTTCTCTGCTTCAATAATGGTTGGCTTCACATAACAACCGCTTTCGTAGCCCGGTCCTTCTAAAACTGCATTTCCGCAAAGCACATTTCCACCTTCCGCTTTTGCTTTTTCGATCGCTTTTAAATAAGCGCCTACAGCAGCTTTGTCAATTAACGGCCCTACAAGGTTTTTTGGATCCAACGGATCGCCAATGGTTAATTGCCCGTATGCTTTTACCAACGTGGCTTTAAAGGTATCATATACACTGCTGTGCATAATAAGCCTGCGTGTGGTGGTACAACGTTGCCCGGCAGTTCCTACTGCACCAAATAAAACCGCCCGGATAGCCAGGTCGAGGTTGGCGTGTTCTGATAAAATGATCGCATTGTTGCCGCCCAGTTCAAGCAGGCTTTTACCAAGGCGTGCACCCACTTCTCCACCCACAATTTTTCCCATGCGGGTTGAACCGGTTGCCGAGATCAGCGGAACACGGGTATCTTTTGTAAGCCATTCGCCCACTTTAAAATCGCCATTGATCAAGGAGAAGATCCCTTCCGGTAAGTTGTTATTTTTTAGCACCTGTGCCATCAGTTTCTGGCAGGCAATGGCGCTTAAAGGTGTTTTTTCAGAAGGTTTCCACACACACACATTCCCGCATACTGCGGCAAGCATGCTGTTCCAGCTCCATACTGCCACCGGGAAGTTAAACGCGGAAATGATACCGATAACGCCCAGCGGGTGCCATTGTTCATACATCCTGTGGTCGGGACGTTCGCTATGCATGGTTAAGCCATACAGCTGGCGCGATAAGCCAACTGCAAAATCGCAGATGTCGATCATTTCCTGTACCTCGCCCAATCCTTCCTGGTAGCTTTTGCCCATTTCATAGCTCACCAGCTTGCCCAACGGCTCTTTGTATTCGCGCAGCAGGTTTCCATACTGGCGCACCACTTCACCGCGTTTTGGCGCAGGCATTTTTTTCCATGTTTTAAAAGATTCCTGCGATTGTGTGATCACCCGCTCATATTCATCCTGCGTGGTGTAGCGCACCTTACCAATCAATGCGCCATCCACCGGTGAGTAAATGTCTTTTATCTCTGCATTTCCATTGCTGAAAAATGCCTGCCCGGTTGCTGTTCCATCGTTTATATCGTGAAGGTTGAGTGCTTTAAATACTTCTTTCATGCTGTTAAATTTATTATGGTGCGAAAATAATAAAAAAGCAGCGTGGCTTAGTGCCGTGCTAAACTTTATGGTTATTGATAATCAGAAGAATAGGGAGATGTGGTGGAAATAATTTAAAGGATAGCCGGCTGCAGGGTTTATACGGCCTGCGCTGTTTGCAACAGGCTTTCGAACAGGATGCGGCCATCCGTATTGTACAGGTCGGCATCAATTACACGTTCGGGATGCGGCATCATGCCAAAAACATTACGCGTTTTATTGGTAATACCGGCAATGTTCTCTAAAGCCCCGTTCGGGTTTGAACCTTCTGTTTCTTTGCCGTTGGCATCGCAGTATTTAAACAGGACCTGGTTGTTCGATCTTAGTTCGTTTAATGTATTTTCATCGCAGTAAAAACGGCCTTCGCCATGGGCAACGGGAATTTCAAGCGCTTTGCCTATCGTGTTATTGGCAGTGATCCTGCTATCTGTTGTTTCTGTTTTTATAAATACATTTTTGCAGTTGAACTTATGGTGATCGTTATGCAACAAAGTGCCCGGTAGTAAGCCGGCTTCGCACAAGATCTGGAAGCCGTTGCAAACACCCCAAACCAGGCCGCCCTTGCCGGCAAATTCGATCACACTTTGCATAATGGGCGAAAAACGTGCGATCGCACCGCTTCTCAGGTAGTCGCCATAGCTAAAGCCCCCGGGCAAAAAGATCAGGTCGCAGTTTTGCAGGTCGGTGTCTTTGTGCCATAATTCAACGGTTTCGCAACCAAACTGGTTTTCGAATGCATACACCGCATCTTTATCGCAATTAGAACCCGGAAAAATAACTACGCCTACTTTCATAATTTTTTGTGATTGAAAATGTTAAAATCACGGCAAATTTAGGCTTATCATACCAAGCCGCAAAAATATTTATAAAGTTTAAATGCACAGCTCCGGTCATCTCCGGTAAAGATTTTACCTAACTTTGTATCATGATGAATTTATATGCGCTGCATACACAGATCGGGGGTAAGGATACCATAATGCTTACCTTACTTGATGCAGCCGCTATGGCAGAAGTGCAGAATCAGAACGCCATTCTGGGTTTGCTTAAGGATGCGCAAGGCAAAGTGATCCATGAGAATATTATTTACAACCCGGCCTTCGTTGCTTTTTTTCATAAAACAATGCTGGTGTTTGCCGAGCTGGCCCCTGCTATAAATGCATCGGCAAATGATTCACTCATGTATATTATTGATGAGCGTTGCAAAAGCACAGACAAGCCCGAAAAGCACGACATTATTGGTTCTTTTGAGGTAGAAAATGGGATGTTGGTGAAGGAGTCGTACCAACCCAATAAGAATTACCAGTTTATCAGCGAAAATGGCTTGTTTAAACTTCCGGCACAGATAGAGCGTGTTTTGTTTATGGCTTTGGTATAATTTGCGCCCATGTCATTTATTACCTGGTATGATTTTGTAGATTTATGGTATAAACTCCGTGAACGGGGAACGGGTTACGCTGCAAAAAAGCTGGTGAGCGATGCCGAATCAAGGATCAGATCGACCTGGGATGATGACGAACTGCCGGGCAGTAACTGGTGGCAGGTGGATGCAGTGAGAAAAAGATGGAACGAACTGATCACAGGTAATGAAGACCTGATTTACCCTGATCATGTGGTTCAACAGTTTTTACCCGGGAAAACAGGCTTAACGATGCTCAGCATTGGATGCGGAACAGGCCAGCGCGAGCTGGAATTTGGAAAACATGCCTGCTTTAAAAGAATTGATGCGTTTGATATTGCGCCCAAAGCAATTGACGATGCCAACAGGTCGGCAAAGGAATTAAATATTAATATCTGTAATTTTTTTGTAGGTGATGTATATAAAGATGCATGGCCCGATGAAGGGTATGATATCGTCTTGTTCCATTCATCCCTGCATCATTTTACAAACATAGATAACATACTTGCCAGAGTAAAAGCAACATTAAAAAGGGGCGGCCTTGTTATTATTAACGAATATGTTGGCGCCAACCGTTTCGGGTTTTCACCCGGCCGGAAAAAGCAGGTAAACAATATATACAAGCACCACATTCCTGATGAATTTAAAACGCGTAAGACCAGCAATGCATTTAAGCGGCAGGTATATTTCCCCGGCTTGCTGCGCATGGTCATTTCCGATCCCTCTGAAGCTGTCGAATCATCAACTATTCTGCCTTTAATGGAAAAGCAGTTTAAGCTTATCGAGCAAAAGAATTATGGTGGTAACCTGCTTACCTTTATCCTGAAAGATATCGCCCATCAATTTAATAAACCTGGAGCACAACCCGTATTAAAAAAGCTGTTTTTACTGGAAGACCAGATGATGGAAAAAGAACAGCAGAGCGATTTTGTGTTTGCGGTATACAAGAAAGCCTGATGAAGGATCATAGCTTACCGGCAACAACACCCACTGCAGTATGTTCTTTCACTTCACCCTCCAGGTTAAATACTTCCATGCGGAATATATAAATGCCTATGGATGCTTTGCTCCCGTTCTCTGTCGTTCCATCCCAGGTGTATGTTCCGTTTGTGCCAAACACTTCGTTTTTCAGCAATTGTTTCACCACTCGTCCGTGTGCATCATAAATCCATAAACTGCCGGTGTAGCCATTCCGGTTAAAGTTGTAGTTAATGTTCATCACGTCTTCATGCCCATCGCCATCGGGCGAAACCCTTGGCGGTTGCAGTGTTAACATGTTATCGCTTCTTTCGGTATGCAGGTATTGGGAGTTTTTGTATGTTGGTGTGGCATGAGCCACGCTTGATGCAGCGCTGGTCCAGTTGGTGCGGTCGTTGGCCGGGCGCCTGTGGTCGATGCGTTCGAGGCTCACCCCATCTTTATTGTCAAGCAGGTCAAAATGCATGTCATCATCATATGCAAACTCATCATAAATAACACCGGCTGTATTCATCAACACAACAACACCATTGTCGTCATTGTATGAAGGAAGTGAAATAGGGATGACAAGCGAGGGGTTTTTGCAGAAATAATTTTGCATCAGGCTTGTTGCATCAGGAGTTATAACTGCATGTTCACCCGGCCTGATCACAAATCCGCTGGGGAAAACAGGTTGCATTTCGGTAACACCACCACTCGCATCGCGCTTTGCAATGATGATGTTTTTTATATCAAGGGGCTTATTGCTCCTGTTGTATAGCTCCACAAAATCGTAAGCATTGCTGCGTGCGTTAAAAAGCACTTCGTTAATAGCCAGGCTGCCGCTATCGGCTATGTAAGGTCTTTCAAAATCAATGCTGCGGTAGTCTTCAACCAGGTTCTGTGCGCAATCGGCCAGGCTATCGATACGGATGGAATGCACCTGGCCAAAACCAAAGGTATCTGCAAACTGCAACAGGGTACTTTCATACTGGTTTAAGGTCCCTGATATTTTTAAGGGGTTACTGTTTCCGTTCAGCACAAAGCGTAATGCAGTGAATGAAGTAGAATCCAGCGCTTCGCTGAAAAACAATTGAAGGTGTGTGCTGTCAGCAACATAAGCACGCATTAAGCGCGGGGTGGTTTTGTCTTTATTCGAACCTTTAACGCTATTCACATAACCTGGTGTGCCACCTGCTTTGTGGCTTGTTTCTTTCCAGTTATTTATTCCGCATGGATTGATCGCATCGATCATTTCCAGGCTGAAACCGCCTTGTTTCTTAAACCCGTCTGCATACCATGCCGAAGTATAACTGATCGCATGAATAACCTGTCCCGATTCGTTTTTCAGCACCAGGTTGTCTCCATCATTTCCTAAAGAAGGGAACCCGCTTACACCGATTGTGCGGCCGGTAAATAATGCGCTGTTTGCGGAGCTTGTCAGCACAATAAAGCTGTCGGGCAACAAGGTTACATCCGGGAGCTTTGCAAAGCCCCCTTCATCACCAATTGTCCAGTTCTCAAGTGAAATGATCCTGGTGCTGCGGTTATATAATTCAATGTATTCTGCATTTGGCAATTGTTGTGCAGGATCGGGGTCGGCCATTATTTCGTGGATCAGCACATCGTAATTGGCCGCTTTTTCAGGAACATAATAATCCAGCTGCGATCGTGTGTTGGCCAGGTTGCCGCTGCAGTCTTTTATGCTGTCTATGCGCAGCAAATAGGAGGTGTTGTTCGTTAAAGGTGCCTGGAGGTTCACGAGCAGGCTGTCTGCCGAGATCACTTGAAAAGAGGAGATGGCAATAGCAGGCTCGAGGGCGATACGGGCAATATGGAAAGAAACTGCATCTGTGTTTTCGTTAAACACCGCTAACAATTGCTGTGCATGAACTGCGCTGGCCGATGCCATCCCCGGGGCTTGTGTGTCGGCCTGTATGTTCCAGGAAGAATTTACTTTTCCGGGTGTTCCTCCGGAAAGGTTTAAGGAGGCTGAATATACTTGTTTGCCCCTGCATAATTGTTTCGGGTAATCTAATTCAACCGAATATCCTCCACCATCTTTTCCGGGATCGTTGTACCAGCTTAGATCGTATGTTATTTGATGCACAATGTTTCCATTGTTATCTTTCAGCATAATTTGATCGCCCGTGTTGTTTAACGAAGGCATATTAGTCACTGCAACCACCTTTCCGAAGGGTGCGAGAAAAGAAGAAGCGGTTGGTGAGCAAACGATCATAAAACCATCGGGCGCTAATGTAACAGCTGGAAGTACAGCAGGCGTTCCTCCATCACTTAATGTAAACCCGGCTAAATTTATGGGGGTTGCTGTGTTGTTATACAGCTCTATAAACTCCTGTTCGGGTAAACCAACAGTAGGAGTGGGGTCGGGCATAAATTCACTCACCAGGATATCATGGGCCGAAGGCGTATAGTAGCTGAATGTTTTTTGGTCAGGCGCCATCACATTGCCTGCTTCATCGCTCACCTGTTGTATAGAGAGGGTATAATTTGTGCCCGGAACGAAATTACCGGCAAACTGCAGCATCACCTTGTTGCTGGCTAATAGTAAAGCAGAAACCGGGTTCCCGATCGATGGGGCGGCCGTGTAATTTGTAATACGTTGAGATGAGCCTGGTGCTACACCTTCATTGAAATAAACGCTTATGCTGTTGCCTGAACTTACTGCTATGCTATCAACTTCGGGTGCGGTAACATCAGGAACAGCTTTGTTCGCGTTCACCTCATCTAAGTAATATTTCTGATTGTTGCCTGCCGTATATTTCACATACCAGCCCAGGTAATTGCTTGATGTGATGGTGTTATCAAACCCCGTTCCTTCCAATGTATATGCAGTTCCTCCTGTTGTATCGCTATATAGCTCCCAGTTTCCCAGCATATCCCTGAACACTTTTATACGAACTTTGTTAATTGACCTGGAAACAGTGCCCGCCCGCCCGCCTGCAATGCAGGTGCGCAGTGCACCATTCTGGCGATAAAGGCTGATGGAATCGGTATTCCCCGTAACACCTCCCAATTGAACATAATAGCCATTCAATGCTGTTTCAAGATTTTCCTGGTCGCTGGCCAGGTAAAAACGTGCAAAATTCTGCGTGCTGGGGCTCAGGTCGAACCTGCATAAAAAAGTCCAGGTAATGCTATCCAGTAAAGTGTGGTCGCTTACCAGGTGGGCATCCGAGGCCATGCTCCCGTTAAGCCTCAGTTCTCCCGAAACAACCTTGAACAGGCTGTCATCGCCAATCCATGTCGGGTTGAAATTAAAATCTCCATCAGTAAAGTGGTCAGCTACTTGTGCTTTATTTACAAGAGATAGCGCACAAAAAAGCAACGTAATGAGTATTTGTTTCGTCTGCATATAGGGGCTAAGCGTAAATAGAGTGTCATAATTAGGCAGAATAAAAATAGAAAAAAATCAATAACAACCCTAGCCCCGTATATAATTTGTATTTTGCCGGCAATGAATGAAGTGAGCATGACATTGGATGAAACCACTAAAATGAAGTGGTATAAAATTGTGTTTCAATTGAAGAAGCAGTTTGGAAAAAAACCTGACATGAACGGGCTGCTTTTTCTGATCGGGATGCGCGAGCTTGGGTTATCAAGGGAATTAGGGAAGGATGAAAAAATGGACCTGTTCCATATAGCCACCTGTAAATTGCTTAGCTACGAAGGATATTACCGGTTTTTACATACCGATAAAGACGGATGGCCGCATTATGAACTGGTAAAAAAGCCCTCATTTACAGATCTGACCAGCCAGGAAATGTTGCTACGAAAATTAGTTGTTGCCTATTTTGATGAAAATGAATTGTACGAAGATTGATTTTGCCAACCTTAAGGCCTATTTTACCACATTAAAACCCGTGTAATTAATACATGAAAGCATATATAAACAGAATCCTGGTTTTATTGACCATTGCCTTTATCAGCATTTATGCCACGCCTCCAAAACCGGTGTCAAAACCAACTACTTATGTAGACATTACAACACGGTTCGGCACCATGAAGGTGAAATTATATGATGAAACCCCCAAACACCGCGATAATTTTATAAAACTGGTAAAACAGGGTTTTTATGATAGCCTGACTTTTCATTTTGTAGGTCCCGACTTCATTGCCCAGGGAGGAGACCCCAAATCGAGATATGCCACAGAAGACAGTGTGATCGGGGATTCCGATCTGGGTTACAAAATTCCTGCAGAGATCAACCCGACCTTGTTTCATAAATACGGTGCACTGGTGGCTGCAAGGGACCAGAACCCTACGCTTGCATCCAATGCGTCACAATTCTACCTGGTTAGGGGAAAACGATTTACCCTTGAGCAATTGATGAAAATAGAAGATTATAAAAGCCAGCGAATCAAATCAGATATATTGTATACCCTTATGCAGTCAGATACGGCAAAGGCAAGAATGGAAGATTTTACCTTGCGTGGCGATAAAGAAGGCATGAAGGCATATGTAGCCTCTTTTCAGCCGGTAGCCGAAAACCTGTTTAACAGGCGCGGACCTTACCGGTTCACTTCACACCAGGTACAGGAATATACATCCATCGGGGGAATACCTCCTTTGGACAGCGGATATACCGTTTTTGGAGAAGTAATCAGCGGGCGTTACATCATTGATTCACTTTGTTCGCAACCCACAGCAAAAAACGGCCGTCCGCTTAAAGACATCCGCATGAAAATCCGCATATCAAAAAAATGAGACTTACCGGTATAACCATTTTTGTCTTAACTCTTTTCCTTTCTGTTTTTGCCCGGGCACAAACCAGTGTTAGCGGAACCATTACCGAAAAAGGGAAAAGTGAACCGATGCCTTTTGTAAGCGTTGGTTTTAAGGGAACAACAATAGGTGTTACCACCGATTTTGAAGGCCATTATACACTGAAAACTTCTGCAGCAGTTGATAGCATTGTGATCAGCTTTGTGGGATACCGGACACTTACCCGTAAAATAAAACCAAACCAGGCACAAACAATTAATATCCAATTGGAAGAGGCCACCAATGTAATGAAAGAGGCCGTTATCGTAGCCGGGGTAAATCCTGCGTTGCGCATTGTAAACAAAGCGGTGGCAAGGCGTGAGTTTAACAATTACAACACCCTTAAAAGTTACGAATGCAACAGCTACAATAAAACCGATGTGAGCATGAATAACATATCGGAGAAGATGAAAAATAACACTTTGCTTCGTCCGCTTAGGGGGCTTTTTGATACCACGAACCAGATGAAAAATGAAGAGAACAAGTACATTCTTCCCATCTTCATCAGTGAAACGCAATCGAAATATTATTATAACACCAACCCTTCCAAAACAAAAGAAATAATTTATGCCAATAAAATTGAAGGCTTTGGTGTGGAACAGGGAAGTTACGTGGTGGATATGCTGGGTTCCACTTTGCTCCAGTTTAATTTTAACGATAACTGGATGCGGGTGCTTGCCAAGGATTTTATTTCGCCAATCGCTTCCGGCTGTCATGGGTATTATGCCTACACCCTTGTTGATTCTGTTGACATTGACGGGTTGAAATGTTACGAGATCAAGCTTCATTTGAGAAGAGAATCCGACCTTGGATTTTTAGGTACCATGTGGATTGCCGACTCTACCTTTGCCATCCGCAGGATCGTTGCAGAGATCTCGGCAAGCGCAAACCTTAATTTTATCAAGCGGTTTAAAATACAACAGGAACAACTGCCTGTTTCAACCGGGTCGTGGCTGCCTGTTAAAACACGCGCTATTATTGAGATTGAGCGGTTGAGTGCAAACACCAGTGGGTTTGTGGCCAAAATGTATCGTGCCAATTCCAGCATTGTGGTTGATCAACCCAAGCCTGATGCCTTTTTTGATGTAACGCTCGAAAAGGTGGATGGTGAGCTGAATAAGCCAACAACCTATTGGGATTCTGTGCGGCCCGAGCAGTTAACATCAACCGAAAAACAAATGTCGAACATGATCGACTCGGTTAAAAAACTACCCGTGGTGCGCACCTATACACAGGTTATCCAGGCCATTACAGAAGGCTATTACCGTGCAGGTAAAATAGATATCGGCCCGTATATTTTCCTGGTGAACTACAACCGGGTAGAGGGCATCAGGACCCGTATCGGTTTTCGCACCAATCCTTTCTTTTCTAAAGATTGGTATTACCGTGGTTATATAGCTTATGGTTTTAAAGACGAAGAAGTAAAATATGGCCTGGGCGCTGAACGGATCCTGTCGCACCGCAAATGGACAACATTGGGCGTTCATTATAAAAACGATTACGATATACTTGGTGTTACAGACCCTTCATCGGCACCTGTATTTAAAACCGGATCGGGCGGAAGCAGTGCTTTTGCAGCCATTAACATGGGCTCGGGCCTGTCGCGCATTAATAAGACCATCGATTACCGGGCAGTTTTTTTAAGCCAGTTCAGCCGCGACTGGACCTTCAGGCTGAGTGCGCAGAATACTTATTTTGAACCTTTGGGCCGGTTTTACTTTGCTTACCTGACAGGCGAAAGCCCGGTCAAGATCCGTGAAAGTTTTATCTACACCGCTGCAAATATCGATATTCGTTTTGCTTATAAAGAAGTGTTGATCGCACGTGGCATTAACCGGTTCCGCATGAAATTGTCCAATGTTCCTGTTGCCACCCTATCCTACACCAAAGGCTTTAAAGGTGTTGCAGGCGGTCATTTTAACTTCAATAAGGTTCAGCTCAATTTAAACCAGCATGTAACAACGGGTTTCCTGGGAAATGCCGATTTCAGCATCAGCAGCGGAAAAATATTCGGTAAGCTTCCTTATCCCATGCTGGAAGTAATGCGCGGAAATACCAGCTTTATTGCGGGCGATAATAATTTCAGCCTGATGAACCTGTACGAGTTTGTGGCCGATGAATATGTGCATGCATGGTATGTGCAGCATTTTGAAGGATTGTTCTTTAACCGCATTCCTGTTGTGCGCGACTGGAGGCTGAGAAACTATGCAGTGGTTAAAGCCGCTTATGGCCGTTTGTCGGCTTCAAACCGGAACATCTACCCCAATACAAATCCCGAAGGAAAACCCCTTTCGCCTTTTTATGAATTTAAAAACGAACCGTATGTAGAAGTTGGTTATGGGATTGAAAACATACTGCGTATAATGACCGTTGGCGTTGTGCATCGCCTTACCTACCGCAATAATATTGATGTGAGGAAATGGGGGATTAATGTTGGATTTGCCTTCCAGTTCTAGTCTTCTGCCATCATAGCATCCCAGTACTCTTTGCCATAAGCCACAAAGATCTCACTGTTCGCTTTTATGTTCCTTGATGCAAGAATGAAAGCCCTGTTTTTAGAGATCTTGTAATGGGAGTTATTCCGTAAACCTTTAACCCGACCCGGTCCGGCAGCATCGTTTGCATAACGGCCCATTGCCCAAAGGCAGTTTTCTGCGTCAATGCAATTGTTATTGTTTATGTGAAAGTAATAGGCGCCTTTTTCTTTCCCGGTTTTAGCATTGTTTCTTTCCTGGCATTGTTTCCATGTTAACCGTTCGCCCTCATATTCGGTTATTACTTCACCTTTTTTAATGTCCCTGGCTATAAAAAGGCCTTTGCCTGCTTTAGGGATGCTTGATTTTTTTACGTATAACATAAACGGCTGCAAAGGTGCATTTTTTATGCAGATTGCAAGGGGATTTTTTAAAGCGGGTGTTGATAGTTATTTTTTTTGTTGAGGGATAACTTTACTTCATTGCAGCTACATAATTTAACCGGATGGATATTGTATCGTATAATGTTAACGGAATACGTGCGGCAATCAGTAAAGGACTGTTAAACTGGATGGAAGCGAGGAAGGCAGATGTGTATTGTTTCCAGGAAACCAAAGCCGAAAAA
>JAZKGM010000107.1:0-3783 GCA_040385895.1 Bacteroidota bacterium
CTTCATTTTCTACAAAAAGCTGCCAGGTACTGGCAGCTTTTTTTGTTTTTTACAAGCCCCCTGTTTTCTCTTCAAAGAATAAACGGTTAAACAGGTGCTTTATCCACATCACACCTGATTTGTGTGGGTATTTTAAGCAGTTTATCTGGCCCTAAAATCCTATTTTGCCACGTATTTCAAAGCAATAAATAATAGTAAAATATACGCATGGCTGAAGACAGAATTATTTCCATTAACATTGAAGATGAAATGAAAACGGCCTACATCGATTATTCGATGTCGGTTATCGTTTCAAGGGCCCTACCTGATGTTCGTGATGGCTTAAAACCCGTTCACCGCAGGGTTTTGTATGGTATGACGGAATTGGGGCTTGCTTCAAACCGCCCGTATAAAAAATCTGCCCGTATCGTAGGTGAGGTTCTTGGAAAGTTCCATCCGCATGGTGACAGTTCTGTTTATGATGCAATGGTGCGTATGGCCCAGGAGTGGAGCATGCGTTATATGCTTGTTGACGGCCAGGGCAACTTTGGTTCTGTTGATGGCGATATGCCGGCTGCCATGCGTTACACGGAAGCACGTTTCCGCAAAATTGCCGAAGAGCTCCTGGTTGATATTGATAAGAACACAGTTGATTTCCGCCCGAATTTTGATGATAGTTTACAGGAGCCAACCGTGCTTCCTGCTAAAGTTCCAAACCTGTTAATAAACGGGGCCAGCGGAATTGCCGTAGGTATGGCCACTAATATGCCGCCACATAACCTGCGTGAGGTTATTGATGGCATTGCCGCTTTTATTGATAACAAGGAAATTGAAATAGCCGACCTGATGAAGTTTGTAAAAGCCCCTGATTTTCCTACAGGTGGAATTATTTACGGATATGCAGGCGTTAAGGAAGCTTTTGAAACCGGCCGTGGCCGCATTATGATGCGTGCCCGTGCAAATTTTGAAACCAGCAAAACAGGAAAAGAACAGATCGTTATTCATGAAATTCCTTTCCAGGTAAACAAGGCTTCGTTAATTGAGCGGGCTGCCGAACTGGTAAATGAAAAGGCGATCGAAGGCATCAGCGATATCCGCGATGAATCGGATAGGGAAGGGATGCGCATTGTATTTGACCTGAAACGTGATGCGGTGCCTAACGTGATCCTAAACCAGCTTTACAAATACACCGCACTTCAAACTTCGTTCAATGTAAACAACGTTGCGCTGGTTAAAGGCCGTCCCGAAATGCTGAACCTGAAAGACATGATCAAACATTATGTTGATCACAGGCACGAGGTGGTGGTTCGCAGAACGCAATACGAATTGGATGAAGCCAGGAAACGCGCGCACATTTTAGAAGGTTTGCTTATTGCACTCGATAATCTGGATGCAGTAATTAAAATTATCCGCGAATCGGCTACTCCGGATGAGGCACGAACCCAGTTAATGGCTAATTTTAAACTGAGCGAAATTCAGTCGAAAGCCATCCTTGATATGCGTTTACGTGCATTAACCGGGCTGGAACGTGATAAACTGAAAGAAGAGTTCGATGAGTTAATGAAACTGATCGATTACCTGACCGAAGTATTGGCAAATGAAACCCTGCGCATGAAAATCATTAAAGATGAACTTCTTGAAATGAGGGAAAAATATGGCGATGAGCGCAGAACAGAAATTGTGTATGCCGGAAACGAAATGAGCATGGAAGACTTAATTCCGGATGACGATGTGGTGATTACCATTTCTCATTTGGGTTATGTTAAACGTACTTTATTAAGCGAATACCGCACACAAAACCGTGGCGGACGTGGTTCGAGAGGGGTGAGCAAACGGGAAGAAGATTTTGTGGAACATGTGTTCATGGCCACGAATCATAATTATTTATTGTTCTTTACCAACCAGGGCAAATGCTATTGGTTAAAAGTTTGGGAAATTCCGGAAGGGGAAAAAACATCGAAAGGCCGGGCTATTCAAAACTTAATAAACATAAGTGCCGAAGAAAAAGTGATGGCTTATCTTAATGTGAAAACATTAAACGATGAGGAATACATTAAAAACACCAATGTGGTGATGTGCACCGAGCAGGGAACCATCAAAAAAACCACGCTTGAAGCTTATTCGCGTCCTCGTTCAAACGGTGTAAATGCCATTAATGTACGCGAAGGCGATATGCTGGTTGAAGCACGTTTAACAAACGGAACCTGCGAAATGATCATTGCCAGCGAAGAAGGCAAAGCCATTCGTTTTAACGAAAGTTCGGTTAGGCCAATGGGAAGAACTGCAACGGGTGTTCGCGCAATACGTTTGGCAGAAGGCGATAAAGTGTTGGGCATGATCGCCATTGAAAATCCTCAGACCACTAACGTGTTAGTAGTAACCGAGCATGGCATGGGTAAAAGAAGTGATGTGGAAGACTACCGCATTACCAACCGTGGCGGTAAAGGTGTAATGGCCATGAATGTGACCGAAAAAACAGGTAAGCTGGTGGCCATTAAAGAAGTGGATGATACCAACGACATCATGATCATGACCAAAAAGGGCATTACCATTCGTTTAAGCGTTAAAGACCTTCGTGTATTGGGTCGTGTTACCCAGGGCGTGCGTTTAATTAACATTGACGATAAAGATGCCATCGCTTCGATCGCAAAAGTGGATTACGTGGAAGAAATAGAAGCAATTGAGCTGGATGAAAATGGTAACCCGATCGTTCCGGAAGCAATTGCAGAAGAAACCATTGAAGGTACGGATGCCGTGAATCCTGAAGCGATACAATCTATAGATAACATTGTTGACCGCGCATTACAGGATGCAGAAGACCAGGCCAAAGAGGCCCTGAACGATGCGCCTGAAAATGATGATGACGATGATACCAAAGAATAATTGATAAAAGAGCAATAAGTAAAATCCCCGGTCCAGTAATGAGCCGGGGATTTTTAGTAAATAAAAACGGCAGCCCAATGTATGTGCTGCCGTTCAGTATAGAGTTGTATGTATTTACTTCAACAGAACTTTACTCGTGTAGATCTTATCGCCATCAATTACTTTCACAAAGTATAAACCTGAAGGCTGACCATTAAGGTCAACTTCTTGCTGTGGTTGTTGTGCGATTTTTTGTCCGTTTATGGTATACACTTCCACAACCATTTTATCTGATGAATGTGGAACCGTGAATTTACCTGAGGTTGGATTGGGATAAACAGTGATGGTGGCATCGATTTTATTTTTGATCAATCCTGTACTTGGCACCGAACCCATGCTCCATAGCTCAACGCCATGCTCCGCATCGCCATTGTTAAAAAATAACATATTATTAAAAACGAATGGTGCACCGATGCCATTCCCGGCAAAGATCTTTTTAGTGCCTTCTTCGGTTCCGTCATTCACCCAAAGGCCAACGCTGCTTGTGCTTCCTGAATCAAGCCGTATTGAATACATTTTACCGTCTAAGATTTCAGAGGTAACTGTACCTTGTACCTTTGAGCTAATGGCTGCTTTGGTTCCGTTAGCCAGATCAACCTTCCAGTAAAAATAATCATAGTAAGGCGCCACAGGTTTGAATTTAGCATAAGTGGTGAACATGAAGTCGTTCAATATTCCGTTTACCGTACTTCCAACGGAATCAGCCAATAATGTTGTTCCTGCAACAGTTCCGTCTGATTTCCAAAGGTTGAGCCCTGAAAGGAAATAGAACTTGTCTTTGTATAGTTTCGGCTGAGCAGCATTATTTACACTTGTGAGTTTGGTTGTAACGGTTCCATCTGTTTTCCAGAAATTGGACCCGTCACCATCATTGGCTAAAAA
>JAZKGM010000107.1:3793-6543 GCA_040385895.1 Bacteroidota bacterium
AAAAATAAAGCTCATCGTTAAAAATCGCCCAGGTTCCAGGTTCTCCACCCGAATTTGGTCTTGTGTTCAACTCTTTTACAAGGGTTGTTCCTGCAGCAGTTCCATCACTTGCATAAAGCTCATAATTACCAACCTGGGTTCCGCCCGAAAAATAAACCTTGCCTTTATATGCCACCATGGGTTTAATTTCAACACCGGGTGATTTAATCGGTCCTGAGTTACCGGTAGCAAGATCGATCACTTCCATTGTTCCCGCAGCCGTTCCGTCTGTAACCCAAAGCTCCGTACCATTGTCTTTTCCATGTGTAAAGAAAATTTTATTGCCGGCAACGGTAAAATTAGCGGGTGCTGCGCTCTGTCCGATCACAAAATCAATATCTGTTACTTTTGCAGTTCCGGCAGCAGTGCCGTCTGTTTTCCATAACTGAACATTCCCTGATGTTGGAGACGGGGTTAATGCGTAATACATCATACCATTGATCTCACCAATTAGTTCTACCCTGTTGCCATTGTTAGATTTAATAATGCTGTCGTTTACCACAACGGTACCATTAGCTGTACCATCGGTTTTCCATAACTGTTGTTTAGCGAAACCACCTCCAACGGAAGTAACAAAATACATTTTGTTATTGCTAACAACTTTCTGGGCCATAATGTAGGTTGAAGCAGTGCCCGGGGTCAGGTCCTTAAAAAAAGACTGTGCAGAGGCCGTGTTTAAAAAGCTGCCGACAGCAACTGCAAGGCTTGCTAATTTGTAATGTTTTTTCATAGTAATGTTTTAGTGTTTTACAGCAACAAACTAATTATGAAAAAAACGGGAAACCTAAGCCGGCTGTGAAAATACGCAATTTGTACGATGCCGGAGTTCCACATTTATGAGGTCAGTCATTGTAACAGGATCAGTTAAACGAAGAATGCCCGCAGCTTTGCCGCGGGCATTCTTTTTAGCGCATGCAATACCTATTTTTCAAACAAAATACTGATCTTGTTAAAGTCGGCAGCAGCATTGATCACTTTTTTAAATTCATTGAACTGGGCTACCGGGTAAGTAATGTCGTTATAATATTCTGTGCAGGTAATCATGATCTTTCCTGATTCTTCTTTACAGGATGATATAAATCCGAACGAAGGCTGGCCTTTGGCATTGTTGTAGGCAAAGTTCATGTTCAGTTTATCCAGTCCTTTTACTTTATACCCGGTAGGGATGGTGATCATGATCTGCCGGTTGTAGCTATGTGTAAAGTCAATATCAATAGGTGTAAAGCGGGGCTTATCCTGGTACATTTCCGACTGCTGGCCGATCAGTTCCCCCACTTTTAAAAGTATTTTACCCTCACCAACAGGCTCCACGTAATAATCTGCAGCAAGGTCTGCGTTAATACCAAAGGGCTTATATACCTCGTCAAACTTTGTAGGATCGTAATTTTCTACCTTCAGGTTCTCAAGTTTGGCATCTTTAGCCAGCCCTTTAACAAACCCCTCAATAAATTCCTTTTTCTTTTCATCATCCACCACAAAGTAAACACTCTTCAGTCCTTGCTCCGAGTAGCCGTTCATTTTGCGGTCGTAGTGAATGTTTAAGCTGCCCAGGTCATTATTAAAGCTTGCGGTATAGGTTTCTTCATCACGGCTTTTGGTCACATCATTCGCTGCTATTGTTTTAACAGAAGCGGTAGCACTTACCGCGTCACCGATCTCTACGATCTTTATAAATAATCCGTCCTGGCCAAGGTAATCAGTATTTATGGTACCCACACGTTTAAACGACTGAGACGGGTCTATGTATTGTTTCACAGATGGCATATAGAAAAGAACATTCCTTAAATAAGACCATGAATCAAAATCAGGATCAAACCGTTTGTAATCTTTGGTGCAGGTTAATATTATTTCGACAGGAATACCGGCTTTCCGGAAAGCTTGCGCCATGATCTGGTTGAACCGGTATTGGCTTGCTGCTTTCTTTTTAAGGCTTTCCATAAAAGTAGGCGCATCTTCACTTTCCTGGTCTAAAGAAATATTGGTTTTGAGGAAGTTTTCGATGCGGAACACCTTCTCCACATCATTGGCAGCAGTTTTCAGGTCAATTTTGGCCAGGATCTTGTCAAGGTCTTTTTGGTTTTTATCGTAATTGTAATTAACGCGATCGAAAAAGGTGCGGCCAAGTTCCGGCCACTTCGCATTCATCTTTTTCGTTTCCTTATTGTAGTAATATACATACTCGATGCGCTGCTTGTTTGCATTAACAAGCGAATATTTTTCTTCATTATCAATGGCGGGGATATTTAAAGAAGTGCCGTAATAAACGTGCCTGCCATCAACAGTTGAATCTGCGATGTTGCCAAATCCGTTATAACTTTTGCACCTGAAATCGGTATGCCCGGGAACGATTAAATAAAACTCCGCTTTTTTGATGGGTGCATTTAGCTGAAAGTAATCATCATCATATAATTCAAATTCAGTGAGTTTTGTGATCGAGATGTACTCGATCACTACACCCTTTTCTAATCCCTCCACAGCCAGCATGTTATATTTACGTCCTTCTTCTTCCACCTCTTTAAAGTCTTTTTGGGTTGCTTCGTAAATCACCTTGCCCTTGCTTATTACCCGGGCTTTTACATTTACTATCGACTGGCTTTCGTTGCTCTGCACATAGATCTTATTGTTGTCTTCGATCGATTTGTTGTCATTAATATACTTTATGGTATGATACAAATAGTAAAGGTCGAGTTGTTTCGTGGTTTCATTAAAAC
>JAZKGM010000108.1:0-4693 GCA_040385895.1 Bacteroidota bacterium
CCTTGAGGCTGTCCATTAACTGGATGGCCTCTTGCATGTTATCCAGTTTGCGGTAGCTCACGCGGTTGCAGTTAATGCGGGTGTTCAGCAACAACTCCGCATCGAATCCCTGCTCGCGCAGCTTGTTATAGAACTTACGTGCATTTTTTTCCTTGCAGAACACACCACCGATAACATGGTAGGAGAATTTACCTTTTGTAATTGCTGAATTGTTCACCGGGGTCTCCACAGGTATTGGTATTACCGGTGTTTCAACCAAAGCAGGCTCTTCCGTGGCAATCAACTCATCGTTGCTGCTGTAATTATAAAGCGGTGCAGTTTTATTCATGCCTGCAAAAACTTCTGCAAGGTTCAGTGCATGCGATTCATCAATTGCCGGGGCGGTGTCCGGTGTATCAATATTTAAAACAGCGGTATCCAGGTCAGCCACAGGAGGCGGGGGGATCACTTCATTTTGTTGGGGTTGCACAATGGGCTGGTGCTTTTCGGCCACAGGCTCGTTCCGCTTCATCAGCGAATCGAACCAGCTGTTAATTCCTGTGGTATTTATTTTGGCTCCGCCAATCAGGTTGGCATCGGTTAAAAAAATGTACCCGTTTAAAAGCAGCATGATCACCAAAGCAGCAGTGAGCATTTTTAACCCTGCATGTTTGGCGCGCACCATTCTGCGTGCTTCACGCACTTCTTTGCGGTCTTTAAAAATGCGGGTTTGCCTTGTGCCTTTGTGATAGCCGCCAACCGGAATGGTTTGTAAAGGCATGAGCCCGAAAGATGAATACAAATAATTATTCATCCTGTCGGGTAAAAAAACATAGTTGGCATCGGCATTCAGCCTGAAGCTTCCGAAAGCTTCAATATCCAGTTGTTTGATCTGTTCGAGGTGCGCACGAAGCTGGTTTACAAGCTCGGCAATGCTGCGCAATGCTTCTGTGTAGGTGATGGTCAGCTTCTCCGAAATGCGCTGGGCCAGCAGGCCGTCATTGGTTCTCAGGTTCTGGTTAAATACAATGCGTTTTGCCGGAGGGGTAATAATATGGGAGACCTGGTCGATGCGCGATTGCTCGCGGTTGCATACAAAGCCTCCGAAATCCGGAACAATTACACAATCGTGCCTGTGCAACAGCTCTTTAATGCTGTTCCAGATGATGTGTTGTGTTAATTGAGCCTGCATTAGAATGCTGCAAAATAAAAAGCCCGCACCAGTTAAACAAACCTGTGCGGGCATTAAAACGTTGCGTGGCTAGTATCAGAAGGTTACACTTAGGCCCCCGAGCACATTAAGCCCGTAAACCTGGTAATTGTACCAGCGTTGGTATTGGTTGTTGGTTATATTGTTCACATTCAGGAACAAACCCAGGTTCTTGGTATACCGGTAGTCGATGCCCATGTTGAGGTCAACAATGGTTCCGAGGGTTACCTGCTGGTTGTTAGGTAATTCTATTGATTTGCGGCTGTTCATGGTGTACAGGTCGCCACGGATGATAAATTTATCGCCAATGTTGTACATTAAATTGGTGCGGGTGGTAAATGTAGGGCGGCTGAAAGGCTGTGCGATCTGCAGGTTGCTGTACCCGAAATAATTCATCACGAACTGGAAGTGGAACTTTTCGCCAAACTCGTGGTTCAGCTCGGCTTTTACATTGGTAAGCCTGATGCTGGTGGTATCAAAAATAACAACCTGTCCGCGGTTAAGGGAATCAAATCCATAAAACACCATGTTCTGCACATTGGCGCTCGAAAATTGCAGGAGGAAGCTGGTTTGCGCGCTGATCTCGCCTTTAAAGCCTGCATACAATTCGAACTTGTTGCTGGTGTTGGCCAGTCCCCATGTGCTGATAAACGGGTTTTCACCGGCAAGGCCGCGATAAGTAGTGCGGTTAAGCTTACCGGTAATTCCTGCAAAAGCAGTAATGGTTTTTGGCTTAACCTGGTAGGCAACTTCTGCTTTCGGATAAAAATAAAACGTATTGCCTGCACTGTCGTTCACCAGGGTGGAGTTGAAGCCCAGCTTAATGTAGGCTTGCCCCATGTTCAGGGTATATTCCGGGTTCACATCAATGAACAGGCGGCCATAATTATAAAGAGTTGTTTTGGTGTTATTGGTGTTCACCATCACATTTACATCCAACGGGTTACCGTTAATGCGTTTGCCAAAATCGCCAACCAGTTTAAAGTCGTTTTCAACGGTGCTGTTGTTATCAATGAAGTTATAAAAGCGTGCATCAATGTTGTATTTAAGCTTCGATGTATCTTTAATAATGTTGCTGTACCCGGCATGAAGATCCAATGCGCTGTACTGCCTGCGCAGGTCACGTTTTGAAACAGCGGCAGGCAATTCTTCGTATCCGTAATAATGAAGCACATTCCTGTTGTAGCCCACATCTGTGCTCACCATGCCTTTGTCCATAAAACGTTTGCCCCAAAGCTTCACGCTGTTGTCGCTAAAGGTTCTGTTGCCATCTGGATTTGCGCTAAAATGCCTGGCATATACGCCTGCCTGCGAAGTTTTATTTCTAACGGTTGATATGTATGCTTCGAGCAAAGGTGAATTGTAGTTGCCATAACCCAGCTTAAAGAAGTTGTTCTTTAATTTTGGCAACAAGGCCGTTCCCATGGCCAACGGCTTTATGGTATAAATGGTGGGCGCGGTATTGAACCTGGTTTCGGGTAAGGTGTATTCCAGCTTGGGGGCTTTTACTTCAGGCACTTCAGGGTTGGGGTTGCTGGGGATCTTTATTACCTCGGCAAGACGGGGAATAAAATCTTTTATCACCATGATGCCGTCCGTTTTCAGCGTGTCCTGGGCAAATGCCGAAACAGCAAATGCGGAAAGGCTGATGTATGTTATGATCTTTTTCATCTGTGTTGTTTTGTCTGTTTGGGTGGAAGATGAATTAAAGCTTTTCAATTTCTTTTTCAGGCTTAGGGGCCGGGTTTGTCTTATTGATCTCTTCCTCGCCAATGATCTGCCTTAAGCGGGTGGCGGCTTTTGTTTTGTTGTCACCGGCATCCAGGTTATCAATCAGGCTTTGCAGGGTTGCTTTGGCCTGGAAATTATCCTTTTCGGCATAATACACTTCGGCTAAAAGCAGGAATGCATTTTCGTACCATTTGGCATAGCTGCTGTATTTTTCAGAGATCTCGAAAATGGTCTTCTTGCTGCTTTTATAATCCTTGTTCATGTATTGAATGTAAGCCATGTTGTATTTGGCTTCGGCCGCATAGGCGTTTTTGGTTTCTTTAATTAAATACTGCCAGCCAACCATTGCGCTATCTGTTTGGTTGATGCTCATGTAATACCGTGCAATGTTCAGGTTTGCGGTTAACATCCCTTCTTTGGTGGTAAGGCTTGAGTTTACGTATTTAAATGAATAAACAGCGGCCGTATCAACCTGGTGGATGCGTGTTGAAGATTGCATCATCCCGGTAATGGCCACCTGCAGGTTATCGCGGTTGCCGGCAATGCGCTCGAGTGCGCTGTAGTATTCAAAAGCTTTGCGGTAGTTCTTTTTTTCGTAGTAAAGGATGGCGGTTTGGCGGGTGGCACGCTCTGTGAAATCGTTGCGGTTGTATAAGGCTACGTATTCATAATTGATCAATGCATCGTCATATTTTTTCAGTTTAAAATCGCATTCGGCTTTGTAGTAATAAGCCTTCAGAATAAAAAAGCCCCCGCCAAAACGGCTGATGTATTCACCGAATAATTTGCTGGCTTTGGTGCACTCTTCGTTCTTGTACTGGTTAAAAGCGGCCTCATAGGTAATGCTGTCCTGGTAAGTAGGGGATACCACCATGCACGATGCGGCTTTAATAAAGTTCAGGTAGGTTTCCGTTTCACCTTTGTTCACGTAAATGTTCTTCACCACGCTTAATGCTTCGCGGGCTTCATCGGTATTGCAGAATTGTGTGGCAAGCACCTTAAAGGTTTCAATGGCGTCATCATCTTTGCTGTCGTTGTAATAGGCAAGGCCTTTGTACAGCACCGCTTTTTTAACGTAAGCGCTTTTCGGGTAGTTCTTAATGATGTTATCAAAACTTGCCACGGCAGCGGTGTAGTTTTCGGTCTGGAGCTGCACATTGCCGATCTCGAACAGGGCATCGTCAATATAAGGCGAGCGCTTGTGGTTGCTGATGATCTGCTGCAGGGCATTGATCTTATCGGCAGGTTTATTCAATACACCATAAACAAGTGCTTTCTGGTACAGGGCATAATCGCTTCCGTTCAGCTTTTTGGTAATGATCATGTCGTAATGGTCCAAAGCCTTGTTGTATTCTTTGGCCACCAGGTAGCAATCGGCAACACGCATGGCTGCATCGGTATAAAGCTCCGGGCTCGATTGTGCATGACTGGTTTCGAGGAACGCTTTAAACTCAACCACGGCCTTTGCGTAATCTTCTGTTTTAATATAGCAGTAGCCCAGGTTGTAATAAGCCAGTGCATAAAAACGGGTGAATTTGATGTCGTTCTCGTATTTAAGAAATGCCGTGTAATGTTCTGCAGCTTCTTTAAACCTGCCTTGTTTATAAGCAATTTCGCCTTGCCAGAAATAAGACTGGGCGTATAGCTTTTTATCAAAATCAAATGTTTGCGACTTTTTAAAATTGTCGTTGGCCCTTGCATAATCATTATTCAGGTAAACCTCTTCGGCATAATAATACAACACGCGCGGGTATGCTTCATTGTTGGCCTGTG
>JAZKGM010000109.1:0-2849 GCA_040385895.1 Bacteroidota bacterium
TTAAGCGGTAAATAATGCAAATAGAGGGGTGAAGCATGTAGGCATTTTGTCAGTTAAGCTTGTTTTGGTTGATAATTTGTATCTTGGCATCACTCAATTCAACAAATACAAATGAAAAAAGGAACAATTATTCTTTTAGTAGTAGCAGGCTTATTTGTACTGCTTTTAATGAACGGATGCAGCAGCTACAACAACCTGGTAAACAAACAGGAAGCCACCACATCCAAATGGGGTGAGGTAGAAAATCAATACCAACGCAGGTTAGACCTGGTACCAAACCTGGTGAATACCGTAAAAGGCGTGGCCAATTTCGAACAAAAAACGTTGACAGATGTGATACAGGCGCGTGCAAACGCCTCTTCAATAAAAGTAGATGCAAGCAAATTAAGTCCCGAGCAAATTCAGAAGTTCCAGGCATCGCAGGGAGAATTGAGCCAGGCTTTAGGCCGTTTAATGGTGGTTTCTGAACAATACCCTCAATTAAGGGCCACTGAAAATTTCAGTGCTTTACAGGATCAGCTGGAAGGAACAGAGAACAGGATCGCAGTGGCACGCGGAAACTTTAACGAAACAGTTCAGGATTATAATTCATATATCCGTAAGTTCCCGCAGGTGATCTACAGCGGCATATTCGGCTTTGATAAAAAAGGATATTTCGAAGCCCTTGGCGGAGCTGAAAAAGCACCGGAAGTTAAATTCGAATAAGCTCTTCTTTACTTATTATCAGCCACAGGTTTTACCGGTTTACAGGCATAATGCTGTAAGATTGGTGTAACCTGTGGCTTTATTTTATAAACGCAAATGCCTAAAACTTTTTTTACAGAAGCCGATCAGCAACAAATTGTAGAAGCGATCAGATTGGCAGAGCTTAATACATCGGGCGAGATCCGTGTTCACCTGGAAGCGAAATGCGAAGGGGATGCATATGATCATGCCAGGGCGGTTTTTGAGCAGCTTGGAATGCATAACACCGAACAAAAGAACGGGGTATTGATCTACCTGGCATATGACGATAAAAAGTTTGCCATACTGGGCGACAGCGGGATCCACGAAAAAGTTTCGCAGCAATTCTGGGATGAAGAAAAAGAGCTGCTTTTATCCCATTTTAAACAGGAGGAATATACCGAAGGATTATGCCGGGTGATCGCACAGGCAGGCCAGAAACTAAAGATCCATTTCCCCTACCGCGATAGTGATACCAATGAATTATCCAACGACATCAGCTTTGGAAAGGACACCAATGAATAAATCTCTTACCGCAAACAGGCCCTGCTTGAAGTTATTCCTCTTAACGATCGTGTATGGACTTTGGACCATTGGCCTTTCCGCTAAAGAAGTTCCACCGCCCACAAAAAAATTTGTTAACGATTATGCAGGGGTGCTATCACCAGGCGATGCACAATTCCTGGAGCAGAAGCTGAAAGGCTATTTCGACAGTACTTCAACCCAGCTGGTTATTGTGCTGGAGAACAGCCTCGATAATGACGATGTATTTCAGTATAGCCAAAGGCTTGCACAGGCATGGGGCATTGGTGAAAAAGGAAAAGACAATGGCTTGCTGATCTATGGCGCCATCAACGACAGAAAATTACAGATCCAGGTAGGTTACGGACTGGAGGGAACAGTAACAGACGCCCTCACCAGCCGGGTACGTAAAAAAATGATAAACCCTGCATTCAAGGCAGGGAATTATGCCCAGGGACTTGATGAGGCCACAACGGTATTTATGCAGGCCGCCAGTGGCGAGTTTGTAAATGAGCGCTCCGAAGGACCGCTTGCAGGAGGGGGTAAGCTCAGGTACATCATTATATTTATTGTGATCATCCTGGCTATTATCTTCAGCAGCCGCGGAGGCGGTGGAAGGAACCGCGGGAGAGGTGGTTTTGGAGGCCCTATATTCTGGGGTGGAACCTTAGGCAGCGGTGGCTTTTCGTCAGGCGGAGGAGGCGGGGGCGGTTTCGGAGGATTTGGGGGAGGAAGCTTTGGCGGAGGTGGCAGTGGGGGAAGCTGGTAACGCAACCCGCAGAAGATCACTTATTTTATTGCTTCCTATGCCTATTCCTTTAAACCGGCAATAAACATACGTTTCCAAAAAATGTTTTGTAAAGCTTAAAACATATCTATATTAGCAAACCTTAACAGATACTACACTTATGGGTTTGTTCTCTACCAAAAATATAGCCAACTTATTAAAAGAATCAGAAACGCACGAACTGAAACGCACGCTTGGTGCGTGGAATTTAGTGGCGTTGGGCGTTGGGGCCATTATTGGCGCTGGTTTATTTGTGCGCACAGCAGCAGCAGCAGCTGAAGCTTCCGGCTCGGCCGTTACCTTATCATTTATTGTTGCAGCCATCGGCTGTGCATTTGCCGGTTTGTGTTATGCAGAGTTTGCGGCCATGATCCCTATTGCCGGAAGTGCTTATGCTTACAGTTATGTAACCATGGGCGAGCTTGTGGCCTGGATAATCGGTTGGGCATTGATCATGGAATATGCATTGGGCGCGGCTACAGTAAGTATTGCGTGGAGCGAATATTTAAACAATTTGCTCGGGGGGGCAATTCCATACGAATGGTGCCACAGCCCCTTTGAAAGCTTATACACGGTAACAGCGAACAACCTTTCCCAGATCACCACCTTTAAGCCGGAGTGGGCTGCCATGGTTAAGAACGGGGAGCTGATCTTAAGCGATGAGCAGTTTCATGCTTTACCTGCGCACTTAACAAGCCTTGTTGCCGAAACCAGCGGGTTCCTTAATCTCCCGGCTTTAGCTATTTTATTGGTTATTACTTTGATCCTGATAAAAGGCACACAGGAAAGCGCGATGATCAACGCTGTTATTGTGTTT
>JAZKGM010000109.1:2859-10094 GCA_040385895.1 Bacteroidota bacterium
GGCCTGGGCTGGCAATTCATCAACCCTGCAAATCATACGCCTTACCTGATCCCCGAAGGAACATTGGGCCACGAAGGATTTTTTAAATGGGGTTGGGGCGGAGTGCTTGGCGGAGCTGCCATCGTGTTTTTTGCATTCATCGGTTTCGATGCCGTGAGCACGGCCGCACAGGAGGCCAAAAATCCAAAGCGTGATATGCCCATTGGCATTTTAGGATCGCTGGTGGTTTGCACCATCCTGTATATTTTATTCGGTCATGTATTAACAGGGGTAGCCAACTGGCAGGAGTTTAAAACTGCAGGTAAAGAAGCTTCTGTGGCTTATGCCATTCAGAATTATATGCCGGGTTACCAATGGCTGGCCACCAGTGTAACAGTGGCGATCCTGGCCGGGTTTTCCTCAGTTATATTAGTGATGCTTATGGGACAAAGCCGCGTGTTTTTCAGCATGAGCAATGATGGACTTATGCCAAAGGCTTTGAGTGAGCTTCACCCTAAATTTAAAACACCGTATAAAGCCAACCTGGTGTTGTTTGTCTTTGTGGGCGCATTTGCCGCATTTGTTCCGGGCAGCGTAGCAGGCGACCTCACCAGTTTCGGAACCTTGTTTGCTTTTGTATTGGTAAGTGCCGGTGTATGGATCATGCGTAAAAAATCTCCCGAGATCGAACGTCCTTTTAAAACACCCCTTGTTCCTTTGGTTCCGATTTTAGGGGTATTGGTGTGTACCGGGATGATCATAGCGCTCGACTGGCAAACCCTGAAAGTAGCTATCTTATGGATGGTGTTCGGTCTATTGGTATACTTTGCTTATGGGCGCAGGAACAGCAAGCTGAATAAACAAGCGTAAGCCACCTGGTCTGTTTTTAGTACGTTCCACCCTTAACTTCCTTACCCGATGAATTATAGATTCGATTGGTGCTGTTATTGCCTCGCAGATGGAAGCTGATAGCATAGAACAAACAAACAATTGGACCTATGAAGAAACGGTTGATGAAATGGACGGCACCAAAAGTAAATTTGCCAGTACCGGCTCAACCAATACGCTGCAGTTTGCCTTCCCTTACGATGGAGGATCTACAGGGGACCTGGTGGTTAGAAAAACAGGTAAAAAATTAGATGTATACCTTAAAATAAGCAAGGGACAATTTATATCCAGTTACACGTGGGACAGAACAGTAGATATAAAATTTGATGATGGGAAAACCTTGCAATATGCCTATGGGAGCTCATCAGATTACAGCAGCGATGTGATCTTTTTAGATAATGCGGCCCAATTGCTTTCCAAATTGAAGGCAGCAAAACAGGTTAAAATTAAAATTGATTTCTATCAATACAGCGGACAGGTGTTGACCTTTAACACCGAAGGGCTGAACTTTAAATGATCCGCTATCGCACTACAGGCTTTTCATCGTCAATACCATCCTCACTTCACCTTGTTTTATAATGCCCATGCTCTGGTAAGGGATAGAAAAGGTAAGTTCGCTATACACCTCTTTTTGTTTATTTTTCTTTTTAATAACCTCGAACATGGCCGGAACGTTCTGGCCGTTTATGTTTAAGAGCCCGTCTATCCTCATGGGCTGATCGCTGTATTCTTTGCTCAATACCTGGTCGAGCAGTTGCGTTCTTCTGAATTGCAGGTTCACTTCTCCGTTTGCAGCTTCACCGAAATAGTACTTTACATCTTCTCCCAGCTGCAACTGTTGCATATTAAACCCCAATGACAATAACTGCTCATCGGTGGTGTGGCGTATATCTGTGCCTGCAAGCACGCAGCCTTCCGGGTTTTCGATATCGGGTTTTAACTGGATACCCACCTGAACGGGAATGGGTTGTTGTGCCTGCGTATGCATGTATAGTGCTAAAGCAAGCACCAAAGCGGGGATCATCTTTTTCATTTTATATCTAATACTGTTGTTAAATCGTCTGCAATTTTGCTGGCCAGGGCCACGCCCATTCCATTCAGGCGGGCGCCCACTACCATGTGTTCGTTGATGCGTTTAACCAAAGGTGTTTTGTTTTCGTTAAATGCCATGATCCCGCTCCATTGGTCTTCTATTTTATAGTCCACACCGGGTAATATCATTTCGTCAAGAAAGTAGTTCAATTGTTTCTGTATGCGTTCGTTCAATCCAAATTCGTGGGTGTTTTCCGTTTCAAAATCCAAGTTACGCCCACCGCCAAAAATAACCCGCTTACCATAATTTCTGAAATAATAGTACCCTTCATCGAAATGAAAGATGCCGGTAAATTTAAGGCCTTCAATTTCGTTGGTGCAAAGCACCTGTCCCCGGCCGGGGATTATTTCTTCATCGGGCAGGAATTGTTTGGTGAATGCATTGGTACAGATGGCCACCTGCGGGGCTTTGAACGTTACCGAATGGCCATTGCTTTGGCAATGCACTTCTGCGCCATGCGAAGTGTTCGTTATGTTTTTAACATCAACCCCGCTCAGCACCCTGATCTGTAGAATGCCGGCATAGTTCAGCAAGGTCTTCATCATCTTGCCGGTATCAACCTGTCCTTCAAACGGGTTAAATATCATGTTGTATACCATGGCGTCATTAAACCCGAATTGTTTGATGAACTGTGGCGCCACATAAAACACCTGTTTTTTAAACAAGGGTTGAAGCAGGTTATTCAACAGGTCGATCTTGCCCGGGTCAAAGTGTGCTTCATTCATCACCAGCTCAAATCCACCGTAGTTTAAAAAATCAATGTTATCGTCACCCAGGCGTTTGCGTAAAAGGTATAAACCGATCCAGCGGTCTTCGATCAGCTTTAAAAAACCTTCCTCACCAAGCCTTTCATAATCGGCCCATTTCTCGCTGAAAGAACCTATGCAGGCAAAGCCCGCATTTTTGGTGCTGGCACCGGTTGGCAAAATGCCTTTGTCCAATACCAATACATTTGCTTTGGGGTTTTTCTCTTTGATGGCACATGCAGTAGAAAGGCCCGTAATGCCTCCGCCCACAATAATGTAGTCGTAATGAATGAATGAATTCTTCTCCCAAAAGCTGAGCATGGCTTTAAACAAAGATTTATTGAACCAATTTAAGATAGATTTTGAGAAAAAATGAATTTATTTGATAACTCAAAAATCATTGAATGAATAAAAACTTAGTGCCTGTTATTGCAGGCGTGGTTGCATTAACAGCAGGCATCTTTTTAGGCCGCGGATTATTTGGTAAAAAAAGCGAAGCCGCAGAAACCAAACAGGGGGCTGTTCAGCAAACAAATTCATCATACAGTTTGATCAACCCTTTTCTTGATTGCATTGATGCACATAGGCTCGACATGCGCGAACTGCAATTGTTCAAACCCGAAATAACCAGCTACATCGACAACGTAAAGAAGAAGTACAGCGACATCTATGTTTCCTATTATTTCAGGGACCTGAACAACGGGGTTTGGATGGGTATTAATGAGAAGGAGGTATTTAGCCCGGCAAGCTTAATGAAGGTGCCTGTAATGATCGCTTTGCTGAAAGAGGCAGAAACCAATCCGGGTATTCTGGGCGAACGTGTGCGGTATGAAAAAAAGAAGTTTGAGCAGGTGGATGAAGACAGTGGTGTTGAAAAACAAGACGGAAGCGAATACAGCATAGAGGAATACCTGCGGCAGATGATCGTTAATTCGGATAATGCATCCACCATTATTTTACTGGATAAGGTTGGTTTTGAAAAAGTGAGCAAAGTGCAGAAGGACCTGAACTTATATGTAGAAGGATTAACAGACCCGAATGCAAACTTTGTGGCGGTGAACCGCTATTCGGGCGTGTTCCGGATCTTGTTCAATGCTTCTTACCTCAATAAAGACATGTCGGAAAAAGCATTGCGCCTGCTGAGTGAAACGGTTTACAACAAAGGCATCCGCGAAGCCGTTCCCGAAAAATATGCGGTGGCACATAAATATGGCGAACGCGATTTTTTTGATGAAGCGGGAAACAGGAACACGTTGCAGCTTCATCATTTCGGCATTGTGTTTTACACCGGTAAGCCTTATTTGCTGGGCATCATGACGCGGGGTGCGAACCGCGAAGTGAAAGAGAAAATTATTTACGACCTGGCCAGGATCACCTTCAATGAAGTGGATAAGCAGATGAAATAATAATAGGGAACAGCATAAAAAAGTCCGCTTCAATGGAAGCGGACTTTTTGGTTTATACCAGTTTTTTATACCTTACGCGTGTAGGCTGGTGATTGCCTAAACGTTGTTTTTTGTTCTCTTCGTAGTCGCTGTAGTTCCCTTCAAACCAGTACACCTGCGAGTTTCCTTCAAAGGCCAGAATATGTGTGGCAATGCGGTCGATAAACCACCTGTCGTGGGAGATCACCACTACGCAACCAGCAAAATTTTCAATGGCTTCTTCCAATGCGCGCAACGTGTTCACATCAATATCATTGGTAGGCTCATCCAGTAATAATACGTTGCCACCGTCTTTCAGCGTCATGGCCAGGTGAACGCGGTTACGCTCACCACCGCTTAATACGCCTACTTTTTTGCTCTGGTCGTTCCCGCCAAAATTAAACTTGCTGATGTACGCACGTGCATTCACCTGCTTGCCGCCAACGATCATGGTTTCTGTTCCGCCACCAATTACTTCAAACACGCTTTTTTCAGGCAACAGGTCTTTATGGCTCTGGTCCACGTAAGCCACCTTAACCGTTTCGCCCACTTTAAATGTTCCCGAATCAGGATTCTCCAATCCCATCATCATTTTGAACAAAGTGGTTTTACCTGCACCGTTCGGGCCTATCACACCCACAATACCACCGCGCGGAAGGTTAAAGTTAAGGTTCTCATATAACAGTTTATCTCCATACGCTTTGCTCACATTTGATGCTTCCACAACCACATCACCCAAACGTGGCCCTGCAGGAATAAAGAGCTCCAGCTGTTGTTCTTTTTCTTTTGTTTCCTCGCTCAGTAATTTATCATAGGCTCCAAGCCTCGCTTTTTGTTTGGCCTGTCGTCCTTTTGGTCCCTGGCGCACCCAATCCAGCTCACGCTCTAATGCTTTTGCTCGTTTGCCTTCTGCTTTCTCTTCTGCTTTTAAACGGTTGGCTTTTTGTTCGAGCCAGCTGCTGTAATTTCCTTTCCACGGAATGCCTTCACCACGATCCAGTTCAAGGATCCAACCCGCCACGTTATCCAGGAAGTAGCGATCATGCGTTACGGCAATAACAGTTCCCGGGAAATTTTTAAGGAATTGCTCCAGCCAGTCTACCGACTCAGCGTCTAAGTGATTCGTAGGCTCATCCAATAACAGGATATCAGGGTTGCTTAAGATCAGGCGGCATAAAGCCACCCGCCTGCGCTCGCCACCGCTCAATATATTAACCGGGGTTTCGGGATCGGGGCAGCGTAATGCATCCATTGCTTTTTCCAGGGTGGTATCAATTTCCCAGGCGTTCACTGCATCGATCTTATCCTGTAATTCGGCCGAACGGTTCATCAGTTTGTCCATTTTGTCGCCATCTTCGTAATTTTCCGGCAGGCCCATGGCTTCGTTCACTGCATTGTATTCATCCAGTAAAGCCATGGTTTCAGCCACGCCTTCTTTCACTACCTCAACCACGGTCTTTGTTTCATCAAGCTGTGGCTCCTGTTCCAGGAAACCGATCTTGTAATTCTTGCTATCGAAAACAACCTCGCCCTGGTAGTTCTTATCAAGCCCAGCAATAATGCGCAGCAGGCTTGATTTACCCGAGCCGTTTAAACCCAGCACACCAATTTTAGCCCCGTAGAAAAAGGAAAGGTAAATGTTTTTAAGAACCTGTTTTTGTGGCGGGTAAGTTTTGCTTACGCCAGCCATTGAAAATATTATTTTATGATCAGACATAGGTAACGTGTAATGTATTAAATTTTAAAAGGGCTACGAATTTAAAACTTAAACCATCATTTTAATGGTTATAAATCATATCTTCATTAAAAAAACAGAACAATGGACCAGGTGGCTAATTATAAATGCGAAATAAGCGGTAAAATGGGTGATATCGGGAACATGATCCCCCTGAGTTTATTGAGCGATAAGGTGCTTGACAGGATACACCAGCGGGGCTTTAACTACCATGAGAATGGGTTCCTGCATGCAGAAACGATCAACTCGCTGATGGAAACCGAAGATACACTGATCTCCGACCACTTATCGGCTGATGATGTAGAAAAGACCTATCAGAAAAGCTTAACGTTTGGCGAACGTGTGGCCGATAATATTGCAGACTTTGGCGGGAGCTGGACCTTTATCCTCACTTTCCTGGGCTTTATAGCGGTATGGATCGGAATTAATGTGGTTGAAATTTTTAAGATGAAATTTGATGATTACCCGTTTATTCTTCTTAACCTGATATTGAGCTGCGTGGCTGCCATACAGGCCCCTATTATTATGATGAGCCAGAACAGGCAGGAGTTAAAGGACAGGCTTCGCGCCCAGAATGATTACCAGGTTAATTTAAAGGCCGAACGGGAAATACGCGAGCTTGGCTTAAAGATCGAAGAGCTGATCAGCATTCAAACGAACAAGGGCGGATAATGGACGTAAAAAAGCCGCAAATGGTTTACCATTTGCGGCTTCGATCAATTCGCCCGTATTATTTGGTCAGGCCTTTCATCCAGTCCCTGAATTTTTCCATATTATCTTTGGCCATATTGCTCCAATCTTCCACATTGTCTTTTACCTGTTCCTGCCAGTTCTTGCTGTGCCCCGAAAGTTCTTCCAGTTTCTCATCCAGCTTTTTCTTCAGGTCTTCCGCTTCTTCTTTGGCGTCCATTTTAGCCAGTGCAAACTTAAGCTGCATGATTTCAAGATTGGTTTTAAACCAGTCTGCCTGTGTATCGAAAAGGTTCATGGCCTGGTGATATCCCGTGCTGTAAGCCTTTTTTGCAGCATCGTAAACATCCTGCAAAGCCGGCTCAATTTTTTTGCGTTGCGTTTCGAATGCTTCCACTGTTTCGGCTTTTCCTAAATGAAGCTGTAAGCCTAGTTCTTCCAGTTTTGCTTTCAGGTTTTTGGCTTGCTCTTCGGCCACTTCGGTTCCCTTATCCAGTTTGTCTTTTGCTTCTTCAATAAATGATTTCAGCTGGTCCTTTTGTTTTTCAAAAGCATCTGCTGCATCCATTTTACCAAGATTAAGCTGCACCTTCATTTCATCAAAACGGGTGCGCCAGTCGTTCATTAAATTTTCAAATGTGTTCATACGTAAAGACGCATTGCAATGCGTCTCTACGTAT
>JAZKGM010000110.1:0-1205 GCA_040385895.1 Bacteroidota bacterium
ACCCGATGTTGGCCTTGCGCATATCTGCCCGCTGCCGTTCACTGAATTTAGAAACCTCGGTATCCGAAAAATAATATTGCCCGCTGCTCGGGTTATCAAGCAAACCAATGAGGTTAAGCAGTGTTGATTTGCCGCAGCCTGAAGGCCCCATAATGGCAACGAATTCTCCTTCGGCAATGCTAAGGTCTACGGCATCCAGCGAAACCGTTTCAATTTCTTCGGTGCGGTAAATGCGGGTTAGTTGTGCTGTTCTGATGATCATAAATAAATGTGTTATGGGTTTTATTGTAAGTTGATCCTGTCGTATTCACCAAGCGTTTCGTAAGAAGAAATGATGACTTCCTCGTCTTCCTTCAATCCTTCAAGCACCTCGTAGTATTGCGGGTTTTGCCGGCCTGTGCGGATCATTCTTTTTTCGGCATAGGTTCCTTCTTTATTCAGCACATACACCCAATTGCCGCCCGTGCTTTGATAGAAGCCTCCTTTGGTGAGCAGCAGGGCATCCTGGTTTTCGCCAAGCTGCAGGCGCAGTTGCAGGTTCTGTCCTTTTTTAATGCCTTGGGGTTGGCCGCTTATAAATTCCATATCGGCATCGAAGCGGCCATTGGCCACCTGCGGGTAAATTGTTTTTACCTGCAGCAGGTAATTGTTGCTGCCAAAATCAAACTGTGCCTGCTGCCCGTTCACAATGCGGCTGATGTAATGCTCATCTATTTGTGCACGTACCTTGTAGCCATTTAAAATATCAAGCTGGCCGAGGTTCTGTCCTTTGGTTTTCAGCTCACCGATCTCTGCACGGAAGGAAGAGAGCTGCCCGCTTGCAGGCGCACGCACCACCAGGTCTTCGGTTTTCTGCCGCATCAGCTTCAGGTTGCTTTGCATGCGCGCGTACGATTCGCGCATCTGTTTCATTTGCTCATAGGCCGTGATCGAATCCTGGGCAATTGCTTTTTCGATCAGCTGTTTCTTGCGTTTGTTGTATTCGTAATTGTTTTTATACTGGTAAAATTCCTGCCGGCCGATGAAGTTGTCTTTAAACAGCTTGTCATTCACTTCATACACCCGTTCCGATTCTTTTAATGCAAATTCCACATCGGCAAGCTGGTTTAAACGTGTTACTTTGGTGTTCTCTAAATTGTTCCTTGCATTCTGCAGGTTGTTGATCAGGTCGATGAGGCGCGCAAGGCTCTTGAGGCTGATCTCGA
>JAZKGM010000110.1:1215-8183 GCA_040385895.1 Bacteroidota bacterium
CGTTGTAAAAAATCCAGTTGAAGGTCCGTGTTCACGAGTTTAAGGATAGGCTGTCCTTCCCTGATCTTGTCGCCATCTTCAACATAACGTTCTGCCACACGGCCGCCCTCCACGGCATCGAGGTAGATCGTTTTTATGGGCAGTACCGTCCCGTCAATGGCAATGTATTCGCGGAACTCACCCGTTTTAACCTTTGCAATGGTGAGCTTGTTCTTATTGGTGTTTAGTTCACTGGAATGTGTTTGGGTAAGCAACCAGACCAATACGGCCACAGATAAGGTGGCGGCAGCTATGATGCTGTTGCGTTTAAGCTTCGGGTATTTTTTTTGTATAATTCTGTCAACCATAATGCAGGAGCAAAGTAGATCGCAGAAAAACCTTAAACGATCACAATTACATTAAAGGGAAAAGTAGAAAGTTGGCAGGCTACCGTTTATCCATAAAAAAATCCTGCCCTCGTTAAAGGCAGGATGTTATGGCATATAAACAATACGTGATTAGAATTTAACCGCCAGGCCCACCATGATATGGCGTTGTTCCATAAAGCGGGCGGGGTTCGTGGGTACAGGTCCTGATGTGCCGAGCCGCGGATCGCGGTAACGCGAATCCACCCAGGTATCAGGTACATTATCGCCTAAGCTGTATGCCCGGCCGGTTACCGGGTTAATGATGGTTGCATTTTTATTG
The DNA here is from genome assembly GCA_040385895.1 of Bacteroidota bacterium. Lineage (GTDB taxonomy): Bacteria > Bacteroidota > Bacteroidia > UKL13-3 > UKL13-3 > UBA6183. Next base: position 1,903 of record JAZKGM010000110.1, read on the forward strand.
TTAAAAATGTTTGTTACCTGGATATTGAAGTTGATCTGTGTTTTGCCTTTCAGCCTCCACCACTTGGTGTAGGTAATGTCTGTCCAGAACCAGTATTCGCCAACTTTGCTCCACCTTGCATCCGGGTTCGGGTCCTGCACAAATACGGGCCTCCCGGTATTTACATCGGTGCGGTCGAAAATATAAGGCGTGTAACGCACACCGCTTCTTAAGTTGGTTTCCACATACACGCTCATCCTGTTTAACCAGGATTTATTAAACAAGCCGTTTTTGGTATCAAGCTTAAAAATGTGATTGCTTTTAAAGTTATGCGGAACATCCCAGGGCAGGTAAAATTCGCGGGTGTCTTCATTCGCACCAGTCGAGATCAGTTCTTTCAGCTTCTCATTGGCACTTGCACTTTGCCCGGTGGTAACCTGGTAAGTGTACGAGATCTGACCGTTGTACCAGTTACCGATGCGTTTGATATACCCGATCTCGATCCCGCGGCTGCGCGCATAATCAGAATTGATGCGGATGGTGCGGGCCACTTCACGGCCCGTTACATCTTTAATAAAGACATTGGCCGTGGTAATAAAATCATATTTGTCTTTCCAGAAAGCGGAAACAGTAAAGGCATCATTGCTGGTGATCTGTGTTTTCAAACCGATCTCGTAGCTGATGTCCACTTCAGGGTTTAAGTTGGGGTTACCCACGTTTGCAATGGTAGAACGATCCTGGTAGAAGGGGTCAAGCCCAGGGTAAAGATAAGAAGGATGGGGAAGAATGGTATTATGCCCGTAGTTGAAATACAACATCTGGTTTTCGCGGATCGGGAAAGAAGCCGAAAGTTTTGGAAGGAAACGGAACTTGTAGCGTAAGCCACCAATTTTAACAGAATTGTCTTTGTAATCCTGGCGCACTTCATCGCGGATCGGTGAGCGGGGATTGTCAACTGCATCATCCACATATTTACCGGGCGCCCAGTATTCGAAGCGGCCCCCGATGTTTGCGATCAGGCCTTTGTATTTGATCTGGTCGGTGATGAACAACGCACCGCGTTGCGGGCTTACTTTCCACACATCGCTCTGCTGGCCCAAACGGAATGTTTGCGATTCGCCCCCGCCTGCCAGTGGTAACGGGGCACCGATCCATGGCTTGATGATATCGATCCATTCCATCTCCTGCATCTTGCCTTCAAAACCAAACGTCAGTTTATTCAATGAGTTTGCCGAAAGCAGGTTTCCCTGGATCTTAAAGGTATATTCTTCAAAATAATGCGAGTGCCATAACGTAGCAATACCATTGTTGTTATAAAAGCCCGAAGCCGGGTTTACATAAGAAACCGAATCACCGGGATTGAAATACGCCACCGGGTATTGATTAACAGATTGCGGGTCCAGCGTCTGGTCTACAGATTCAGGTCTCCACGGCCTTCCGTTCGCATCGGCCTGCAGCTTCACAAAAAAGCGCGAGAATAAGATGTTGTATGAAAAACGTTTGCTCAGCGATTGTTTCCAGTCGATGGAAACCATGTTGGCATCGTGGGTAAATGTGTTGGCATTATCCATTTGTTCGCTGAAGAGGTATTGGTAACCCGGTTGAAAAGGAAGGTCGTTGCCGAAAATACGGAGCATGTTCACATCCTGGTTGATGGTTAACGAGCGGAGGCCCGAAACGGTGAGGTTCTGCCCGCCCTTAAAGCTGTAGTTCAGCTTGCCAAAGATGCTCCATTTATTATCCTGGAAAGGGCTCCACAGGCGGCTATCGCCCCAGCCCTTCTGGTCGTACTGGTAAGAGATCACCTGGTTGGCCGGGTTCTTATAATATTCATCAGTAAATGCACCACGTGCTGCAACTGAAAATTTAAGGCGGTTGCTCAATGCTTTCTTAAACAAAGGCCCGTTCATGTTCAGCTCCGTTACACTGCTGTTCCAGCAATCGAGGCGGTCGCGGTTAAAGCCGAAATTGTCTCTTTTATGGTTGATGCCGATCTCGAGGCGGTCGCCCCCGTTACGTGTTTTTGTATTGATCACCCCGGCTGTTGCATCGCCCACATCAGCGCCAATGCCCCCGGTTGTTACTTCGATGTCACCAACCGCATTGCTTCCTATATCAAGCCCGAAACCTGTACCGGCCAGCGGGTCGGTAACCTTAACACCATCAACATACACCCCTGTTTCGTAGGTACGGCCACCGCGGATGCTTAAGCCTGCGGGTGAATTAACCACACCGGGCTGGGTGTTCACAATGCTTTGTAATTGCCGTGCCGGGGCCAGTTCAATGGCTTCCTGGCTGATCGTGCTCACCGATTGTGCTTTGTCCACATCGATCAGCGGTTTTTTTCCGATCACGATCACCTCATCACCGGTGAACGATGCTTCCTGCAACTGCACTGGCACTTCACGTGTTTCACCGGCCTTTACTTTAATGCCGGTAAGCACCATTTTACTGTAACCCAGGTAGGAGATCTCCAGTGTATATTCTCCGGGTTTTACATTTTTTATGGTGAAGCGTCCGTTTACATCAGTAGCTGCGCCAAACGATGTTCCTTTAATGAGCACGCTTACCCCGATCAGTTCCGCGTTGTCTTTTTTATCTTTAATTACACCGGTAATGGTAGCTGTTCCCGTTTGGGCCAGCACTTTTGTGGTGAATGAAACAGTGAGCAGAAGAAACAGGTATATATATCGCATGAAGGTTATTTGCCTAAAAACGTGGCAAAATAAGTCAATAAATTGTGTTTAAAAATAGCTGTGGGTATTAAGCTTGTGTTAACTGCAGGCCTTACATATTTTAATAGTTCAATCAGGGGCTTTACTTTATATTCGCTATCTGACAGCTAAATCACAGGTATTTCAACGCAAATGATAACGGACCAAACCCAACAAACGCAACCAGGTGAAGAACAGGTTTTTGAAGGATCAGAAGCATTTAGCAGAACTGTGCTCGAAAGCAGCCCCGACTGTTTAAAGATTTTAGATGCACATGGCCGCTTGAAATACATGAACTTTAACGGGCTTTGCCAGATGGAGATAAGCGACTTTGGCGCACTTAAGAACCAATACTGGTGGAACCTGTGGGGCGCAGAGAACGAGGACCTGGTGAAAAGATCGGTAGATAAGGCCCTCAGGGGCGAAGTGGCCCAGTTTTCTGCTTATTGCGAAACCGCAAAGGGCACACCCAAATGGTGGAATGTTACGGTATCGCCAATCAGTTCTGCCGATAAAGGAATTTACCAGTTGCTCTCTGTTTCAAGAGACATTACCGGGCAAAAAGAGACTGAACAAAAGATACTGGAAATGAACCTGCTGTTGGAGGAAAAAGTGAAAACGAGAACGGAAGAACTTTTTACGAAAAACCTGGAGCTTGAAAATGCCAATAATGAGCTGGCCACTTTCAACTATATAGTGAGCCACGATCTGCAGGAGCCTTTGCGTAAGATAGAAATATTCAGCAACCTGATCCTTGAGGCTGAAAACAATATTGATGAAACACATCGCAATTTTAGCCGCATTATAGCAGCTACCAAACGCATGCGTGCGTTAATACATTCGTTACACGCGGTTGCAGGGTCGGGCACCGCTGAAATTGTTTCGGGGCCATGTAACCTGAACGAGGTCATTGCTGAAATAAGTGAAAACCTGCAGGAACAGATCCTGGAGAAAAAGGCTGTGATCAAAGTGGAAGAGTTACCCGAAGTAGATGGGTTAAAAGTGCTGATCACCCAGTTGTTTTCTAACCTAATTGAAAATGCATTAAAGTATAGCCGTCCTGGTATTTCCGTTAAAATTAACATTTCATCAAACGTTGTTCCTGCCAGCCGTGCTATTGGTGCGGGGGAAAAAGAAATGAAAGCGTATTACGAGATTAAAGTTGCCGATAATGGAATTGGTTTTGAAGACAATTATAAACACAAGATTTTTGAACTCTTTCAACGCCTTCATAGCAAAGAAGATTTTTCAGGCACGGGGATCGGCTTAACGATCTGCAAGAAAATAGCAGAGAAACACGGTGGATGGATGCAAGCGGAAGGCGCTTTAAATAAGGGGTCTGTGTTTACGGTTTATATTCCAAAAAGGTAACATTACTTTCCGAATGCGTACTGCAAAATATTAGCGCCCATCTGTAGCGCTTTTTGCCTTACAGGTTCGGGGTCGTTGTGCACGTCCGTGTCTTCCCATCCATTGCCCAGGTCGCATTCGTAGCTGTAAAAACAAACCAGGCGGCCTTTGTAGACCAGGCCAAAACCCTGAGGCGCTTTGCCCTCGTGTTCATGCACCTTTGGCAAGCCGCTGTTAAAATTAAATTTCTGGTGATAGATGGGGTGTGAATAAGGAAGCTCTACCAGCTCCAGCTCGGGGAACACCTTTTTCATTTCGCGCCTGAAAAATTTATCCAATCCGTAATTGTCATCGGCATGCAAAAAACCACCGGCAATTAAATAGCTGCGCAGGTTTTCGGCTTCCTGTGTGCTCATTACAATATTGCCATGGCCGGTTAAATGTACAAAAGGGTAATTGAAAATATCGGGGCTGCCAACTTCCACCACATCTTCTTCGGCAGCAATGGTGGTGCCCAATGCCTGGTTGCAAAAGCGGATCAGGTTTGGCAATGATGTTTTATTGGCATACCAGTCGCCACCGCCATTGTACTTAAGCTTGGCAATTTTTAATGAGGGTGGTGCAAACGAAACCATCACCACCACACCAACAAAAACGAACAGGATTTTTAAAAGCTTTTTTGCCACGATAAACCGTAATAATTTGTTCCAATAATAGGCAAACATACTGATCTTTTTAAAGAGCTGTTGCTGTATTTATTCCGGTGGGTGAGGTAAACAATGTTGGTGGAAAGCATGCCGATGCCTGCCCCTACCAGTACATCGCTGTACCAGTGCCTGTTGTTTAAAATACGCATGGCACCTGTTACCGTTGCCGATGTATAGCCCAGCACGCTGATCCAGGGACTGGAGTCCTTAAACTCATGGTGAAGCACACCGGCCAGCGCAAAAGCAAGTGCCGAATGGCCGGAGGGAAAGGAGAGGTTGTCGCTTCTATCGGGCCGGGTTTGTGTGAAACTGTATTTCATTATGCCTGCGATCCCCAGTGCAAGCACCGTGGTTTTTGCCATAATAATGCTTTGGTTCAGCACATCGTTTTTTGCAGGGATTTTTAGCAGGTCGAAGCCATAAACCAGCGCTGCATTGGAGTAAAGGAGGTAATCATCGGTATAGTTCTTAAAGGTGCTGAAGTGGTTGTCCCGGAATTTTTTTACATCATGGCTGGATGGAAACCCATTGTTATTCGTACAGAGCGAGCCGTATGTAATAAGTGCAACAGGAATAGACAATGCGATGATGTTGTTGCGCAAGGCTCGTTGCGATGTGCCGCAAAAATTTCCTGTTCTTCTTGTTGTGTCCTGTTGCGCCACACAGCAGGTAAGCCGGATCACAATTAACAACAACAAAAGATAATACCTCATTACAGTATAGCTTTAACAGCCATGCATGCATAGAGGGCAGCGGTTTCCGTCCGCAAAATGTTTTTGCCCAATGATACCGGTTGAAAACCAGCTCTTTTGGCAAGCTCCACTTCCTGTGCGGTAAAATCGCCTTCCGGCCCGATCAGAACGGTGATCGTTTGTTGGGCATCGTTTTTCAAGGCATCGTTCAGCAGTTGTTCTTCATTGGTTTCGCACCAGGCCATTAATTTCAACCCGTTTTCAACGGAAGCTACTGCATCGCTCAGTTTAACGATGGGATTGATCGCAGGCAGCCACCATTGTTTGCTTTGTTTCATGGCGCTTACTGCAATTTTTTCGCAGCGTTCCATGTTCACCTTATTGCGTTCGCTGTTCTGTGTTTCTATAAAAGTGATCTCGTCAATTCCTGCTTCCACGGCCTTTTCAATGAACCATTCCGTTCGCTCGAAATTTTTTGTGGGGGCGATGATGATGTGCAGGTAATATGTGCGGTTTTTGGAATTGTTCTCTTTACGGGTAATGCCCAGTACGCAGCGTTTGGGGTTATCATCACCGATCTGTGCCAGTGCATGTGTTCCTTTTCCATCGGCCAGGTGAACCTCATCCCCTTTTTTGAGGCGCAACACCCGTACACAATGTTTCGATTCGTCTTCATTTAATTGTATGGCAGCTGTATCCAGATCGGGTTGAAAAAAAACATGCATGTTGCGAAGATATTTATTGTTGCTACAAATAAATGGAAGATTAAAAACGAGGAATAAATTTTACACTGAAAGCGGCTCATGCTAAACGACTTAAGCACCTATTCCACATCCGGT
>JAZKGM010000111.1:0-9564 GCA_040385895.1 Bacteroidota bacterium
ATATACCCGCCAGGCTGTTACAGAACGTAAAGTTATAGACTGGCCGTATTTGAGAGAGGCGGATGTAATGTGGGCAAAACGTGTCTGGAGGGTGGTTGATACCCGCGAAAAGCAGAACCAGCCAATGAAGTGGCCTAAGAATCCATTAAACGTTATTATTTATAATGCTATATTATCGGGTAAACTTACCGCGTATATCAATGACTCTTTAACCAGTTTCAGGAGCCCCGAAGAATTTAAAAGCTTCATGGCGGAGAAAAAGCCGGTAACAACATTTCTTGATCCGAACGGAGATCCTGATGATCCGAACAATATTAGGATTGATAGTGTTGATGTATCATTAAATGCAACTGATATCCAAAAATATAAAGTTGTTGAAGACTGGCTTTTTGACAAGAAAGAATCAAGGATGTATGTGCGCATTATTGCAATTGCCCCGATCATAACTCCACAAAAAGAAGGTGTTGAAATCGGAGAGATTGAATGGGCATGGTTAAAATACCATAAAGATCCAAGTGATGAAGATGTAGGTGATATCCGCTCGGTGTTGGTGAACATGGAAGTTTTTAACCGCCAGAATGATGCCGCCCGTTTAACGTATGATGATTGGTTTGAACAACGCTTATTTAACAGTTACATTGTAAAAGAAGCAAATCCATACGATATGGCGATTAAAGAGTTTGGCGAATTTAAAGATGACGGAATATCGGCATTGCTTGATTCGGAACGCATAAAGCAAGAGCTGTTCGAAAAAGAACATGATCTTTGGGAATACTAAAAGAACTTTAATAAATATAGAAACGAGATTACTTAACAGTAGTCTCGTTTTTTGTTATGTGGTTTTCTCTCAACACTATTTTTGGAATAGTAATTGGAAACTAACGATTGTTAATTTCAACTGAAAATGCCACTTACGCCCCAAATACTTATTATAGATGATGAAACGGATATCTGTTTTTTGCTTAGCGCAATCTTAACAAATTCCGGTTACGTGACGCAATATGCCCATTCTTTAAAAGACGGTATGGAAAAGATCAACACGCATCATCCTGATATTATTCTTCTTGACGTGAACCTGCCTGATGGGAGCGGCCTGGATTACGTTCCATTTATCAAACAGAATCATCATAAAACCAAGTTGGTAGTAATGAGTGCCCATGTAAGCGAATCGGAGGTTAATGAAGTGATCAGAAGAGGGGCCGATTCATTCTTATCAAAACCAATAAGTAAAAAAGAGCTCATGGCAGTGATAGCAGCCTGATATGTGTAAAATAATCTACAAAAAATGTGGATTATAATTCCCGTGGTATAAATATATTTAAAAAACTAAAATCTATGGCAAAGAAAATACTGGTGATTGATGATGATGTTGATATTTGTTCGCTTCTGCAGCGCTTTTTAACCAAAAATGGATTTGAGGTATCCTGTGCATATTCCGCATCCAAGGGAATAGAAGCTTTAATTGACCGGTTTGACTTGATCATTAGCGATTACAGGTTGAATGATATGGATGGGAAAGACCTTCTTTTAAAAATAAAAGATATTCAACCCCACGCACCTGTTATTATTATAACGGGCTACAGTGATGTTAAGGTGGCTATTAATGTAATAAAACTGGGAGCCTTTGATTATGTAACCAAGCCTTTGTTGCCTGACGAGATCTTGAGGACGATCCATAAAGCAATTGATAGCGTTGATGGTGAAGTTACGCCAAGCACCCACGTGGTTGAAACCGTTAATAAACCATTTGCCCAGCAAACAAGAGCTAAAGTGGTTTCAACAGGTGAATTCGTGATGGGTGAAAGTAAACCGATGCGTGATCTTTACAAACAGATCGAATTGGTGGCCAATACAAATTACAGCATCATCATTTTTGGCGAAAGCGGTACAGGAAAGGAATTGGTGGCCAATACGATCCACCGATTAAGCAGCAGGGCTAAAAAACCTTTTGTAGCCATGGATTGCGGGGCTATATCGAAAGAGCTTGCGTTAAGTGAATTATTTGGCCATGAGAAAGGATCTTTTACCGGTGCGTTCAATACTAAAATAGGACATTTTGAGATGGCTCAGGGTGGAACATTGTTCCTGGATGAAGTTGCCAACCTTGGTTACGAAACCCAAATGGCTTTGTTACGTGTGATCCAGGAAAGAAGGCTGAAAAGAATTGGAAGTACGAGGGAAATGGATATTGATGTGAGGATCATTGTTGCATCCAATGAAAACCTTAAAGAAGCCAGCCAGCAATCGCGCTTCAGAGAAGATCTGTATCACCGCTTGAACCAGTTCAGTATCACCATCCCACCTTTGCGGGAACGTGGAAATGACATCGTGCTTTATGGGAAACATTTCCTGCAGGAGGCCAATGCTGAACTAGGCAGAAATATTACAGGCTTCAGCCAGGAAGCCCACGAACTGATGTTGCGTTATAACTGGCCGGGCAATCTGCGGGAGTTAAAAAATGTGATTAACCGGGCCGCTTTGCTAACAGAGGGCAATGAAGTTCAGCTGATCGCTTTTCCGCAAGAGATCATATATGCACATAAATTCAATGTGATCGGTAACGGTGATGATCACCGCCCAATGGGAAACCCGATGCAACATAGTTTTCATACCCACGACAATTATCACTCTCCGGGCCCCATGTCGCAACCCACAGTTAATAAGCCCAATCTAAAAGCTGCAGCTGCAGAAGCGGAAATGGATGCGATCATGAAAGTATTGCGGGAGGTGAATTTTAATAAAACAAAAGCAGCACAGATTTTAGGCGTAGATAGAAAAACATTATACAATAAGCTTAAAAACTTTAAACCATAATGGGTCAACACAAAGGTTTTATTGGTAAAGCTTTCAATATTCCTTTATTGTTGTTTTGGTGTGTGGTTTTAGTAAGTAGTTTACCTTTACTGTTGCATGTTGTTATTGGATTTAATTTTTCACTGACTGAAAATTCAACTTCGATATCGTCCTATATTATCATTGTTTTCAATGTAGTATGCATAACACTGGCTTTACTTACCGTTTTGCTTTGTTACATCGATTTCTGGGCCCGTAAAGATGTAAGTTCACCTATATTGGGAATTTCTCTCCTATGTGCTTCTATTATTGATGCAGTGGCTATTTTATATGAGTCTAATTTAATAGAGTCCTTTTACCCGAACCAGCCCATTGCAGATGTCAGTTCATTTATAGGGTTGTTTTCCCGCACCTTTCATGCGGTTTCTTTATTGGCTGGCGTGGTGGTTTTTCTAACCCAATCATCTAAAATAAACAGGGATGGCATAAGCTCCCGGCAATTTGTTGTGTATATGAGTTTAATATTGGTGCTGCTTACCTCATTGGTGGCGGTGGTGCTTATTAATACCAGCTATTTTCCACGTTTGCAGTATCCTGAATTTATTATATCACGTCCCTTCGACCTGTTACCCTTATTGATATACCTGTTCCTGGCTGCATTCCTTATGCCCAGGTTTTATAAATTATACCCCTCGCTGTTCTCCCAGGCATTGTTGTTAAGCCTTATCCCTGCATCCATGTTGCAACTGCATTTAAGCCTTGGCTCCGATTATTATTACGACAATGATTATATGATCGCATTATTCTTAAAAGCGATCATGTATTTTATTCCGTTCGCTGGCATTGCCTTTAATTATTATGCAACTGTTCAAAACGAGAGAAAGGTAATTGCAGATCTTCACCACGAAGCCGATGAACGTAGTAAAGCAGAGCAGATGCTTACTTCTATATTTAATACTTCTCCGAGTGGAATTATAGCTTATTCTGCGGTGCGTAATGAAAAGCAGGAGATTTATGATTTTAAAATAGAATTGTACAATGATACTTCGCGTGTCCTTAATTCTCACTTTGTAAATTGGAACAGCGGAATGATGAGCGAGCTGTTTGGGAATAACTGGGAAAATGGGCTATTTGAGAAGTATGTGAACGTGGTGGACAAAAATGAAGTAATGGATGTGGAATTATATGCCGAACCACTTAACCGCTGGTACAGGATCGCTGCAAGAAAAAGAGGTGAGGGCATAACAGTTGTGTTTAACGATATCACTAAAATTAAGACCTACGAAACGGATCTTGAACTCAAGGTTGTTGAATTGAACCGCTCAAACCGGGAGCTGGAAGAGTTCGCCTACATTGCCTCACACGATCTGCAGGAGCCCTTGCGAAAGATAAGAACTTTTGGAGACAGGCTTGTTGAGGTAAATAAGAACCAGATGGATGAGCGGTCGACTGACTACCTGAGGCGCATGAATAATGCCGCAATACGCATGCAGACCCTCATCAGCGACCTGATGGAATATTCAAGGGTAAGCAGAAATAATAATGATAAAGAGCCGGTTAATATAAATGAGTTGTGGCGCAATGTGCTGAGCGACCTGGATATGTTAATTGAACAGAAATATGCAGATATAAGTGCTACTGATCTTCCACAGATCATGGTGAATAAGGTGAAGATGCACCAGTTGTTCTTTAACCTTTTAAGTAACGCGTTAAAATTTGCCTCACCCGAAAGAAAACCGGTGATCACATTGGTTTACCGGCAAACGTCCGGTATTAATGAAAATACAAACCAAACCGTTTTCTGGCACACATTTGTACTTACAGATAATGGAATAGGATTTAATGAAATTTATTCAGAAAAAGTATTCCTGCTGTTTCAGCGTTTGCATGGAAAAGACGAATATGCAGGCTCAGGGATCGGCCTTTCGGTATGTAAAAAAATAGTGGAAAACATGGAAGGGAAAATTTCGGTAAAGAGCAAAGTAGGCGAAGGCACTTCATTTACCATACAAATCCCTATAATTAATTAAGCACACATGCAAAATAAGGTACACATATTATTGGTTGATGATGACGAGGATGATTTCGTATTGACAGAAGACCTGCTGGAATCTTCACGGGAAGGTTATATGCTTGACTGGGGAAAGGATAAACGCGCGTTTGAAGAATCTGTGGAGGGTAATAAGCACGATATGTACCTTGTAGATTACAGGCTCGGTGCTGTTACCGGCATTGACCTTATTAAATGGGCCATATCAAAAGGGTGTAATAAACCGATAATCATCCTTACCGGGAAAGGCGATGAGAGCATAGACAGGGAGGCCATGCGCGAGGGGGCTTACGATTACCTGGTTAAAGATAAGATTGATGCGCAAAGCCTTGAACGTGCTGTGCGTTATGCAATGGAAAGATGGCGTGCCATACAGGCGCTTAAAAGTTCTGAAGAGAGCTATCGCAGTATTTTTGAAAACACGAAGGATGTTATTTATATCACCCGTACCGATGGAACTTTTATAACATTTAACGAGTCTATATTTTCCATGTTCGGGTATACGCGCGAAGAACTGGGAAAACTGACCATGAAGGATCTTTACCAGGATGCGGGATACCGGGAAGTACTTGCAAAAGAGCTAATGGAACAAAAGCACATTATCGATCGTGAGGTGGTGATGAAACACAAGAATGGCGATGCCATGTACTGCCTCATCAGCGCATCTGTTCAGCATGATTCCGATAACAAAGTGATCTTCCAGGGCCTGATCCATGATATCACTTTACGGAAGCAACATGAGCAGGAGCAACTCCACAGTGAAAAACGCGAGCTTTCATCCCGCATTGCACGAATGATCGCTCATGAAATAAGGAATCCGCTTACGAATATTGACCTCAGCCTTTCGCAAATGGTTGATGAGATACCTGAGGGTGTTGATGTAAATCTTTACCTGGATATCATAAAACGAAACAGCAAGCGCATCAATGAATTGATCACGGACCTGCTTCAATCTTCAAAACCGAACATGCAGGATAAAACAAAAGTTAACCTGCACGAGGTAATAGACGCTACGTTACAACGCGCGCTCGACAGGATCAGGCTTAAGAATATACAGCTGATAAAGGATGTTACCTCGCAACAATGCATGGTAGAAGCAGATGCCAATTATTTGCAGATAGCCCTGCTTAACATTATTATCAATGCCATTGAAGCGATGCCTGATAATGACGGAAAGCTGCATATAGATATGCAATGTTCGGGTGATAATGTAACAGTTACGATCAGTGACAATGGAAGCGGAATAAAACCGGAGCACCTTAACAAGCTTTTTGATCCTTACTTTAGTAATAAAAGCAATGGCATGGGGCTGGGCTTAACAAGCACCCACAGCATCATAAACAGCCTCGATGGCCATATAAAAGTGAACAGTACATGGGGCAAAGGAACTACGTTTATCATCACGCTGAAAATGATCAACTAGTATTTCAGTTATTTTTAAGCCACTTTTCCCGGAGCCTTGAAATGATGATCCGCATGTCGTTATAATTGCTTGGTTTGGCAATGTAATCGTCTGCACCAAGTTTAAAACAACGGTCTTTATCATCCTGGTTAATTGATGTGGTCAGGATAACAATTGGTATTTGCTGCAATGAGCTTTCTGCTTTTATCATTTGCAATGCCTGCCTGCCGTCTATTTTAGGCATATTAAGATCAAGCAGGATCAATGAAGGAATGGTGTTGTTTTTAAGAAGGTTTATGAGGATCTCGCCATCACGGGCAAACTGGTAGTTGATCTTTACTGCGCTTTCATCAAGTACCTCCTGTATCATCAACCTGTCGTCTGCATCGTCTTCGGCAATAATTATAAACGGATCTTTGCTCATATAAAAACAGTACAATAATACAACTAATTTCAGGTGAAAACTGTTTAGTATGTGTAACTTTAGTAATTTGCATCCATGGAGCAATCACCCAAACAACACTTTAGCAGCGCTGTCGATCATGCGCAGGAATACGTAGAAACACAAAAAGAAATCATAAAGCTCCATTTAGCTAAGCATGGCGGTTCTGTGGCCGGTTACCTGGCTGCGCTTTCATTGATCATGTTGTTATTCATGGTGTTTTATGTTTTAGGAAATGTGGCCGTGGTGTTCTGTATCAATAAGCAGTTAAACGATTTTTCCCATTCATTCCTCATTGTGGCCCTGGTCAATATGGTGCTCGCTTTTTGGCTGATCGCGATGCGTAAAGTAATTATTAAACCTATTCAGAATAAGATCATTAAACTGATAACAGAATAACTATGGCTAAGAATTTAACTGAACTTGAGTTCACACTCAAAATACTTGAAGATAAGAAGCAGGAAAAGCTAACACTTTTAAGGAATGATGTTGACCTGTTCCAGGAATCCATTAAGCCTGGTGCCCTTATAAAAACCGGTTTAAAGGACCTTTTTGCGAGCCCGGGCACTCAAGGCTTTTTAATGAGCAGTGCTGCCGGCATAGCAAGCTCTATGTTGCTTGGCGGGAAAGCGGGTATGATCAAATCTGTACTGAGCCAACTGGTAACAAGTGAACCTGTGCAGAATTTTATAAAGGAAGATAAGGCCGGAATAGGAAAATGGATCGACAAGATAAAGTCCGCCTTGTCCAGGAAAGACGAAGAAACGCACTAGGCCTGTTATGTTCATTGCCTGATCGAATACATTGGCCCTGGTAAAAAGCGTATAAAATGTGCATAGCACAATTTGTTTTGCTCTTATTTTGCCCCCATGGAAATGGACTTTTTTACCAGCGGGCTTACACAGCTCAGTATTCATGAAGTAAATAATAAGAACAATGGCGGGCAGCTTTTTGCATCAAGCGAAAGCGTGGCCGTTACCGATGAAAAACTTGCAGGTCTGCTCCAGCATTATTTTTTAAAGCCTTTTACGCAGCAGGAATACTGGCAGTTTACAAGCAGTAATGAGGATGTTAACCTGAACCCTGTTTATTCTTATGTACAGCAGCTCTTTAATAATCCATCATCGTTCCATTTTCAAAGTATAAACATTGCCAAGCATTTATTTGAATGCACGAATCACCCGAATATTAAAGACGGAGACCTTTATGTTGCGTACATCAGTCACGCACGTGTGGGCAATGAAAGCTGCGATGCGATAGGGATCTTTAAATCGGAGCAGAAGGAAGCATTCATAAAAACAAATAGAAAAGGGAAAGAGTATGCTGTTAAACCGGATGAAGGATTGAACATTGATAAGCTGGATAAAGGGTGCGTGATATTTAACCTGAATGAAAATGAAGGATATAAGCTGGCCATAGTAGATAAAGCCGGAAGAGGTGCTGAGGCGTTTTACTGGAAGGATGATTTTTTACAGGTTAAGACCTGTGCGGATGATTATAACCACACCCGGAACTTTCTGAATATTGCAAAAGCTTATGTTACCCAACAATTAACCGAAGAGTTTGATGTTTCCAAAGCAGACCAGATAGACCTGCTTAATAAATCGGTTAATTATTTTAAAGAAAACGAGCGCTTTGTTGCCGATGATTTTGCCTCAAGCGTTTTTGAAGACAAGGGTGTGATCAGTTCGTTCAACCAGTTTAAGCAAACCATGCAAACGGATGGAGACCTTGACCTTTCGGAGGGTTTTGATATTAACCCGAATACTGTTAAGAAACAGGCAAGGATCTTTAAAAGTGTATTGAAGCTCGACAAGAATTTTCATATCTATATTCACGGGGACCGCAACCTGATCGAGAAAGGCGAAGACACCAACGGGCGGAAATTCTATAAGATCTATTTCGACCGCGAAGAGTAGCGTATTTTATGTTAAAAACGGGTGTTGGATGCTAAGCATCAAAAAAAACATGTAACTAAATAGGGGTACAATAAAAAATGCTTGTCGTACCTCAAAATTAAAAACATGAAAAAGATAATGTTACTATCTATGGCTGCACTCACAGCCTCTTTTGGAATGGCACAGCAAGTGGTGCCGAATGGCGGTTTTGAAGCATGGGATTCGCTAAGCTTTGTGGATAATGTAAGGATATACAACCCGCAAGGCTGGGGTAGTTACAATGCCAGCCTGGTGGAAGGAGGAGAGCCCTTTCAGCCGGTTCAGATGACCACTGATGCCCATTCGGGAAATTATGCAGTAAAGATCTCATCAAAGGGAGGAACAGGAAAAGGCATGCCTGGTGTTTTATTTACGGGCGAAGAAATGGACCCGGAAAAGGGGGCGGGTTTTTCAATAACCGGAAAGATAGATAAGGTAGAAGGGTATTATAAATATGCCCCTGATGAAAATGATTCCGCTACCATTGTTATTCTTTTCTTTAAAGATGGTGAGCAGATAGGAGGGGCCATGCAGGTGATAAAAAAGGCGTCAGGCGTGTATACAAAGTTTTCCCTGCAGCTTGAATACGGACCTAACGCACCCGACCCGGATGCAGCTAAAGTTTATGTGTTTGCAGCAGGCCCTGCTAATGATGAATCTAATTCGGTGCTGTATCTTGATGACCTCAATTTTATCTATAAAAGTTCAACAGGGATGCGTGAAAGCACTGCCGAGATAAAAGCATTAACGCTTTATCCAAGCCCGGCCTCAAATACCATCAATGTGTTAAGTAATATGCTTGGCGGAGCAGCTGATTACGTTATTACCGATATGCAGGGAAAAATTCAATTAAAGGGGGTGTTATCAAACAATGAAATTACTGTTCGCGACCTGGCCACCGGAATTTACCTGGTAAAGGTTGTAAGCAGGGACGGGGCAG
>JAZKGM010000111.1:9574-10772 GCA_040385895.1 Bacteroidota bacterium
ATTTGTAAAACAATAAGCGTATAAAAAAACATCGCATACCAAATGAGTATGCGATGTTTCTTTATTATTTCACCATGCTAACGTCAGGTGCGGCAAATGCCTCCAGTTTTTTTAATTGTGCGGCAATGTTATCGTTCCAGATGTTTTGCCTTGCCCCGTTAATTCCGTGCTGGGTTTCGCTGTCGTATTTGTTTTCCTCTTTTTGCCATTCGCTGGCCATGCGTTTATACATGCGGTCAATCTCACTCACCACATTTTTTACTTTGGTAAAGTCTTTTTGGGCGATCAGCTGCCTTAGTTTACGTGCATATAGTTCTGTGATATCAAAATGGATCTGCTCATGTTTTAAAATGTAAACAGACTCCTTGGCCATGTACGATTTTGATTTCAGGAAAATGGCTTCAACGTAAAAATTAAGCTGCCCGTTATCTTCTTTCTGGTACAGGTAGATAGCGCTGCTTGTATAGGCCGGGATCTCCCTGCCGTACATGCTTCTTTTCGACTGGAAATCTTCTTTTGTAAGAGGCTGAACAGTGTTCCAGATCAATGTATCCAGGGCCTGCCGTTTAGTGAGCTGCGCGGATACATGAAGTGAAAATAAAAGGGTCAATATAAGAAAGAGCTGCTTCATTTATGGTTTCAGCCCTTTGGTTATACAAGGATCATTACCGGGTTTTCAAGCATGCCTTTCAGTGTTTGCAGGAAGGCGGCACCAACTGCGCCATCAACAGCGCGGTGGTCGCAGCTTAAGGTTACCTTCATGATGCTTGCTATTTTCATTTGCCCGTTCTCTGCAATCACTGTTTCTTTTGATGCCCCTATAGCAAGGATACATGCATCTGGCGGATTGATGATTGCGGTGAACTGGTCGATGCCAAACATACCCAGGTTTGAAATGGTAAAAGTATTCCCTTCAAATTCATTAGGCTGGAGTTTTTTAGCCTTGGCACGTGAGGCCAGGTCTTTTACTTCGGCACTTATGGTGGCCAGGCCTTTTGTATCGGCAAATTTTATTACCGGAACGATCAGTCCATCTTCAATGGCCACAGCCACACCAATGTTTATATGATCATTAAAACGGATCTTATCGCCAAGCCATGACGAGTTTGCTGCAGGATTTTTACGCAGTGCTGCAGCCACGGCTTTAACAATGATATCATTAACCGAAATCTTTACATCGCCCTGTTCAAGTATTGCT
>JAZKGM010000112.1:0-6683 GCA_040385895.1 Bacteroidota bacterium
CCGGTTGCAGCGGTTGTATTACCAACAGCATCCAGGTTATCTGTACGTTCACGAACTTCGGGAGGCAACTGGCTCATTTCGGCAATACCACCTGCATTATCTGCAATCGGTCCGAATGCATCTATCGCCAATTGCATAGCCGTTGTTGCCATCATACCTGCAGCTGCAATAGCCACACCGTATAACCCGGCAAAATAATACGAAGCCATGATACCGGCAGCCAAGGTCAAGATCGGGATTACGGTCGATTTCATCCCAACTGATAAACCACCAATGATGTTTGTGGCATGACCGGTTGAAGATTGCTGAATGATTGACAATACGGGAGCTTTACCCATTGCCGTATAATATTCCGTTACAATGCTCATGATGGCGCCTACTACGGTTCCTACCACGATTGCCCAGAATACATTGATGCTTGAAAATTCATAACCGCGAAGGCTCAATGTATCAGGAAGCATCCACATTACAATAAAATAAGAAGCAATAACAGTAAGTAACATAGAAGCCCAGTTACCCATGTTTAATGCTGTTTGCACATTTGATTTGTCGTCCTTAATGGTAACGAACCAGGTTCCTACGATAGAGAAAATGATCCCTAAGCCACAAATAACCATTGGTAATAAAATGGGCGACATGCCACCGAATTTATCTGTTACGATGATCTCCTGGCCTAACACCATGGTTGCCAAGATCGTTGCTACGTATGAACCGAACAGATCCGCGCCCATACCGGCTACGTCACCTACGTTATCACCTACGTTATCGGCAATGGTTGCAGGGTTGCGAACGTCATCTTCCGGGATACCCGCTTCTACTTTGCCTACTAGGTCAGCTCCAACGTCAGCGGCTTTGGTATAGATACCACCACCAACACGGGCAAACAGTGCGATCGATTCGGCACCCAAAGAAAAGCCTGTCAATACTTCAATGGCCGTTTTTACCTGGTCGGCCCCCAGGTCTTTAAATATAGCAAGGAATGCGATAAACAATCCGCCTAAGCCCAGAACCGCTAAGCCCGCAACACCAAGTCCCATAACGGTACCACCGGTGAACGAAACCTTAAGCGCCTGTTTTAAGCTGGTGCGTGCAGCTTGCGTGGTGCGAACGTTGGCTTTAGTGGCCACTTTCATACCAATGTACCCGGCAGTTGCCGAAAACACCGCACCGATTATAAACGATATAGAAATGATCCAGCTCGAATGAATCGGCTTTCCGTTAACTTCATGTATTGTTCCTGAATAGGCCAGTAAAGCTGCGGCAAACACCACAAATACGCTCAGCACTTTCCATTCAGCTTTTAAAAACGCCATGGCTCCATCGGCTATATAGCCTGCCAGTTCTTTCATGTTTGCATCACCTGCATCCTGTTTGTTGACCCAGGCACTTTTCACAGCCATTACGATCAGGCCCAATATCCCGAGTGCCGGAACTAAGTAAATAACATTTTCCATTTAATAGAATTAAGATTAAAAATTGGTTAGTTGGGCAAAAATATAATTTAAATTGTATTTTGAAACTTTGTTATTAACAACCTAGCCGTTTAATGAACAGATTTAATACCCTTCTAATTATAGCAGGGCTTTCCGCTGCTGTAAGCCTTAAAGGCCAGTCTATTCATGGAGTTATAGGTGCTGATGCACAAATGCAGGCCGGTATAAGCGCTACCTTAAACAATTGTTTTTCAGTGATCAACAACCCATCCCAGATGAGTTGGTTAAAAAGCTGGCAGGCTGGTGTTTATAGTGAACAACGTTTTTCAAAACGTGAGCTTTCACTTTCGAATGTAAGTGTGGTTTTGCCTGCAAAAATAATAGACCTGGGTTTTGGCATCAATCATTATGGTTTCAGCGATTTTAACCAGCAACGGTTCACGCTCAGCATGTCTAAAAAACTGGCTCAAACGCTTAGCCTGGGCGTGCAGGTTAATTATGTGCTCACCACCATTAATGAATACGGAACAAGCGGTGCATTTGTTTTTGGAGCAGGAGTGAGCTATCAGCCAACCGATAAAATGATGCTCGGTTTTTCGGTTTATAATCCTAACCAGCAGGAACTTTCAAGCAAAATATCCGATAAGCTTCCTTCTTATGCGCGGTTCGGTATTCAATATAAGGTAAATACGAAGGTATATGTGCTGGCCGAGGCCGGCCAGCAAACTGAACAAAACACAGGTTTGCGTGGCGCAATAAGGTATGAACCGCATAAACGGGTAAGTTTTGCCGTTGGTGTTTCTACTCAGCCAATTATATTCAATTTCGGAACCTCGCTTAAAGTGGCCGATATCAACATTGATATGGCTGCCGGTGTTCACCCGGTTTTAGGGGTCATTCCACAGTTAAGCATCCGTTTTCCTTCAGCAATTACAAAATGAGGTATGTTAAAACCTGTTTTATGCATATGGCTAAGTTGTTGTTGGCTTTCAGCCAAGGCACAAATGCTCCGCGAAAGCAATGAAAAAGTAATTGCCGACCTGATGGAGCGCCTGATCGAGAACAATGAAGCCGAAATCGATTATACCGATCTGCAGGAACAGCTGGAGCAATACAACAAAAATAAAATTAACCTGAACAAGGCTTCACGCGAACAGTTACAGCGTTTGTTCTTCCTGGATGATAAACAGATCAATGCACTGATCAACCACAGGAAGAATTTTGGCGAGTACCTCACCTTGTACGAATTGCAGGGTATTGACGCGCTTGACGATCTCACCGTTTATTACTTAACATATTTTGTTACGGTTGATGAAAACTGGCAGGACGACCAGACACCATTTTTAAAGATGCTGCAAAAGGGTAAACACGAAATGATCGCTTTGTATGACAGGGATCTTCAAAGGCGATCGGGGTACGATCCGCAAAGAAGATCGGATGGAAGGACCTATTACCTTGGAGATCCGAATCGTGAAGTGCTGCGCTACCGCTTTAGTTATGGCAGCAGGTTAAACGTTGGGTTTACCGGTGAAAAAGATATGGGCGAGCAGTTCGCAACAGGCGGGCAACAATATGGGTTTGATTTCAATTCATTCCACTTTTATTACCGGCCAGGCAAAGGTGTGATAAAAACGATTGCCCTGGGCGATTACCAGGTAAATTTCGGGCAGGGTTTAACTTTTGGTTCGGGAATAGCGGCACGTAAAAGTGCCTTTGTAATGAATGTCCGAAGAAGCTATTTACCGATAAGGCCTTATCGTTCGCTGAATGAAAATGAGTTTATGCGGGGTGCGGCTGTAACGCTTGGTAAAAAGCGATGGCAACTTGTGCTGTTTAGTTCGGCCAAATACATCAGCACCAATTTTAATGCGGAAGATACCCTGCTGCAAGGCGATGATATTTTCAGCAGCATCAGTTTAACGGGATTACACCGCACTACAGGTGAAGCGGCAAAAAGGCATAATGTTTTCCAGCAGATTTATGGTGGCAATGCACGCTGGCAGTTTAAGAACGGGCACATCGGTTTCACCCATGCTAGGACGCATTACGATATTGCATTTTTGCCGGGGGATAAACCGTATCAACGGTATAATTTTAGTGGAAAAGACCTTTCAAACACGGGCGTTGATTATAATCTGCAATGGCGCAACACGAGTTTTTTTGGTGAATTTGCGCGAAGCAGCAATAACGCTTTTGCCATGGTGGCAGGCATAATCGTTTCACTCGATGTTAATCTTGACGTGGTAATGATGTACCGCAATTATGCGAAAAACTACCAGGTCACGTTCAATAATGCATTTGGCGAAAACACGGACGGCCGGAACGAACATGGCCTGTATACAGGTGCCTCATTAAGGTTGTCGCGCAGGGTTATCTTAAATACGTATTTCGATGTGTATAAAAGCAACTGGCTGCGCTACCTTACAGACGGGCCTTCACATGGCTTTGATTTTTTGAGTGAGCTGCAGTACAATCCTTCGCGAAGCGCCCAGCTTTATGTTCGTTACAGGCAGGAAAAGAAAGCAAAAAATCAAAGCGAAAACAGCACTGTTACAGATTATTTAAGCGACCAGGCCAGGAGCACTTACCGCTTTAATGCACAATATAAGATCAGCTTAAGCCTGGCTGCGAAAAGCCGTGTTGAGGTGGTAACATTCAGCGATGCGATTTCAAAAGACCAGGCAGGTGCTTTATTGTTCCAGGATATCAGCTGGAGCACCCCACAAAAGAAGATCTCTTTTATTTTTCGCATCGCTTATTTTACGGTTGATGATTACAATGCCCGTGTTTATGCAGCAGAGAATGATGTGCTGTATCAGTATGCTGTTCCATTGTACCAGCACAGCGGAACCCGTTATTATATTGTGGCGCGTTATCATATTACCCGCAGGCTGGAGTTCTGGCTTAAGTTCAGCGAAACAAAATACAGTAATGTAAATACGATAAGCAGCGGGCTGGAGCAGGTGAATGGAAATACACTGAGTGATATCAGGTTGCAGGTGAGGTGGATTTTGTAGGGAAAGGGGGGAAGAGGTTCATAGTTAATAGACCAGGCGATAGAAGTTGGAGGGTAGAAGCTGGAATGTCATTGGCCGTCTCTTTGCACCGGAACGGCAACCTGTTTATATGGATTTCGCTGTGACCTTTGCGCTTCCTTTGCGTCCGTTGTGGTTCTGCCACAAATCCATAAACGCCCTTAGTTTCGTATACCGGTCCAACAATAAAAAAACGCGTTAAGATCCTCAACGCGTTTTCCAGTTATATAATTAGCGGATTACCCTGCGTTTTCCGCTTTGTTCTCCATCATTTTAAATACATCATAACTAAAACCGGTGTTGCTGAAGCCCCCATCGTGAAACAGGTTTTGCATGGTCACCATCTTGGTGTAATCGCTGAACAGGCTTACACAATATGCTGCACAATCTTCGGCACTGGCATTGCCCAATGGCGACAATGCGTTTGCGTAATCAAAAAAGTCGCCAAAACCTTTTACACCACTTCCGGCAGTTGTTTTGGTAGGGCTTTGAGATAATGTGTTCACACGTACTTTTTTATCTTTTCCGTAGCGGTAACCAAATCCGCGGGCATAACTTTCGAGCAGTGATTTTGCATCGCCCATTTCGTGGTAATCAGGGAATACACGTTGTGCGCCTATATAAGTTAATGCCAGGATCGATCCCCACTCATTCATGGCATCTTTTTTCCATAAGGTTTGCATGAGCCTGTGAAAGCTGATCGAAGAGATATCGAGCGTATCGTGCATGAATTTGTAGTCTACATCGGCATAATCCCTGCCTTTGCGGATATTGAGGCTCATGCCTACGGAATGCAATACAAAATCAATTTTTCCACCCAGTATTTCCATGGCCTTTTCCACCAGGTTGTTCATGTCATCATCTTTGCTCACATCGCACGAAATGATCTGCGCATTCCCGCAATCGGCTGCAAGCTTATTGATCTCGCCCATGCGCATGGCAATAGGAGCATTGGTCAACACGAACTGTGCGCCTTCGGCATAAGCCTGCAGGGCCACCTGCCATGCAATGGATTTATCATTTAATGCACCGAATATGATGCCTTTTTTCCCTTTTAAAATTCCGTTACTCATAATTGTAATTTGGGTTGTTAATTAAGCAAAACCATATTGGTTCATGCTGCTAAACTGTGCAAGTTTATATAATTTCTGCATACATTTGGCAAAATGATTTTTAACAAACGTAACTGGTTGTTTTTATTTTGTTTACTGTTTATGGTTCAGGTATATCCTGATCCGCCCAAGGTGTATACAAAATACGATTACCTTCATGGCAGGCTCAATAAGAACCGCACCTGGTTTGATGTAACCATGTATGACATCACCCTTAAAGTAACCCCTTCGGATAAAAGCATAACAGGCAGCAACCGCATTTATTATAAAGTAATAAAACCGGCTAAGATCATGCAGCTCGATCTGCATGGATTGATCAGGGTTGATAGCATTTTGTACGGGAATAAAAAAGTAAGGTTCAGCCGGGATAGCAGCATCATCCTGCTAAAACTTCCTGCCCAGAAAAAGAATGCGATCAATTCGGTAACCGTGTTTTTTGGCGGTAATCCCCTGTTGGCTAAAAAAGCGCCATGGGACGGGGGATTCGTATTTTTAAAAGACAGCAGCAAACGCGATTGGGTAGGTTTGGCCTGCGAAGGTTTGGGCGCAAGCGCCTGGCTGCCCTGCAAAGATCATTTAAGTGATGAAGCGGATAGCATGAACATGCATTTACAGGTGCCGGATGCATTAACCGGTGTGAGCAATGGCCGCCTGGCGGGATGGGAAAAGTTAAACAACGGCTATACACAATACGACTGGCAGGTGCGGTACCCGATCAATAATTATAACATTACAGTGAATGCCGGATATTACAGGCATATTAAAGATGAATACCGGGCACAGTATAACCCGATCAACCTGCCTTTAACACTCGACTATTATGTGCTGGATTATAACTATGAAAAAGCGAAGCAGCATTTTATGCAGGTAAAAGGCATGATGAATTGTTTTGAAAAATACTTCGGGCCGTACCCGTTCTGGAACGATGGGTATAAACTGGTTGAAACACCCTATTGGGGAATGGAACACCAGAGTTGTGTGGCATACGGAAATGATTACAGCAACACGCGGTGGGATTTTGATTTTATCATTATTCATGAAAGCGCCCATGAGTGGTTCGGCAACAGCATATCGGCAAACGACCCGGCTGAGCTCTGGTTGCA
>JAZKGM010000113.1:0-1707 GCA_040385895.1 Bacteroidota bacterium
GCGCGAACGTGAGGTAAGTTTTGCAGGTGGCAGAACGGTTTATGATAACCTGGACAAGTCGTTATTTGAGGCCATACCCATTTTTGTGGATAGCTTTAATAACTTTATCCTGCTCGACTGGCACCTGATCTACAAAGGCAGTATCCGCGATTTTTACCCACCGGTAAGCGCGCTTCACGATCAGAAGCTACCTGTACAGATCTATGCCGAAAGCATTCCTGAAGCGCACCGTGACAATGGCCGCAAAATGGCTGCTAAACTTGGCAAGATCATTAAACCGGAAGAGCTGGGGCAATACATTGATTTTGCTTTCCTGGCACTGCATGGCATGTATGGCGAAGACGGCACCATACAGGGTTTGCTCGAATGGTACGACATTCCTTATACCGGCTCGGGTATTTTACCCAGCGCCATGGGCATGCATAAAAAAACACAAAAGAGCATCCTGCAGCATGCGGGGTTTAACAGCCCGGCATTTTCGGGCATTACCAAAGATGAATGGCTGAACACCGACCGGAAGAAAATACTGGCCGCCATTAAAAAGAAAGTAGGCTTTCCTTTTGTGGTAAAACCGGCCAACCAAGGCTCCAGCGTTGGGGTGAGTGTGATCAGCGAGAAGAACAGCGACCAGTTTGAACCGGCAGTAAATGCTGCTTTTTTTATTCAAACCCTGGATAAAAAACAATGGGCAGGGGTGAGCGAACAGGGAAGATTGGCCTTGCTGCAAAAAATAGCCGATGTAAAAGAAGGGATCTCATTTCCACTACTAAGCGAAAGCCGGATGATCTACAACCCGGATGAATTGTACGAACTATTCGATACCCATTTTGCCAAAAAAGCAAGCATTACTTTAGAAAGCATTTTCAGCGAAACCGAATGTTTGATCGAAGGATTTATTGCAGGACGTGAATTCAGCTGTATTGTAATAAAAGACGAGCAGCGCAATGCCATTGCATTGCCGCCAACAGAGATTGTTAAAGGGACTGAGGTGTACGATTACCGGAGCAAATACCTGCCTGGTTTATCGCGCAAGGTAACGCCAATAGATATAGCCGAGAAGCAGGTACAACAGATCCGTAAGGAATGTGTGCGCCTGTTCGAATTCTTCAGGTTCAACACTTATGCACGGATCGATGGTTTCATTAACAGCAAGGGACAGATCTTTTTAAACGACCCCAACACCACTTCGGGCATGATGCCTTCTTCGTTCTTCTTTCACCAGGCAGCAGAGATCGGGTTGAACCCTTCACAATTCTTAACTTACATTATCCGTACTTCGATTGCCGAGCGTGCAGCAACTTCACCTGTGCATTTTCATTACAAGCTTTTGTTACAAGGGCTGGATGACGCGATAAAGAACAATAAAAAACAACAACAGCAAAAAAGACGCGTTGCGGTGTTCATGGGCGGGTACAGCACCGAAAGACACATCAGCGTGGAAAGCGGAAGGAATATTTACGAGAAGCTGGCATCAAGCAGCAAGTACCAGCCTTTCCCTGTTTTTGTAACCGGTAACGACAAAGCGCATACGCTTCATGTGATCCCTATTAATGTGATGCTGAAGGACAATGCGGATGACATAAAAGATAAGGTGTTCCACTTTAAGCGTGCAGCAGTGGTTGAAAAGATCATTGAGGAGTGTAAGCCGATCGTTGAAAAATACGGCAACACAGCCAACCTTTTTTCACCCAAACAGATCACCTATAA
>JAZKGM010000114.1:0-3204 GCA_040385895.1 Bacteroidota bacterium
GATCCCGTTCGAAAACAGGATGAGGTCGAAACGGTCGTCCATTCCTCCGAAAGAGGCACCCCTTGGCGATTGGGTATGGTACATGGCATTGGCTGCGCTGTTCCAGGTACCATTCATCGTGATCACGTCATTAAACTTACCGTTGGCATTATTTCCTGCAGCAAGCAATTTCTGGTAAGCAATTTCTGGGCTGTAAAAGTTAAAGTCGCCACACACCATAAAGTTCCTGCCCGGGGCAAATGCATCGGTTATTTTACGCAGGCTGTCAATTTCTGCACCCCTTGCTGTTTCGTTCACAGAACCGGTGCTTGCTTTCAGGTGCACAGAAAAAATAATCAGGGTATCCCCTGATGCATTGTGTTTTAAACTAAACTGGTTGATGTCCCGCAATGAAGTGGAAATGGCCTTGTTGCTGATAAACTGGAAGGCATTTGTTTTATAGTACAATGCATTATCACTGTCGGGTCCGTCTATAAATGTTCCGAGGCTATAAGTGGATGAAGTATAATTAAGCACATTGGTTAAAAAACTGCTTGCTCCGATGGCTTGCGAAATTTCCTGGGTAACAAGGATGTCGGGAACATAGGCATCCATTACCACGCGGTAATCGGGTTCACGTGCAGCAGCAGTACTTCCCGGGTAATTAAGCAGGTTATAGCTCATCAGTTTTACCTGCGATGACCCACCGCTTGTTGCAAAAAATTTGCTTTCCCATACCGAATAATTCCCTGTTCCGCAGTTGCTCCTTACATGAAAATAATAGGCAGTGTTTGCGCTTAAAGCCGCTGCAGAATAAGTGGTGGCTGCCAGGTGTGTACCCGATGCAGGCGGAGTAGCGGAAGTGCTTAACGCATATTCATAATTGTTTACCCCCGAAGGAGCCTGCCAGTTGATGGTGGCCGAAGTATTGGTGACTGCAGAAGTACTTACGTTTAGCGGTTTTGCACAGGTCGGGGCATTGGTTACCGCAGAAAAGGTAATGCTGTCCCAGCCCAGGTTATCACTGTTTGTGCCCCCGTCATGGATCAGGCGGATAAAAATATACTGGCCGCTTGCAATGGAAAGGTTGGTAACGGTTTGGGTTAAGGTGGTGCCGCTTGTGATATTGGTTGTGGCGTCATTAAACGTAAGTGAAGATAAGGCGCTGCTCAGGGCTCCTTGTGCGGGGTTTGCTGATGCTGATGCCGTAGCATAATACACTTTAACATTAGGTGATGCGCTGCCGCTTTTAAAAAGCTGTGCTTTGAACGACAGGGTGAATTGGGTAATGGGGGAGCCGCTGGTATTTTGCAAGGCCCATGTGGCATCCGCATTGGTGGCAGTTCCCGAACCGAGGAAAGAAATATTATTGTCCCCATACCAGCCTCCGCTGTTCGATGAGGCTTGGGCGTTACCATTCCAGGTAGTACCCCGTGTTCCCGTTCCCTGGAATGTCCAGTTGGCAGGTAAGGGGATTTGTCCGCTAAAATTTGTAAAGCTATCTGTTACTGTTAATGCCGATGAGGTGAGTAAAGCTTGTGCAGCTACCGGATAGAACCCAACAATAAGTAAGATAAATAGAACATTTTTGCGCAAAGCTGAGCAGAAAGTAGTCAATATCATTCTACAGACAAAAATAACCATTAGCTCCCAGCTTTATGTTATAAATAGGTTAAGAGTTATCCCTTAGCTGTTCACAAGAGGATGAATGAGCACATTTACCGGAGGACTTGCCTGCGAAAACTTACCGCGTAACCGGTAAAAGAGCCTATTGCCCCTGTAATGTTTGATTTTACGTTGATCGGGGTTGAAAACGGGCCACCGTTATTGGCGGCCTGTGTAAACGATTCCCAGAATAAATATTCTTTGCGACCTATCGAGGATAGGTAAAGGTTAAGCGTGTCGCCATATTCGAAAGGGCGGAAAAATGTGTAAGGGCGTTTGCCATTGTTCACAAATGCATCATCGAAAGTGCGGTAGCTTTGTGCAGCGCCCCAGCCAATGAGTATTGCATTGGGGTCGTTATGTATGGCAAGGCGGTAGTTGTTTTGTTCGGGCCCGTCAATAAATTCAAACGTAACATACATATCGGTATCGTTGCGCTCAATTTCCTGTTTCCAGAATACCGTATCAATTTCAGTCACCCTGGGTATGGTGGTTACACCTGTAATATGCTGCCCTTCCGCGTCAATATCCAGTTTATACGGCACACCCACCTGCGGAACCAGGAGGGGGTTAAAATAGATCCCGCTGAAACCCTGTAAAAAGGTATCCACCAGCGGCACATTATTAATGTCGAACAGTTGTATGCGGTTTGCAGCATCCCAGGTCGTATCCGTACCATTTATAATTCCGGGTGTTATATATACTTCCGCATTCCGCACCCCGTTCAGCGAAAGATCCGGGTTGAAATAATCGATGGTGCGGCTGATAAAAACATAATTGAGGTTTGGGAACAGCTGGTTGATGCTGGCCTCTACCACCAGGCTTTGTTTAGCAGGCGGAAGATCAACGGTGATCTCTTTTTCGCATGATGCCAGTGCCAGCAATGCAAAGCAGAAAGGTATGATATGTATGATGCGTTTCATGCCCGGTTAAAATTTAAAGTTCCATGCTACGGAAGGAAGGATAGGGAACAGGTAAACCATATAGGCACGCACCTTCTGCGCATCAAGGTCGGGCACGAAATAAATAAAGTACGGATTGGCACGGCTGTACACATTATAGATGCTGAAGTTCCATGACGATTCAAATTTTTCCGTTTGCTTGTTGATGTACGTGAACGAGATGTCCATGCGGTGATAAGCCGGCAGGCGGAAATCATTGATCTTATCATACACATCAATGAAGGTAAGACGCGGCTGGTTCCTGGTGAGGTCGTAACCCACCCGGTAAGGAAACCGCCCGGTTGGCAATGTTGCTGCGTTACCGGTGCCATATACAAACACCAGTGTGCCGCTCCATTTTTTATTGAACTGGTAAGAAGCCACCAGGCTCATGTCGTGGGTGCGGTCGTAGCGGAAGAAAAATGTTTTTCCATTGTTCAGCTGATCGAACTGTCGCAAAGCCCTGCTCCAGGTATAACCCACCCATCCTGTTAGCCGGCCTGCTTTTTTCTTAATGAACAGCTCAACACCATAAGCCTCGCCTTGTCCGAAGATCATTTCGTTCTCCAGGTTCTGGTTAAAGAACAGCTGTGCGCCCGGCTTAAACTCGATCTGGTTA
>JAZKGM010000114.1:3219-3580 GCA_040385895.1 Bacteroidota bacterium
TGTAGTATGTTTCGATAGAAGTTTCAAACATGTTTTCGTTAAAATTTTTGAACAGGCCCGCGGCATATTGATAGGCCAGTTGTGGTTTTACCTTTTTGGAGGAAGGCACCCATAGGTCGACCGGGAACATGGCCCCGCTTGTGGTGGCCAGGTGAACGAACTGGTATGTTTGTGTGAAAGATGCTTTAACCGATGTGCTGGAATTGATGAGGTATGTGGCTGCAAAACGCGGTTCCAGCTTTGGATAGGTAACAATAGGCTCACCGCTTTTGTATGATTTGCCTTGTGCAACTTCGATCCCGTCCGCATCAAAATTGCGTTCGGTGAACGGAACGAATTCGAAAAATATTCCGTTGTCAAG
>JAZKGM010000114.1:3590-8792 GCA_040385895.1 Bacteroidota bacterium
CAAACAACACGCCACGCAAGCCTGCATTAATGGTTAAGCGGCTTCCGATCTTAAACTCATCCATTACATAAAGGGCCGCTTCGTGGGCATACTGTTCGCTTATTTTCTCATCGATCCTGATGGTATCGATCTGGCCGGTGGCAATACCCGGAACAAAGGTGTGGTAAATGTATTGTCCCCCGAATTTTATGGTGTGTTTGGTTGACGGGGTATAGTAGTATTCGTGTTTAAGTGTCCAGTCGCGAAGCCCGCTGGATATGGTGAAACCGTTGCCGGAAAAGTCAAACTCGCTCGACAGGTCATACCGGTTATAAATAACCATGGTGTTTACATAAAATCTCTTGTTAAAGGTATGGTTCCATTTGAGGTTGGCGAATGAATTTCCCCAGCCTGCACCAAACCGCACTTCCTGGTTGTTGGGGCTTTTAAACGAAAAGATATCACGCCCGAAATACCCGGAGAAAACAAGGCGGTCTTTTATACCTATGTTGTAATGGAACTTTACATTAATGTCGTAAAAATAATAACCATTGCCCTTTAGGTCGGAACTTAAAAAAGGTGCGGCAAGTGCATCAATATACGTTCTGCGCCCTGCGATCATAAACCCGCTTTTGCCCTTTTTTATCGGGCCTTCCACCATAAGCCGGGAGGCGATCAGTCCAACCCCTCCGTTCACTTTGTATTTCTGGTCGCTGCCTTCCAGCAGGTTCACATTTAAAATGGACGATAAACGGCCGCCATAATTAGCAGGCATTCCACCTTTTATGATTTCCATATTGCGCACGGCATCGGTATTGAACACCGAAAGAAAGCCTAAGAGATGGGACGGGTTATAAATAACGGCATCATCCATCAGCACCAGGTTCTGGTCGGGGCCGCCACCCCGCACATAAAATCCGCCACCGCCTTCGCCACCGCTTTTAATCCCGGGCAGTAAGGTGATGGCTTTTAGTAAATCAGGCTCACCGAAAATAACCGGCAGGCTTTTGATCTGGGCACCTGTGATTTCGATGGTGCTCATTTCTGTGCTGGTTACATTGCGGTTGGTGCGGTCGCCAATCACCAGTGCTTCTTTTGCCTGCACACTGGTTTGTGCCAACTGGTGGTTCAGGGTAATATTGCCCGTTACATTCACGGTGATTGTTTTGGAGGCGTAGCCAAGATAGGTGATAAGCAGGGTGTGGTTTCCGGGCGATACATAAATGGAATAAAAGCCGTTGGCATCTGTGGCAACACCTGTTGCGCCATCATCAAGCTTTATGGTTGCGCCAATCAGCACTTCATTGTTCAATGAATCCTTAATGTATCCGCTTATGGTTTGCGCCCCCGAATTAAATCCGGTGGCCAAAAACAGCAGTAAAAATACTGAACAGGTATGAAAAAATCTCACTCTTTTATAGGTACAGCTTTACAGATTAAAAGGGGTTAACGTTTCAACCACGAACTTAAGTATAAATTGACAAAGGTCAGCATAAACAAAAACGCGGGTTTTAAGCAAAAGTACAGTGTTTATAAAATCTCGATAACTTAAAAATGGTTAAAGCGGTTTGTTCAACCTAAAACAACTACTTTGCATGGCATGAGCACTGAGCTTAACAACAAAAAAGTAGTTTTTGGCTGGACCATGTATGACTGGGCCAACTCGGTTTTTTCATTAACGATCGCCACGGCCATATTCCCCATCTATTTCAATAAAATGTGCAAAGCGGCAGCCGAAGCGCAGGGTGGTTTGGTTGACGGGGTTTATCACCTGGATATTTTCGGCATGAATGTGATCAGCACAGAATTGTATTCGTTCGTGCTCTCGGCAGGGTTTTTAATTGTGGCCATCCTCAGCCCTTTATTGTCGGGTGTTGCCGATTATAAAGGCAATAAAAAATTCTTTCTCAAAACCTTCTGTTACCTGGGTTCGATCAGTTGCATCAGTCTTTTTTTCTTCGACCAGCACAATATCGAATTGGGTATTCTTATGTTTATTTTAAGCCTGATCGGCTTTGCAGGGAGTATTGTTTTTTACAATGCCTTTCTTCCCGAAATCGTAAGCGAAGATCAATATGATAAAGTAAGCGCCCGGGGATTTTCCATGGGATACATTGGCAGCGTGATCCTGCTTGTGATCAACCTGGTGCTGATCATGATGCCCGACCTGTTTTTTCCCGTGGAAGCCAAGGCCGGTGAATTGAAAGCACTTGATGGGGCATTAAC
Source organism: Bacteroidota bacterium (assembly GCA_040385895.1). Lineage (GTDB taxonomy): Bacteria > Bacteroidota > Bacteroidia > UKL13-3 > UKL13-3 > UBA6183. The sequence goes on from JAZKGM010000114.1 coordinate 5,796, forward strand.
GGCAGAACAGGCCATTGCAGGTGCAAAAGATTATTACACCGGGATTGCAACCAAGTTGTCGTTTGTATCGGTAGGCCTATGGTGGGCCGGCTTTGCGCAGTTTTTATTTAAACGCGTTCCTGAAAACAAAACCGAAAAGATGCACGAGGGCAATGTTTTGTTTAAAGGCTTTGAAGAGCTGAAGAAGGTTTGGGGGCAGATTAAAACCCAACCCCTGATAAAAAGATACCTCGCGGGCTTTTTCTTTACCAGCATGGGTGTACAAACGGTGATGTATGTGGCCAGTTTGTTTGGTGAAGAAGAATTAAAGCTGGATACGGCCAAGCTGATCATCACGATATTGATCATTCAACTGGTGGCCATTGGCGGGGCCTGGTTGTTTTCCAGGGTGTCGGCCAGGCTCGGGAATATGCATACGCTTATTCTTATGGTATGCGTGTGGCTCGGTGTATGTGTGTTTGCGTATTTTGTTCATACCGATTACGAATTTTACTTCCTGGCATTTGTAGTGGGTATTGTAATGGGCGGCATCCAATCCATGCAGCGGTCAACGTTTGCCAAGATCATTCCCGATAACACGCCCGATACCGCTTCCTATTTCAGTTTTTATGATGTATGTGAAAAAGTGGCGATCGTGCTGGGCACATTCAGCTACGGGCTGATAAACGGGTTAACGGGTAATATGCGCGCCTCCATTGTTGCGCTTACCGTGTATTTCCTCATTGGCCTGTTCTTTTTTGCACGCATCAAGAATTTTAAAACACTTCATCCTTAAACACCATGAAGGTAGATTTATTCATTCCCTGTTTTATAGATCAGCTAAGGCCCGAAACAGCTTTTAATACCATAAAGGTTTTGGAGAAGGCCGGCTGCCATGTTAATTATAATGTGGAGCAAACCTGTTGTGGCCAGGCAGCTTTTAATGCAGGGTACTGGGAGGAGGCGCGCGAGGTCGGGGTGAAATTTTTAAGTGAGGTGGACCCCAACAGGTATATGGTAAGCCCTTCGGCAAGTTGCGTGGGCATGATCCGCAATTCATATGATTTTCTGTTCCAGAATTCTTCCCATCACAACCGTTTTCGCCAGTTGCAGAAAAAGATCTTTGAACTGAGCGAGTTCCTCATCGAAGTGGTAAAAGTTACCGAGCTGGGAAGCATGCTTACCGCAAAAGCCACTTATCACGATTCGTGCAGTGCGTTGAACGAATGCAATATTAAATCCCAACCCAGGCAATTGCTGGAGAAGGTGCAGGGCCTGCAGTTGGTGGAGATGAAAGATTGCGAAACCTGCTGTGGCTTTGGTGGGAACTTTGCCGTAAAGGCCGAACCAATTAGTGTGGCCATGGCCGAACAGAAGGTTGAAAATGCATTGGCAACAGGAGCCGAGTATGTTATTTCAACCGATTACAGTTGCCTGATCCAGCTCGACAGTTATATCAAAGCAAAAGGCATTAACCTGAAAACCCTGCACATTGCCGATGTGCTTGCACAGGGATTATAAAAACAATAAATGTTATTTTTAGCCTGGTGCTGAAATCAATCTGATATGATCAATTTATCCCATCAACACCTCCATACTTTTACCAGGACTGTATTTACAACATGCGGAATGAGCGAAGCCGATGCTGCACTTGCGGCCGATGTTTTGCTGTGTGCCGATCTTCGGGGAATTGATTCGCATGGAGTGGCCCGCTTGTCTGGTTATGTTCGTTTATGGGAAGCCAAACGAGCCAACATGAATCCAGCCTGGAAGATCATTCATGAAACGCCATCAACAGCAACCATTGATGCGGATGGCGGATTGGGCTTAACAGTGGCGCCTAAAGCCATGAAGATCGCTATTGATAAAGCAAAAAATGCGGGAACCGGGTGGGTGGCCATTCAGAATTCGAACCATTTCGGTATAGCCGCCTATCATGCCATGATGGCCCTTGAGCATGATATGATCGGTATTGCCATGACCAATGCAAGCCCGCTTGTGGCGCCTACCCACAGCAAAGAGCGCATGCTTGGCACAAACCCCATGTGTTATGTTTTTCCGGCCAATAAACAACAGCCTGTGGTGGTCGACCTGGCCACTTCCACAGCGGCAAACGGCAAGCTTGAAATAGCCCAGCGGGCAAATAAGCAAGTGCCCGAGGGCTGGATCATGGACAAAGATGGTAACAATACAACAGATCCGAATGCATTGAAAAACGGTGGCGTTTTACAACCTTTGGGCAGCGGTGCAACACAGGCAGGGCATAAAGGATTTGGCTTAAGTGCTGTGGTCGATATTTTTAGTGCAGTGCTTAGTGGCGCTAATTACGGCCCCTGGGTGCCTCCTTTCGTGGCATTTCTGGATCCACTGGAAAACCAGCCCGGAAAAGGCATCGGGCATTTTTTAGGTGCCATGCGCATTGATGCGTTCAGGCCTGCAGATGAATTTAAAGCCCATATGGATAACTGGATCGAACGGTTTAAACAGGCGGAACGTATTGATGAACATGTCCCTGTAATTATTCCCGGTGAGCCTGAATTTGAGCACACAAAAGAACGCCTGTTAAACGGCATCCCTTTAAACGATCTTGTGGTGGAAGATTTAAAACAATTAGGAAATAAACTCGGGGTAAATCTGTTTCACTAAAGCAACATGAAATTCAATAAAAAAATAATCCTCGCATCCAAATCACCGCGCAGGCAGGAGCTGATCAAAGGCCTGGAGTTGCCCTACGAAGTCGATACTTATGAGGTGGATGAATCATACCCTTTAAACTTACGTGCCGAACAGATTGCCTTATACCTTGCAGAAAAAAAGGCGAGGGCCTACCCGTTGCCGGTCGCTGAAGATGAATTACTGGTTACAGCCGATACCATTGTTTGGGTGAACGATCATGTACTGAATAAACCGGGATCTCCCGAAGAAGCATTTGCCATGCTGAAAGAGATCTGTGGTACCACACACATTGTGTATACGGGGGTTTGTTTAAGAACGACAGAGCGAGTAATTCCTTTTTAC
>JAZKGM010000115.1:0-10180 GCA_040385895.1 Bacteroidota bacterium
TCTGAGCAGCTTTGAACTATTCGGCTACAAACGTTACTGGCACAGCGCACAAAAAAAAGGATACAGCGGGGTGGCTGTTTTTAGTAAGCTTGAACCCACAAATGTGGTATATGGTTTTGGCGATGAAGCTTACGACAGCGAAGGCCGTATCATACAAGCCGATTTTGGTGATTTAACCGTAATAAGCGTTTACATTCCATCGGGCACAACAGGCGATGTGCGGCAGGATTATAAAATGCAGTGGCTTGATTACTTTAATGCCCATATTAATAAAGTGGTGCTCGAAAAAAAGAATGTGATCGTATGTGGCGACTATAACATCTGCCACGAGGCCATAGATATCCACGATCCGGTGAGCAATAAGAACAGCAGTGGTTTTTTACCGGGCGAACGGGCCTGGATAGGTAAATTTATAGAAGAAGGTTTTACCGACAGCTTCCGGCATTTTAATAAGAACCCGCATCACTACAGCTGGTGGAGCTACAGGGCCAATGCCCGGAATAATAATAAAGGCTGGCGCATTGATTATTGTATGACTTCACGGCCCCTGGAGGAAAGGCTTGAAGCAGCCGGTATTCATCCCGATGCATTGCACAGCGACCATTGCCCGGTTTGGGTAAAGCTAAAGTGATTATTAATATGGATCATTTATCAAACGTAGAAGTAGCTATTAAGCGGATGGAGCATTTGCTTACGGTTATTCCTGCTAAACTATATGCTATTCATGAACGTGATTTTGTTGCAAAACCTGCTGCAGCCGCCTGGAGCAAAAAGGAGATCCTCGGTCATTTAATTGATAGTGCTGCTAACAACCATCAACGGTTTATCAGTACCCAATACGAAAATGTTCCGTCTCTTTCATACGACCCCGACAAATGGAATGCGCTTAATTTTTACCAGGAAGCTGATGGTAAACTGGTGATAGATTTATGGTGCCATTATAACCAGCACTTGTTGGAAGTAAGCAGGCGCATTCCGGCCGAACGCCTGTTGAACAAGTGCCTTGCTGGAGGAAACGAACCTGTGGCCCTGGCATTTCTCATTGTTGATTATGTGGAACACCTGGAACATCATTTAAAACAGATCCTTGAACCGGATGCATTCATTTAATGCAGATCGAATAAAGGCCCGAACAAAAATGCAACCGTCATTTTTGGATGAGGATCTTCCGGGATGTGCTTCCTTTAGTTCCGGTAATGATGCAGGTATAGGCCCCGGGTGTGAGCCGGCTTACATCCATACTTATTTTACCATCTTCCGTTTTGCTGCTCACTTTTATTTCAGCTCCTTTTCCATCATACAGCCTTACAACTGGCTTTTCATCCGTTCCAACCTCGATATAAACCAATCCGTTTGAAGGGTTAGGGTAAAGCGTAATGCGGTTGTCATTAAGCTGTTCATTCAACCCCACACTTTTTTCGCGATAAATGTGCATGATGAATTTAGTGGTTTCATCGCTGCTCATAAACACTTCGCCATTGTTATTAATGGCTACCCCAACCGGTCTTGCCCAATATGTTCTGGCAACGGTATCCGTAATAAAACCCGTGCAAAAATCGGCTACAAAATTAGCCGTGGTATCCTGCCCGTCTGTAAAATCAACATATACGAGCTTGTATCCGCGGTGATCGCCCGGTGCATTCCATGATCCGCGCAGTGCGGTTATCATTCCGCTCTTTAAATGATCGGGGAAAGAGGGATTCAAAAAAGTGATCCCCATGGGTGCGCTGTGTGCTTCGATCTGTGCAGCCGGCAGGATCATTTTATTCACTTTTGCACTGTCTGATGAAGTGATGGGAAGCAATGCCTGGTAATCGGAAGCGGCATTAAAATCAACCCAGGTTTTTTTTCCATAAGCAAACGGATAACCATAAAAACCGCCATTGCGAACGATATCGATCCACTCGGGTGGAATGACATTGCCAAGGTTATCGCTCCCGTTATTATTGGCCCACAATTTATTAGTGGAAGGGTGCAGCGTTAAACCTACTGCATTACGCGCCCCGTTGGCAAATATCCGCCTGTTGGTGCCGTCAATATCATATTGTTCAATTGCGGCCCGTTGCTCCTCCCGGCAGGCATTACATGCCGAACCAATGGAAACATAGATCTTCTGGTTAATGGAATCAATAGCAATGCTTCGTGTGCGATGTCCCCCCGTTGGCGCACCCTGGGCCAGGTTGTCGATCAGCACATCCCGGAGCTCATATATCCCATTGCTGTCGGCATCAGTAAGTTTCCATACCTTTTTTTCTTCCGTTACATACATAAAACGGTTGTAAAACTTCACATCGTGATTGCCCGAAAAGCCTTCCGCAGCCACGATCAGGGTATCGGCTATTCCATCCTGGTTTGCATCCGGCATGGCATAAACCTTTCCATTGGTCTGGTCGGACACATGCAGCACGCCTTTATGGTCAAAGCTTAAAAACCGGGGCTTACCCAAACCACCTGCATAAAAGATCCGTGCCTTGTAGCCGGGTGGAACATTAACTGTAAAGTTACCGGTGAACACCGCTTTAAACTTGTCTGGAACTTCTACCTGGCGTTGTTCCAGGCTTAACGATTGAACAGGGGTTAATTGGGCATAAAGATGCTGTGAGGCTGCATATAATAAAAGAAAGGCCAGCAATACATTTTTCATGATGAAAACAAGTTAATTTAAAATAAGGACACATGAACCTTTATTTTTGTTTTTGCAGGTTATAATCCAATAAAGGCTTATAATCGTATTCATCATTATGATACTATTATTTACTAGCCATGAATAACGTTGAAGAGAGTGAAAGTATGTTGTTGCAACTGTTGTGTTACGTGGATGCAATTTTTATAGATTGGGATGATGCGGAAAGCCGCTTAAATATTGAAAAGGCGTTTCAGCTCGCAACGTTCGGGGCTTCGCTGATGCCGTTTGAAAAACACAACCCCCACACGCAGAATTGATCGCTTCACCCCATATGCCTTTTTAGTTTTCTCATAAAAAAAACTATCTTGCTGCCTGTGGCAATTGAGCAAAATACAACCACGGCTAAAGAAAAGATATTGAAAAAAGTGCGGCAGGCCCTTATTTTCAAGTCGAAAGCTTTATACAGCAATATTGACCTCGAAAGCAATGTGTATGCTGCGCCATCCGCCCATGAGCCGATACTCGAAACCTTTGCCCGTAATTTTACAGAAGCCCAGGGCCAGTTTATTTTTTGCGACAATAAATTTGATTTCATTGATAAGCTTCTTACGCTGATCGAGCGTAGAAAATATAAGAACATTCATTGCTGGGAGGATGAGCTGCAAAGCCAGTTAAAAGACAGCGGCATTGTTTTCAGCTATGATAAAACACTGCTAGACAAGGCGCAGATAGGCATTACAAGCTGCGAAAGCCTTGTGGCGCGTACGGGAACCATATTGCTGAGTTCGGCAAGAAATGCACGGGCCATCAGTGCGTTTGTGCCTGTGCATATTGTTGTAGCCTTCACCTCGCAGGTGGTGCTCGAAATGAAAGATGCCATGCAGCACATCAGGAACAGGTACGGAAGAAGCACGCCCGGTATGTTAAGCTTTACCACCGGGCCGAGCCGAACCACCGATATTGATAATAACCTGGTAATAGGCGCTCATGGTCCTAAAGAGCTATTTGTTTTCCTGATAGATGATCATGCATAGGTACTTCTGTATTAAACAACCATAAGCTATTATTGCAGCATTGAATCCCGCTAAAAAAATTTACTTCGCTTCCGATTTCCATTTAGGAGTACCCGATTACGAAAGCAGTTTAGTGCGCGAAAAACGCATTGTACGCTGGCTCGATGGCATTAAACATGATGCTTCGGATATTTACCTGGTGGGCGATCTGTTCGATTTCTGGTTCGAGTTTAAAAGTGTTGTCCCAAAAGGGTTTACCCGTTTACTGGGTAAGCTTGCCGAGCTAAGCGATTCAGGTGTTAAACTTCATATTTTCCATGGCAACCACGACCTGTGGCAGTTTGGCTACCTCAAAAAAGAACTGGGTTGCGAAGTGTACAACAAGCCGGTTACCATTACCCTTAACAATAAGATCTTTCATATTGCGCATGGCGATGGGTTGGGTCCGGGGCAAAAATGGTTCAAGTTTATATTGGGCATTTACCGCAATTATTTTTTTCAGCGCCTGTTTGCCTTTTTTCACCCTAATATTGGCATCGGAATAGCCAATTGGTTTTCGGCCCGCAGCAAACAACATACTTTCACCGAGAATGCCCAGTATTATGGAGATGATAAGGAGTACCTGGTGTTGTATGCAAAAGAATTCCTCAAACACAAACATGTTGACTACTTTGTGTTTGGTCACCGGCATTTACCGATGATACGCGAAGTGGGAGAAAACAGCCGGTACGTAAACCTGGGCGACTGGATGGCTTATTACACCTTTGGGGTTTTTGACGGAGAAACGTTAACTTTAAAAAAGTTTGAACAATGAAACTGAAACTGATTCTTATAACGTTTGCCGTTTTGATCCTTCAATCGTTTCAGCAGCCAAAGTCTTTTCCTTTTACTTTTGTGGCAGCCATTGCCACCAATGCAAAACTGATCAGCACCGACCAGCTGGGCAATCTTTTTGTAGTAACACAAACCAACCAGCTGAATAAATACGGGCGCAACGGAAAGCTTATCGGAACGCTTAATTACTCCTATACCGGGAACATTACACAGGTAGATGCCACTAACCCCATGGAAATTAATGTTTTTTATAAGGAACTGAACCGCGTTGTTTTTTTGGATAATAACCTGGCTTTTCGGGGCGACCTCGATCTAAGCAAAGCGGGGGTTATCCAGGCCAGCGCAATAGCAAGGTCGTACGACAACAACGTGTGGGTTTTTGATATGGGCGACCTCCAGTTAAAAAAGGTAAAAAAAACCGGGGAGATCGAACAAACCAGCGGGAATATCCGCCAGTACATCATTGGCAATGCATCAGTAAACTACTTGTGTGATAATAACGACCGGGTATTTGTGGTTGATTCGGTAAACGGGGTGCTCATGTTCGATGTTTTTGCGTCCTACATTAAAACGATCCCTATAAAAGGTACAGCAGATGTTAAAGTATTGGGCAACTATCTTTTTTATACCCTCAACAGGAACCTTAACCGCTACAACTGGTCGGCATCGCAGGTTTCTGAATTTACATTACCCGATACGGTTGGCCTGAAAAAAATGAGCATTGAAAAAGAGCGGGTCTACCTGCTTAAGCCCGATACGGTGGCCATTTACGCTTATTAGCTTCTTCAATTGGTGATGTGAGTAAAAATCACCAAATTTGCACCTCTTTTTAAAAGCAGCTTCGCCTGCATTTGCACTATGTTAAATAAGTTAGAAACGATAAAGGTTAGGTTCGACCAGGTTCAGGATATGCTTTCGCAGCCTGATGTGGTGGGGGATATGAAACGGTTTACCCAGCTTAATAAAGAATATAAAGAATTAAGTAAAGTGGTGGAAAAATACTACCAGTACCGCGACCTGGTGGGTAATATTGAGAACAATAAAAAGCTGCTAAGCACCGAAAAGGACGAAGAACTTCGTGAAATGGCCAAATTGGAGCTGGATGAATTGATCCCGCAGGTGGACCCTATGGAAGAAGAGATCCGCATATTGCTTGTTCCAAAGGATCCGGAAGACGAAAAAAATGTGGTGCTTGAGATCCGCGGAGGAACAGGTGGGGACGAAGCCAGTATTTTTGCGGGCGACCTTTACCGCATGTACATGCGCTTTTGCGAAAAACGCGGCTGGAAAACAGAGGTCATTGATTTTACAGAGGGCACTGTTGGCGGGTATAAAGAGATCGTGGTGGAGGTATCGGGCGAAGATGTGTATGGCGTATTAAAGTATGAAAGTGGCGTGCACCGTGTGCAGCGTGTTCCTGATACGGAAGCGCAGGGACGTGTGCATACCAGCGCAGCAACGGTTGTGGTTTTGCCGGAAGCAGAGGAAGTGGACGTGGACCTGAACCCTGCCGATATTGATATGCAAACCGCGCGTTCGGGCGGTGCAGGCGGGCAGAATGTGAACAAGGTGGAAAGTAAGGTAATGCTTACGCACAGGCCGAGCGGGATAGTAGTGGTGTGCCAGGTTGAGCGTACACAGCTCGGAAACCGGGCAAGGGCCATGCAGATGCTTCGCACAAAACTGTATGAAATGGAGTTGCAGAAACACAACGAAAAAATAGCCAGCTCGCGTAAAACAATGGTTTCAACGGGCGATCGTTCTGCAAAGATCCGTACCTATAATTATCCGCAGGGCCGTGTAACCGATCACCGCATCGGGCTAACGGTTTATAACCTGCCCGAGGTTGTTAACGGGGAGATCCAGGAATTTATTGACAAGCTCCAGATCGCTGAAAACACAGAACGCCTGAAAGAAGGAAACCTGGGATAATCTGTTAATGAAGGTATTCACACCTCTGTTTGGAATGACTGTTTTACCTGATCCATGGCTAAAAGCAATCACATAACAATTACAAAAAGTGCGCGTTATTTCACTTTGGGTGAATTGAACGGTGCGACCAAAGAAGTTTGGTTTGTGCTGCATGGTTATGCGCAGCTGGCCGCTGATTTTATTGCAGATTTTGAAGTGCTTAATAACGGCACCCGTTTTATTGTTGCACCTGAAGGGCTGAACAGGTTTTATGCTAAGGGATTCGGAGGAAAACCGGCAGCAAGCTGGATGACGAGCGAGGACCGGGAGCACGAGATCAACGATTACCTTGCCTACCTCGATGCCCTGTATGCCTCATTAAACATACCTTCCAATATAAAAGTTGTTGTGTTTGGATTTTCGCAGGGTGTGACCACTGCTTCGCGGTTCATTCATCATACGCTGTACAAAACAGATGAATTTATAGCCTACGCAGGTGAGATCGGAAAAGAACTTAGCGAGCCGGTATCTGCTAAAATAAAAGCCATTAAAACCACATACATAACCGGTAACAACGACCCTTTTATTACTCCCGAAAAAAAGGAGCGTGTTTATGCTTTAATGCAGCAGCTCCATGCAAAGGTGATTGAGTTTGAAGGCGGACATGAAATCAAACAAGAGGTGCTTTTAAAACTAGGTTCAGCAATGCATTAATGCGTCCGTGTCATTTCTTCATCAACCACCAGGATAAAATCAGCTTTGCCCATGTTATCCTTTTCAAGTGTTGAAACATCTTTTTGTTGCACCGTTGTTATGGTGGCAACCGTTGCTTTCGGGCTGTACTTTTTAAGGTAGTGGATAATGCCCTGGTAGCTTTCGCTGTGGTAAGCTCCGTTGTAATGCACGAACAGCCCTTTAGCCTTTAGATTGCTGCTTATAAAATGAGCCATTGTTGCATCTTTTATGGCCTGTGCATACACCATGTTGATGCTGCTTCCATGCCCCATATCCATTTGCATCATTTCACGGTAACCGCTTAATGTAGTGTCCACCTCATAAGGCAAAGGGCAAATAAACCGCTTTGCCTCATCGGTTACTTTCATCAGTTCGTCTTTGCCCTTTTTTGCCACCACAGAAGCATACCTGCGCGGAACGTTGGTAGCCACCACAGGCAGCTTTTTATCCATAGCAAAATCAAGCAGGGGTTTGTAATCTGTTCTATGGTTTTTCCATAGGCGCATTTCCGCTTCAAAGCTCTTTTCGCTGATGAGTTTAGCTAAATATTCATTCATGATCACCTGCTGGTCGGCTTCAAACATTTCGGCACCAAGTGTAAGGTTATTGTTCTCATCATACAGGTCTTTGGTGAGCTTAAACTGCAGCCAATGCGTAACGGGGTTATCATGCAGTTCTCCAAAAAAGGTGACATCCCTTTGCTTGCAAAAGTTAATGACCTCTTTCCAGGTTACTTCCTTACCCTGCTTATCATAAATTTTATAGGCAAGGGGCTCTTTAAACGATTGTGTAATTAAAGAGAGTAATGCTATTATGATCAATAACCTGCTTTTCATGCTGTAAAAAATTATGGGCGCAAATATGAATGATTATTTCATAAAGACGCAACCCGGATCAAATGCGGAAAAACTTAAAACTTTGCTAAAAGTGATCAAACTGCAACTTAAAGGCCGCTGTATGCATCTCAGGCTAAACACTAACAAGCTAAATCAATGAAAAAACAAGTACAAAAGCTGGCGATCTCATCCATTTTATTCATCACATCAACGGCATTATCAGCCCAGGCGCTCACAGAAAAAACAGGATTGCGGTTTTATGAACACCACAGCTCTGACATGACAGGCAAGGCATTGGGACAGGATGCCAATGGTTCGAAGTCGGGGTATGATTTTGTAAGCGGAAATTACTACAATAGTTTTAAAGAAAGTACAATGGGGCCTTATACCAACGGGGAAAACCAGAACCTGGATATGGTTGAACATAACGGGCCGTTCGGAACAGGGAGTGGGGCTTCTCTTCTAGGCTTTACCTCTGGCATAAGCACCATATGGGCCGGTGATATTAAAGGAAACGGCACAACCAAATGGATGAAAGCTCCTGCAAATTTTGATTATGCCGGTGCCGATGATGTGAAAGATATTTCAGGTGTTTACAATGATGCAATGGCATTTCAAAGCGTTGATGCCGTCAAGAAAGATGAAGTTTATATAGGCCGCATACGTGGCGGAGCCCAATACGTGGTTATTAAATGTACCGCAACAAAGCTACCTGTAAGCCAGCAGGGTAAAGACAACATCTATTTCGATTTTGATTATAAAACGGGGACATTGGCTACCGGGCTGAATGAAAAGAATGAGGTGCTGTTCACGATGTTTCCGAATCCGGTAACAGATGTGCTTACGTTTACATTAAGCACTCCGGCTTCACTAGCCTCTGTAAAAATATATGATGCCAAAGGAATGGAAATCATGCAGGATGGTGTGGTGAACACCAACAGCGTTGATGTAAGCGCGCTGGCAAACGGGTTATACTTTATCCGGCTTACTTCTGCCGATGGAAACAGCTCAACCAAACGCTTCATCAAACAATAAAAAAATAACCGGAATTATTTAAAAAAGCAGGCTGATGATTCAGCCTGCTTTTTTAATATCACGAAGTATGGGTGCTGCTTAATCTTCCTTTTGAACATTCTTAATTTTTCATCACTTTTGCGCCTCGTTTGAACTAAACAAATGGCTAAACAAAAACTAAAGCGATTCAAAGAATTTTCGGAATACGGGCATACGTTCGACTTTGCATACGACCTTAAAGGAAAATGGCGAAGCAGTGTTTTTAAGAACAACAACCCGATCGTGCTGGAGCTTGGTTGCGGAAAAGGGGAATATACGGTTGCATTGGCTAAAGAATTTCCGGGCAAGAACTTTATCGGCATTGATATAAAAAGCAACCGCATGTGGGTTGGGGCATCCAAAGCCATTGAACAGCATTTAACCAATGTGGCTTTTATGCGTGCCATTATGCACCGCATCAACGAGCTGTTCGATGATGGTGAGGTGGATGAGATCTGGATCACCTTTCCCGATCCGTTCGTGCGCATGCGCAGCGCAAAACACCGCTTAACGCATTCCCGTTTTTTAAGGTTATACAAAGCCATCTTAAAGCCGGGAGGCCTTATTAACTTTAAAACAGACAGTGATGAATTGTTTTCATTCACCATAAACATGCTGAGCCATCTGCAGATAGAACCGGCTGTTATTGAAAACAATGTGCATGCCAATGCCGATGCGGAGCCATTATTAAAAAATGTGCGCACCCATTACGAGAACCTGTTTATGAAAAAAGGAAAAACGATCAAGTTTACCCGTTTTTCGCTGGATGAATTGCAGGAGGAGCAGGCAAAAAAATTTGAAGACTGGTTTGAGGCCGAACGTTTAAAACTGGTGGCAGAAGGCAAAAGTATTGGCATCTGACGAATGGAACAGGAGTGCAAGAATAAGGTGCAATAACATGGCGAGGCAAAGCAGGCATTTCATTACAATGCCGCCAAGCAGGCCGATGAACACACCGAACGCGGCAATAAAAGCCTGCCGTTGATTTTTACCACTCATTAACTCCCCGATCACCGAGCCCACAAAAGCACCGATAAATACTGCGAAGGGAACAGGCACAAACAAGCCAATGATCATCCCGGCATTCGCCCCGCGGATGCCTTGCCTGCTTCCGTTGGTGAGCTTCGTGGCCAGCCCGGTCGAAGCGCTGGACGGCGCCGATGCGCTGGTGG
>JAZKGM010000115.1:10190-18695 GCA_040385895.1 Bacteroidota bacterium
AGCTTCGTGGCCAGCCCGGGGAGCCACAGATCGGCCATGGCCATTACGATCACCATAGCGGCATAAGCAATGAGCCAGTATAGGCCTATTGGCTGGTAAGAAGTAAAATAAGTGATCAGCAAGCCGAGGAAAGCAAATGGAGGCCCCGGTAAAGCAGGTAAAATACTCCCGGCAAAACCCACCAGGATAAGAATAAACGCAAGAATAAGTAAGGCAATATCCATTTACTGTTAAATGATATTTGCTGTAAAATTGTTTTAGGGGCTTTCGGTCTGTTGTTCCATTATATTCACCCTTTTAGAGGAATAGGTGGAATCCAGTTTTTTAAAAGTAAGGTTTTCCCACTGCAGTTTTACCTGCGTATGCCAGGTGTCGGCAAACGTATCACCTTCCGCTGATTCATAATGCCAGGTATTTCTGAGAACAATACCTTTTTGTCCCAGGCTGTCTTCGGGAAATAAATGCGCGTATCCGTAATTGTAAACGCCTCCGTCAACGATCCCTTCTTCCATCATGGAATGGATGAGCTTGTTTTGTGCAAGTAAAAAAATGTTGGACCCATACCAAACCCCGCAGGCACCTACGCTTGTGCTCACCCTGGCTATTCTGTCTATGCCTTCAAGCCCTTTGTTGTTAAACAGCTCAAGGTCTATATAGGCAGATACAAATGCGGCAGTAGTGTCTTTCTCTACCGGATAATATACATCCTGCGTAACGGGTTCAAATTTATGTTCAGCGATGAGTTGAAAATGATCAATAATTTTAAGGGAGCATGTAAGCCTGTTGTTTTTATATTCATCAACCAGCACGAGGTAGTTGATGTTGTTTTCCCTTATGTTCACCATTGCCAGCAGCTGGCTGGGAACATACCCGATAAATCGTTTTCCGTTTAACGGGAACGACACTTTGCACCAGTACCCATAAATGCCTTTAAAACGTGCCAGCTTTTCGGGGTATACTTCCATCACCCTTAATGAATCGGAAACGATCCTGTTTTATGAAATATTTTCGAACGGATGTCGGGCCGGCTGTAGATGCTTACATGTTTGTAGGCAGGTAAATAATACGTATTGGAGTCTGGGGTGAAGTTCTCCGTTGATGATGACTGTGCAATGAGGCCCTTCTCCGGTTGCGAATATGTGGCGTGAAGGATAACAGTTAAGAGTATGAACAAAAAAATGCGCATAGCGATTTTATTGTTCTTCCACAAATTCCTCGATCCTGATTCCTGCAGATTTGATATACATTAAGGTATCATCGCGCATGTTTTGCTCCAGTTCAAAACGATAAAAACCCTGTTGCGGGAATTTTACTTTTTTAAAGGCCGGGAACTGGTAATCATACAGATCGCCAAGCCCGCTTCCCATCCATTTACCGCTTTCATCGGCCAGGCGTATCTCTATCCTTCTCTGGTCGGTTTTTTTCTCCGGGTTTGTGGTATTAACCAGCATAAAAATATTGCTGTATTTGTAATTGGCGTCAACCCTTAAATTAACGAGCACATTATAAAACTTCGAAGTGTCTTTTATCTGGACATCAAAAGGAACCTTCGTTTTATAATACCAGGCGTTATCTTCAATGTTTTTGTTTTCTTCATACAAACGTGCAGGATCACATGCGGTTAAAAACAGCATGATCACGATGAAAAAACTGTACGTATTCTTGTTCATTACTGGGCAGGCGGGGCGGGAGGAGGGGTTTGGTTGTTATTGTTCGCATCACGGTTATTGCGGTTGCGGTTATTCCTGTTGCGGTTGTTGTTATTCCTGTTACCACCTTCCGGGTTTGGCCTGGGTTCACGTGTTTGATTTTCTGCCGGTTTTTCAGCATTGTTTTCCCTTGGCTTCTGCTCGCGCGGTTGCTGGGGGTTACGTGGTTTTTGTTCGCGTGGCTGCTGCGGTTTTTGTTCCCGGTTTGCAGGTTGATTGGTACGTGGTTTCGGTTCACGGGGTTGTTGTGGTTTTTGTTCCCGGTTCCCCTGTGGTTCCTGGTTGTCGCGCGCCTGCCTGTTATCGCGGTTATTATTAGGCTGGTTCCGGTTTCTGTCGTTGCGGCTATTGCTTTTGCTGCCACGTTTTGGTTTGCGTTCATCCAAACGGGTAAGGCTGCCCACGCCCATATCGTTTTGAAAATCAAGCTCAACTTTAACCGGTTCTTTTTTGGCAACCACCAGTTCCGGCTTAACACCATCGCGGTTCTGTTGCAGGTATTCTTTAACCTCGTTTACTTTCAGGTTTAGCCATTCGCCCCCAAATTCCTGTATCGGGGCAAACCACATCACCCGTTTTAAAATATCTGTTTTTACCTGGCGGTAAGGGCCGTTGGCAAATTCAAGCACCACATTATCCGATTCCGGAAATTCTTTCCATGCTTCCAGGTAAGAATCAAGCTCGTAATTCAGGCAACATTTAAGCTTACCGCATTGGCCTGAAAGTTTTAATGGGTTAAGCGATAAATTCTGGTAACGGGCTGCGTTGGTATGCACCATTTTAAAATCGGTGAGCCAGGTGCTGCAACACAATTCGCGTCCGCACGAGCCGATTGCACCCAGTCTTCCGGCCTCTTGCCTGTAGCCGATCTGGCGCATTTCAATGCGCACTTTAAAAGCATCGGCCAGTCGTTTGATCAGCTCGCGAAAATCAACGCGGTCATCTGCTGTATAATAGTAAGTTGCTTTTCGCCTGTCGCCCCGGTATTCCACATCACTCAGCTTCATTTGCAGGCCAAGTTCCATGGCAATGCTCCGCGCTTTGTACATGGTAGGCACTTCAAGCTCTACATTTTCTTTGTACTTAGCTTCATCAGAGGCGCTGGCCCTGCGTAATATTTTAGGAAATTCACGGTTTTCGTAATCAACAATACCGGCCTTTTTCAGCTGCAGTTTAACCAACTCGCCTTTTAAGGCCACTTTGCCAATATCATAACCACCGCTCTCGCTTTCCACCACCACCAGTTCGTTGTTGGTGATATCTGCATTGTTCGAGTTTTTGTAAAATTCTTTCCGGGTGCCTTTAAAGCGTACTTCTACAATATCAAAGGGCTTCATATAGGCAGGCATGTCCATTTCGGCCAGCCAGTCGAAAGTATTTAATTTATTACATCCACCGGTGCTGCAGCCTCCGCTGCTACAACCTCCACCGGTACTGCATCCTCCTGTTCCACATCCCATGTTTATATATTCTATTTAAAAATACAGTTAAAATAATATCGGGAAAACATTCCTGCTTTCTCCTGCAGCTTAGGCTGCCTTCTGCTTGTTCAACAGCCTGCCAATATACAAAGAAAGATTTAAAAAGGTGATTTTTAAATCGGCATTGCGTTCTATGTGCATGCTGCTTTGGTTAATAACCTGGACGATCTCCGGGAGATTTTCGCGGGTAAGGGCCGCACTGAATTTTTGCACGAATTCTTTTTCGGTATCATTCAGCCTCAGTAATTTTTCGTCCCCGAACTTATAAATGAAACAAGCCCTGAGCATATGCTGGCAATAACCCAGGTAGCTTTTTAAAAATTCGCGTCCTTCTGCGGCAGCTTTGTCAACCCAGGCTGTAACCTTATCCAGTTCTTTGCGCGAGTTGTAGCATAAACGCATCCAGGAGGTAAACAGCTCGAAATAATCCGTGTTACCTGCTTTGTATAAGCTGGTGGCCTGCACAATGCTGCCTTCGCTTATCCGTGCAATGCTTTCTGCTGCATTGGCTGCTGCACCCAGTTTTTGAGCGAGATATGTTGCAATGTCACTTTCCTGCAAACGCGGAATGCGCATCGTTTGCGCCCTTGAAAGGATGGTGGCAATCACCTTGTCGGCATCCTGTGCCACCAGTAAGATCAATGTTTGAGGCGGTGGCTCTTCCAGCAGTTTAAGTAAAATGTTTCCTTCCAGCCTCAGGTATTCAGGCAGCCATATGATCACCGTTTTATACTTGGCCTCGTAAGGTTTCAGGCCAAGTTTGCGGATCACATCGCGGCATTCTTCAGCGGTAATATTACCCTGCTTTTTGCCATCGCTGTCCAGCGTCATGATCCAATCCAGCTCGCTTAAATAAGGATTTGAGATAAATGCTTCGCGCCATTCCTGTATAAACTCATTGCTCAGCTTTTTTTTCTCGATGGCAATGGTTGGAAAAGTAAAATGGAGGTCGGGATGGATAAGTTTACTGAACTTGATGCACGAAGCGCAGGTTCCGCAGCTGTCGGTATCTGCCGGGTCAGAACAGTTAATGTATTGCGCATAAGCCAGGGCCAATGGCAGCGCACCTACCCCTTCACTTCCTAAAAACAATTGGGTATGGCTAACACGGCCGTTTTTTACCGTTTGGATCAACTTCTCTTTTATGTGTTCCTGGCCAACTACGTTTTTAAATTGCATAAATCAATGTCCGAAAATAGGTGCAAACAGGCATGGATAAAAGAAAAACTTGCTGCATAGCGCTTTTTGTGGGCAAAATAGGTGAACCACAGGTTACGTAAAATAAAAGGCCATTCAACATAAATTTATTGCAGATTAAATAAAAATTAAAACAAATAGGGTTTGCTGTAGGAAGGTTTCAGGCAAAATTGCTTCACTTTGTTTATACCCCCCTAATCCAAAATTAACATGAAGATCGAACCCATTAATATCATTCCCGAGAACCTGTGTTTTATGGATTTTGATGATGAGGAAGTTCAGGCTTTGGTTATAAAAGCCCTTGCAGAGGCCATCCAAAAAAACCAGGAAGCAGGGTCGGCTGAATAATCCGTTTTTTGTTCTGGATTAGCTAAGTATATTGCAACGAACAAACGTAGCCTTATAACCCTGTATGAAAACCTTTTACGCGCTCTTTTTATTTGTTTTTTTATTCGGTGCTTCTTCCTGTTCCATTCAAAAACGGGTTCACCGTCCCGGGTTTCATATAGAATGGCTGAGTCATAAAAACCCTAAACAGGTAAAGGCCCATGCCCGCATTGCCCATAAGAATACCACCATAAAAAAGACTGATTCTGTTGCAGTACCTAAACCTGAAATGGCCAGCGCATCTGTGCAGGAGGTTTATACACCACAAAGTTCCATTATCGATGAGCAGGCGAAAACTGAACCATGCGATGTGATGATACTGAGGAGCGGGGAAGAAGTTTCGGCAAAGGTACTGGAGGTGAACAGTGCCTCTATCAGGTATAAAAAGTGCGAAAACCTTAACGGGCCCGACTACTTCATCGAAAAATCGGATGTATTTATGATCAAATACGCCAATGGAATTAAAGAGATCATTGAAGAGCCAAAGCCCGGTGAAAACCAAAATAATGTAAGGCCACCGGATTACAGGCGGCCTCCGCATGTCGACACGAGAACAGTACCCGGAATTGCCATAACGGCTTTTGTACTAAGCCTTGCCAGTGTATTCTTAAGCTTTGTCGGTATTTTTACCCTTATTGCGGGATTTGTCCTGGGATTTGCAGCCCTTAAACAAATAAACGAAAACCCCGAACGGTACAAGGGAAGGGGATTTGCCTATACAGCCATCATTTTTTCGGGCACCTTTTTATTATTATTCCTTCTTTTCCTGGTTATTGTGCTGGTTCTGATAGGAAGCGGTAACGGAATATGGTAGGAATACAAGTAGTGTAAAACGGCTAATTATTTAAATTTCTTTTCTTAACCTGGCTACCGGGATGTTTAACTGTTCGCGGTATTTGGCCACGGTTCTGCGGGCAATGTTGTAGCCCTTTTCTTTCAGTATTTCCATCAAGCGCTCATCGGGCAAAGGTTTTCTTTTGTCTTCAGCCTCAATGGCGTCTTTCAGGATTTTTTTCACCTCGCGGCTGCTTACCTCTTCCCCTTCATCATTGGTTATCCCCTCGCTGAAGAAGAATTTTAACGGGATCACGCCAAAATCGGTTTGCACGTATTTGCTGTTTGCTACCCGTGAAATGGTTGAAATATCAAGCCCTACTTTTTCTGCAATATCTTTCAATATCATGGGCTTCATTTTGGTTTCATCGCCCGTTAATAAATACTGGTACTGGTAGTCAAGTATAGCAGTCATGGTAAGCAATAAAGTATTCTGGCGTTGCCTGATGCTATCAATGAACCATTTGGCGCTGTCGAGCTTTTGCTTAATGAACTGCACCGTTTGCTTAAGGTCTTTGCTTGGGTTGGGATTTGCGTCATATCCCTTAAGCGTTTCCATATAGTTGCGGCTGATGCGCAGATCGGGGGCATTACGTGCGGTAAGTTGTACCTCAAGTCTCCCGTTGTTTTCGATCAACACAAAATCGGGTTGAATGTATTGTGGTTTTGCAGAAGATGCACTTTCGCCCGGTTTGGGATTAAGGTGAGTGATCACCACAATGGCATCTTTAAGTTCCTGGTCGCTGATCTTAAACTGCCGGGTTAATTTTTCGTAATGCTTTTTGGTAAAATCATCAAAATAGTCCCTCAGGATGTCTTCGGCCAGCACCACATCCTTTTTGTCATGGTTTTTGCGTTTTAATTGCAACAAGAGGCATTCCTGTAAGTTTGTTGCTGCTATACCTGCCGGGTCCAGGTTTTGGATCTTGGTGAGGCAGTGTTGCATTTCTTCCACACTTGCATCCACATTCTGGGCAAAAGCAAGGTCGTTAATGATCGCATCCAGCTCCCTGCGTAAATATCCATCATCATCAATGGTTCCAATGATCTGGCGGCCAATTATTTCTTCGCGTTCGCTGCCTGCAATGGCGCTGAACTGTTCCAGTAAACTTTCATGAAAACTGCTGGCTTCTGCAAAAGGAATATCCTTGCGTTCTTCTTCCTGTCCTTCGTCACTTAAATGGAAACCGTCCGAATCGTAATCGTCATTTACATATTCCTTTACATCAAAGTTTTCATCACCTATATAGTCTTCCACCGATACATCTTTTTCGGCCTCAGTGCCTTCCGCGATCTCTACTTCATTTTCCACCTGTTCTTTTGGTGCGGCATCCTCATCATCGCTTTTTAATAAACCCGGATTATCAACCAGCTCCTGTTCTACACGTTGCTGCAGATCAACAGCATTCAATTGCAGTAATTTTATAAATTGTATTTGCTGCGGTGAAAGCTTTTGCAGTTGTCTTTGTTGTAATCCTTGCTTTAACATATTTGTTTGCCCTGTTAAAAATTATGCCAATGTTTGTATAAGTAGGTAAACACTCCTATTCAAATATTGTTATTTTTGCACTTTAAAAATCTGAAACAAAAGTAAGAAATGTATATTAAAGAACTAAGCAAATATGAAGGCGGGGAAGTTTCGCTGAAAGGCTGGGTGGCCAATAAACGCGAGAGCAAAGGTCTTGTCTTTATCATTTTGCGTGATGGAACAGGAACATGCCAGTGCGTGATTGACGCTACCAAAGTGAGCGAAACACTTTTTAATGAGGCGCGTAAAGCCACTTTAGAAACATCGTTAACCTTAACCGGGAACGTGGTTAAAGATGAAAAACAAATTGGCGGATACGAAGTTCAGGTAAGCAATATTAATTTAATTCAGGTTGCGGTTGATTATCCCATTGCTAAAAAAGAGCACGGGGTTGAGTTCTTAATGGACAAACGCCATTTGTGGCTGCGCAGCCAAAGGCAGTGGGCTATTATGCGCATCCGCAATACCATTATTTTTGCCATTCATAAGTTTTTTCAGGGCGAAGGTTTTCTTCAAATGGATTCTCCTTTGTTTACGGGCAATGCCGTAGAAGGCACATCTACTTTATTTGAGACCGATTTTTATGGCGACCCTGCATACCTGTCTCAATCGGGACAGCTGTATGGCGAAGCCATGGCCATGGCGCACAATAAAATTTATACGTTCGGGCCTACGTTCCGTGCCGAGAAATCAAAAACGCGCAGGCATTTGTCGGAGTTCTGGATGATCGAACCGGAAATGGCTTTTCATGATATTTTTGATAACATGGACCTGATCGAGCGGTTTTTGCGTTCGGTGGTTACCGAGGTGGTAAATGTGAATAAACCGGAGCTTGAACTGATCGGCAGGGATCCGGCCATCCTGGAAAACATTGTTAAACCTTTTCCCAGGCTTACCTATGATGAAGCCGTAAGGATCATTAAAGGAGAGGACAATGTAAACGGGGTGAACGCCATTACATCACTGGAGGAAGAGCTGGTGAAAGTGAAAAGGCAGATAGAAGATTCGGAAAAAGAAATTGCAGAACGGGAAGAAAAAATAAAAGTACCCGGGATGAAAAAGGGTGAGATCGGCTTTAACCAGTCGAAAATAGATAAGCTTAAACAAGAGCTTAACGACCTGGAAGAGCAGGCTCGTAACATCCCGCAGTGGCTGAACAGCGCACGAACTTTTGAATACGGAAACGATTTTGGCGGAAGCGATGAAACCGTATTGACCCGTTTGTTCGATGTGCCGATCATGGTGTATAACTGGCCGCACGAAGTAAAAGCCTTTTATTTAAAACGCGACCCCGACAACAGCCGTTTTGCCCGTGGGGTTGATACCCTGGCACCTGAGGGATATGGCGAAATTGTGGGTGGTGGCGAAC
>JAZKGM010000115.1:18705-21837 GCA_040385895.1 Bacteroidota bacterium
CCAAGGAAGAACTGATCGAGAAGATCAAGGAGCACCAGTTGCCAATGGAAGCTTTTGAGTGGTATCTTGACCTGCGCAGGTATGGATCGGTGCCACATGCAGGATTTGGTTTAGGGCTCGAGCGATTGGTGACATGGGTTTGCAAATTGCCGCACGTGCGCGAAAGCATCCCGTTTCCTCGTATGTATGGCAGATTAATGCCTTAATGGGTTTAAAAAAATATACGTTTTCTTTTCTGTTTGTCGTTCTCGCTTTTGGGCTCCGGGCTCAAAGTGATGATGATGATACCACCCGTATTATCCGGTTTAAACGCCTGCACACCGTGCAGTTCAACACATGGCTTACGGATGTGGACCTGGTGGTGAACCCGCGGATAAAAACAAAAGACTATGCCATGCGCTTTCATCCCAATGTGCGTGGGCAGGCCGGTGTTGCCCTGGGGCTTAAACGATTTACCATCGCATTGGGTTTTCAGATAAAAGGCACCGAAAACAATGAGGCTGTTTACGGAAAAACGGAGTACTATGATTTTTCGTTCGGCTATTTCCAGCGTAAGTTCGGAGGGGAAGTATATTACCGTTATTTCCAGGGCATGTATAATAACCCCAACGATTTTACACCACGCACCATAAGGCCTGATATTTACCTGGCAACAGGCGGGTTCAATTTTTTTTATGCGCAGAACCACCGGAGGTTTTCCATGCGTTCGGCCATATCGCAACAGGAACAGCAGTTGCGCACGGCAGGGTCTTTTATTTTGCAAACCAATATCCAGTTTCGCACGCTTAAAGCTGATTCGTCCATTATTGCAAGCGGCATTGACGATCCCCGTTTTTTCCCCGAGTTAAGCGGTTTGCGGCAGATGCGTTTTATTACCCTGAACATACGCCCGGGATATGCATACAATTTTGTATCGCCAAGAGGCACCTGGTTTTTCAGCCCCTCGGCTTATGCAGGCGTTGGCTCGGGTTGGTACACCAGGCAATCGCATACCGGTTTTAAAAGCGGCATGCCGCTCGATCTTTCCTTTCATTCTAAAACCATTGCAGGATATAATCATCAACGTTGGTTCCTGAGCGTTTTTTATGTGTATGACGGAAGCATAAATCTATTTAAAACAAGCTTTGTTAATATTAACACCCACAGCGTTGGCCTTAATCTGGGTTATCGTTTAACCGGAATTGGAATAAAATGGCTGTAATCCGTAAATCATCCCTCATCTTATTTTTCGTGTTGCTTACAGCGTTGAACGCCTTTTCGCAGAAAAAGAATTTTGTGATCCGCACAATGGATTGGGGCTACAAGATCGTGCAGGGAGATTCTGCCAATCCTAAAAAGAAGTATTATTTTATTGTACCGATCGTTTCGTACAAGCCGGAAACCCGTTGGATGCTGGGTCTTTCATTTGCCAATTACTTCAGGGCAAAAAAAGATGACCCTTTAACCCGGCCATCCGTGTTGCGTGTAAATTTTACCTATACGCAAAATAACCAGTGGAGCGTGCGTCCCCAGTTCGAAATTTTTACAGCCGATAATAAATACAACCTCAGGGGATTATTTCAATACACCAAGTTTCTCGAAAATTATTGGGGCATTGGCAATAAGGTATCGGAAAGCAACAAAGAACTGTACACATTTAACCAGTATAAAGCCAATGCAAAGCTAACAAGGTTGGTGGGTAAAGGTATTTATGCAGGCGTGCAGTTTAACTATGAGAAGTTGTATAACATAGGCACAATTGCAAACAGTGCGATGAAAGCATCGGGTGTGAACGGGGTTAACGGATATGAATCGTTGGGTGCAGGCCCTATGATCTCCTTTGATAACCGCGACCACATTTATTTTCCCAGAAAGGGTCATTTTATTGACGTTTCATCGGCCATTTACAATAAAGCATATGGAAGCAGCAGTAATTTTACGAACATTACTGTTGATGCGAGAAAATACATCAGCTTATGGAAGGAAAACATACTTGCCCTCCAGCTGTATGGTAATTTTAATGAGGGTGTTGTTCCTTTTCGCTTAATGGGTACTATTGGAAGCGATAGTTACATGAGGGGGTATTATTTCGGGCGTTACCGTGATCATCACATGCTTGCGGCACAGGCGGAATTCCGCAAACAAATATGGGGACCTGTAAGCATGGTTCTTTTTGGTGGCGCAGGCAATGTGGCAAACACAATTACTGGCTTATCCAATGCCGTAAAACCCTCGTATGGCATAGGGGTAAGGTTTCTGGCCATTCCCCGCGAAAAGATCAATATGCGTTTTGATTACGGCCGTGGATTAAATGGTATTGAAGGGATCTATTTAACGCTTAACGAAGCGTTTTAGCCATGCTGCTTTTCTTTTCATGTACAAAAATCCTCCTGCTCTAAAAAGATTCCAAAGCATGAAGGCTAACTTAAGCGCCTGCGGTAGAGGAGCTGTCTCAATGCATACCATATTGTTAAAAATGCTTAAAGTGTAAAATCAGTTGCGTGCATTTATATATAAAATGTATATTGTATACTGAAATTATTTACACTATGAGAAACAATTATTTACACTTTACTTTCAAAAAGGTGATGACAAAAGCGGGGCTTTTGGTCACTTTTTTAACCCTTTCCTGCAGCTACTTATCAGCGCAGGTTACTGTTACTGCCACGGCAGGCACAACATCGGGGACTTACACTACTCTTAAAACAGCGATCGACAACATTAACCTTGGTACCCACCAGGGAAGCATTGCGATTAAAGTTCACACAAACACCACAGAAACTTCAGGCATCGTATTGGTAGAATCAGGAAATGTGAGCGGTGCATCGTACACCGGTGTATCAATAGCTCCTGCCGATACGGCAACGGTAACTAAAACGATCGCTTTTGCGGTTAGCGGTGCAACATTATTAACCCTTGATAATGCAGATAACGTAACCATTGATGGCAGGCCGCTGGGTTTAACGACCAGAAAATTGTTGACCTTCAGCCATACATCAAATACGGCAAATTCACATACCCTTGTGCTTCAGAATGGTGCAACAAATAATGTGTTTGCTTACACCAATTTCCTGAATGCTGCAACCGGCACAATTGCCGCTAACAACATTCGCGTTTTAACAGGAAGCAACAGCACCAATAACTTTAACCACG
>JAZKGM010000116.1:0-5163 GCA_040385895.1 Bacteroidota bacterium
TACCGAAATGCCTGACGACCCGCAGGTGATCGAGATCGATGCCTCGCAGTTCCCCATCATGCAGGTTCATATCAGTGGCGATCTGCCACTTGATAAAATGAAAGGCTATGCCGATGACCTGCAGGATGAAATAGAAGGCTTACGCGAAATTACACGTGCCGATATGGTGGGTGCGCTCGACCGTGAGATCCAGATAAACGTTGATATGTATAAGGCCGAAGTGGCCAATATTACCTTCAACGACATCCAGAATGCAGTTGCTTACGAGAATTTAACGGTGAGTGGCGGACAAATTGATATGGACGGGTTGAAACGTTCGATCAATGTGATCGGCCAATATAAA
The DNA here is from genome assembly GCA_040385895.1 of Bacteroidota bacterium. Taxonomy (GTDB): domain Bacteria; phylum Bacteroidota; class Bacteroidia; order UKL13-3; family UKL13-3; genus UBA6183. Next base: position 344 of record JAZKGM010000116.1, read on the forward strand.
GACGCCAAAAAGATCGGTGATATCGTGATCCGTGGTCAAACCGGTGCCACTGTTTATTTAAAAGACATTGCTGAAGTAAAAGATGATTTTGAAGAGAAAGAAAGCTATGCACGTCTTGAGCACAAAAATGTAATCACCCTCAATATCATTAAGCGCAGTGGTGAGAACTTAATTAATGCTGCCGATAAGATCAAAGCGATTTGCGAGCGTAACGAAGCAGAAGTGTTTCCTCCGGGACTTAAAACCACCATTACCGGTGACCAGTCGCGCGAAACCCGTACTACGCTTCACGATATGATCAACACGATCATTATCGGGTTCGTATTGGTAACGATCATTCTTATGTTCTTCATGGGCACAACAAATGCATTGTTTGTGGCCATGTCTGTACCCCTGTCGTGTGCCGTTGCATTATTCTCCTTCCTCCTTGCCCTCGGTATCGTGGTGGATGATGCCATTGTGGTGGTGGAGAACACCCACCGGATCTTTGCCAATGGAAAAATGCCGATTAAAAAAGCGGCTAAGCTTGCTGCAGGCGAAGTATTCCTTCCCGTTTTTTCAGGCACAATGACCACCCTTGCTCCATTTATCCCGCTTGCGTTCTGGCAAGGTGTAATGGGTAAGTTCATGTTCTATCTTCCAATTACATTGATCGTTACTTTGCTTGCATCCCTGGTGGTAGCATACATTATCAATCCTGTTTTTGCAGTGCAGTTTATGAAAACACATGAAGAAGAAGATGCTGTTCGTAAGAATAAAAAAGGATATAAGATCGTAGCTATTGTTTTTGGGGTAATTGCATTTTTATCATACCTGAGCGGAAGCTTTGGCTTCGGAAACTTTGTAGTGGTGATGTTCGGCTTGTATTCATTAAACCGTTTTGTGTTCTGGAAATGGATCAAAAACTTCCAGGAAGTAAAATGGCCAAAAGTTCAGGATCTGTATAAAAGGCTTATGGAATGGGCTTTATACAAATACCGCCCGATCTGGTTAATGATAGGCACAGTCGTGCTGTTTTTCTTTAGCATATTTTTAACGGCTGTTGTACAACCAAGCGTGGTATTCTTTCCTAAATCCGATCCTAATTTTGTGTATGCATACATTACGCTTCCAACCGGAACATCGCAGCATTACACAGATTCTATTACACAGATCGTGGAAGAACGCGTATTTAAAATAATGGGCGAAAAAAATCCGCTCGTTGAATCCATCATCTCAAATGTTGCTGTCGGGGCAAACGATCCTTCACAATTCGAGAACAACTTTAATGCAACACCACATTTAGGGAAAGTAACAGTGGCCTTTGTGCCTTTTGGAAAACGCGATGGACAATCAACAGCTCAATACCTCGACCTGGTACGCCAGGGTACAAAAGGCCTTGCCGGTGTAGAAGTGGTGGTTGACCAGGAAAGCAACGGCCCGCCAACCGGTAAGCCAATTGCTATAGAGATTACAGGCGATGACATTGACCAGCTTACAAAAGTGGCCGGGAATATGAAACGTTACCTTGACTCACTGGCTATACCAGGTGTTGAAGAGTTGAAATCGGATGTACAAAGCAATAAACCGGAAATTGTAGTGGAAATTAACCGCGAACGTGCAAACCGCGAAGGCATAAGCACCGGGCAGATCGGTCGTGAACTGCGTACAGCCGTTTTTGGTTTGGAAGTCAGTAAATTTAAAGATGCCAACGATGAGTACCCGATCCAGATCCGTTACCGTAAAGACCAGCGCAATAACATCAGCGCGCTGATGAACCTTAAGCTGACCTTCCGCGATATGAATATGGGTGGACAGATCAGGCAGATCCCTTTATCTTCTGTAGCCACGGTAAAATATGGCAACACCTATGGCGGTATCAAACGTTACAATGAAAAACCCATCATTACCTTATCATCCAACGTGCTGCTGGGCTATAATGCAAATGAGATCGTGGCCAAAATAGACCGCTCGCTAAAACGCTTTACATTACCGGCAGCTGTTAATGTAAAAATGGGTGGCGAACAGGAAGAACAGGCAGAAACAGGAGCATTCCTGGGCAATGCCATGCTCATTTCATTAGGGTTGATCTTCCTCATCCTGGTAACACAGTTCAACTCCATCTCCAAGCCGATCATTATCCTGAGCGAGATCCTGTTGTCATTGATCGGTGTTCTTTTAGGCTTCTCTATTTTTGATATGGAGATCTCCATCGTAATGACGGGTGTGGGTATTATCGCACTGGCAGGTATTGTGGTGCGTAACGGGATCCTGTTGGTTGAGTTTACAGAAATACTCCTGAAACAGGGAATGCCGATGCGTGAAGCCATTATAGAAGCAGGCCGTACACGTATGACGCCTGTGCTGCTGACAGCTACAGCCACCATGCTTGGACTGGTTCCTTTAGCAGTGGGCCTCAATATTGACTTTGCTACCTTATTCCAGGAAGGCAATCCGCATATTTTCTTTGGAGGAGATAGTGTGGCCTTTTGGGGACCTTTATCGTGGACCATGATATTTGGACTTGGTTTTGCTACATTCCTTACATTGATCCTGGTTCCTGTTATGCTTTATTTAACTGAAAAATTAAAATTAAAGCTTGGCATGAAAAGTGCCCACCATTAATATCAGAAAAAAGTTAATCAGTGTTGAAAAATAACTGATTAACTTTTTTCTTAAAAATCTTTACCTAAACGTTTGTACATACAAGTAAAGGTTTTATATTTGTACGGTGTTTCCAATGCAACGGAAACCCTATTAACCCGATCTAAAATATTGCATCTTTGAGTAGAGGTGCAATTTGTTTCATAGGCTAGGGTAAAGCCCCCCGCAAGGGGGGTTTTGCTTTTATAAAGGTCTGACTTTAAATTCATTCATGAAATTTACGATCTACCACAATGAATCCTGTTCGAAAAGCTGCACCGCCCTTGGCCAGCTTCAACAGCTTAACGGGGACGTAGAAATTATAAATTACCTCATTACCCCACCTTCCGGGGATGAACTAAGCACGCTGATCGGTTTACTTGGCATTACGCCCCTTGAGCTCATCAGGCAGAATGAACCGGAGTTTCATCCTTATCTCGGTAAAAACCTCAGCGATAAAGAATGCCTGGACCTGATGCTGCAACACCCCGTATTAATCCAGCGGCCAATTGTGGTAAAGAACAACCGGGCATTTATTGTAAGGCCGCCTTTAACCATCAGCGACATCTTATAATCACATATTACCATTTGTGTAACCTTACTGCACAACATCCTGATTTAACCTATCTTCCCCAAATTATTTGATCATACCATACATTAATGAAAAAGACATTTTTAATAGCCACGCTTGTTTTGCAAACTATTTTTGCAATGGCACAAAAAGAGGCTCCCAAAAACTGGTTCAATCTCGACCCGAAAAAAGATAAGTTTAACGGGGTAAGCACCGAAAGAACATATGCGGAACTGCTTAAAGGCAAACAGGGCAAACAGATCATTGTGGCCGTTATTGATGGAGGAACGGAAGTGAATCATGAAGACCTTAAGAATATCATCTGGATAAACCCGGGTGAAATTGCCGCAAATGGCATTGATGATGACAGGAACGGCTACGTGGATGACATAAACGGCTGGAATTTTATTGGCGGTGCCGACAAAAACATTGACGAGGACAACCTGGAACTTACCCGCCTTTACCGTAAACTAAAAGATCAATACGGCAAGGTAGATACAACAGCTCTTGAAGGGGAAGAAATAGCGAACTACCAATACTATCAAAAAGTGAAAGCCGACTACATGAAAGGTTTTAACGAGTATTCAATGTACCTGAACTTTTACAAGGCGCTGGGAAAAGGGGCTGAAAATATTGCTTTAAAAACGGGAAAAGACTCTTTGTCGATGAGCGAGTTTAAACAATATAAACCTGCAGATATGAATGAATCAATGGCCCAGAAATCCATTGAACAATCGTTTAAACGGGGCAAAAAAGATTATGTGGTGATCAGCAAATTTTCGAAAGGACTGGAGGAGGCGAAAACGCAGATCTCTAAATTTGTGGATTACCATTACAATGTAGATTTTGACCCGCGTGCCGAAATTGTTGGCGATAATTATGAAAATGCATTTGAACGGTATTACGGAAACAATAAAGTAAGCGAGCCAAACGGTGACCATGGCACGCACGTGGCCGGGATCATTGCAGCGATACGCAATAATAATATAGGAATGAATGGCGTGGCCGACCAGGTGCGCATTATGGTTCTGCGCGTGGTGCCCGATGGTGATGAGCGTGATAAAGATGTGGCGAACGGGATCAGGTATGCGGTTGATATGGGCGCTAAAGTAATTAACATGAGCTTTGGAAAAAGCTATTCCCCATCCAAAGCAGCTGTTGATGAAGCTGTGAAATATGCATTAAGCAAAGATGTGCTGCTGATTCATGCAGCAGGTAATGATAATAAGAACACCGACTCGCTTGATAATTTTCCAAATGACAGAATAGAAGGCTATACCGCCCAGAACTGGGTAGAGGTGGGCGCATCCGGCTGGAGAAAAAAGAAAGAAATACCGGCAGAATTCAGCAACTATGCTGCACAAAATGTAGATGTGTTTGCGCCCGGGGTTGATATCTATTCATGTATCCCGGAAAGCAGGTATGCAAGCTTTAACGGAACAAGCATGGCCGCCCCGGTAACGGCAGGTGTGGCCGCGGTTATCCGCAGCTATTATCCGCAGTTAACCGCAGCTGAAGTAAAAACAATCATCATGGAATCGGCTATAAAAGTGAAAGGTAAAGTATACAAACCGGGAATAAAAAAGAAAGTAGCGATGACCGAGCTTTGCCGTACAGGTGGAATTGT
>JAZKGM010000117.1:0-6940 GCA_040385895.1 Bacteroidota bacterium
CACCCGGTATATCACCAGCATCCAGAAAGTAAATGCCAGCTTGAAGCGTAAATCTTCAATGCGGTATATATTTTTTATGGTTTCGATCAGTTTCTTCATCGGGTTTATTAAATTGTTTCTGCTTTACCACCTGCAGCTTCAATAGCTTTGATAGCAGATGCTGAAAATCCGTGAGCTTTTACCTGAACCGGTAATTTAAGTTCGCCACGTCCTAATACTTTTATGATATCGTTTTTAGATGCAAAACCATTATCAACGAAAGTTTGGAAATCGATGCTTGTTAAATTTTTCTCTTCGGCAAGTTTTTGTAAGCGGTCAAGGTTTACCGGTACGTATGCTACCCTGTTCAGGTTTTTAAAACCAAACTTAGGAATACGTCTGTATAACGGCATTTGTCCACCCTCAAAACCACGTTTGGTTGAAGTACCAGAACGGGATCCGGCACCTTTATGACCACGTGCAGAAGTTCCGCCTTTACCAGAACCTTCACCACGTCCTACGCGTTTGCCTTCTTTATGTGTTGCGCCTTTTGCAGGCCTTAGTGTATGTAATTTCATTGTAGTTTGCGTGCTGATTAATTGTTTTCAACTTTAAGCAAATGAGCTACTTTTTTAACCATTCCCATGATCTGAGGTGTAGCTTCTTTTTCAACTGTCTGGTTCATTTTGGTTATACCCAAAGCCCTTACAGTTCTTTTCTGACCTTCAACCCTGTCGATGGTGCTTTTAACAAGTGTAATTTTTACTTTAGCCATTATGATTAACCGTTAAATACTTTCTTTAAATTGATACCCCTTGTTTGAGCAATGGTATAAGCATCACGCATGTTCAATAATGCATCGATCGTAGCTTTTACCACATTGTGCGGGTTTGATGAGCCTTTTGATTTAGCCAGTACATCGGTAATACCTGCACTTTCAAGCACTGCACGCATTGCACCACCGGCAATTACACCGGTACCATGCGAAGCAGGCTGAAGGTAAACGCGGCCACCTCCGTATTTTCCCAGCTGATCATGGGGAACTGTGCCTTTCATAACCGGTACTTTTACCAGGTTTTTCTTTGCATCATCAATTCCTTTAGAAATAGCATCTGTTACCTCGTTAGCTTTACCTAAACCGTAACCCACAACACCATTTCCATCACCCACAACTATAAGGGCCGAAAAGCTGAATGTACGACCACCTTTTGTTACCTTGGCAACACGGTTGATCGAAACAACCTTTTCCTTTAATTCTATATCGCTTGATTTTACTCTTTTTACGTTTTCTGTTGACATAACTTTCCTTGGTTATAATTAAAACTGTAAACCACCTTCTCTTGCAGCTTCGGCCAGGCTTTTAACGCGACCGTGATACAAGTAGCCGTTACGATCAAACACAACGGTGGTAACTCCTGCTTTTGCTGCTGCTTCTGCAATTGACTTACCCACCAATGCTGACTTATCGGTTTTGTTAGCTTTATCTTTTAACGATTTTGAAGAAGCTGCAGCTAAAGTTTTACCATGTACGTCATCGATGATCTGCACATAGATATCTTTATTACTTCTAAATACTGATAAACGTGGTTTTTCAGGGGTTCCGAAAACACGGCTGCGTATTCCTTTTTTAATTTTAGCCCTTCTTGCGAGCTTTTTTGTAAGTACTGACATAGCTTTATTATCTTATTATTTAGATGCCGTTTTACCAGCTTTTCTTCTAAGTTGTTCACCAACAAATTTGATCCCTTTACCTTTGTACGGCTCAGGTTTGCGTAAGCTGCGGATCTTGGCAGCAACTTGTCCGATCAATTGTTTATCGGCACCTTCAAGCGTAATGATCGGGTTCTTACCTTTTTCAGTTTCAGTTTTTATTTTCAGCTCAGCTGGGATCTGAAAGTAAATATGATGGGAGAAACCTAAAGTAAGGTCTAAAATATTTCCCTCATTAGTGGCTTTGTAACCAACACCCACTAATTCCTGTTTAATGATATAACCAGTGGTAACACCTGTAACCATGTAGTTTAACAAAGAACGGTATAAGCCGTGCATTGCCCTGTGTCTTTTCTGGTCGGTAGGACGGCTTACTATGATCTCACCGTTCTCTACTGCTATTTTTATATCAACATCTACCTGCTGATTTAATTCGCCTTTTGGTCCTTTAACAGTAACCATGTTCCCGTTTGATATTTTTACATCAACTCCGGCCGGCATTTTTATCGGGGCTTTTCCAATACGTGACATTTTTTACCTCCTGTTGATTAATAAACGTAACATAATACCTCACCACCAACATTGTTGGCGCGAGCCTCTTTATCGGTCATTACACCTTTTGAGGTTGTTAAAATAGCAATACCTAAACCGTTAATAACACGCGGCATGGTGTCCGTTCCGGTATACTGACGTAAACCTGGTGTACTGATGCGTTGTAATTTTTTAATAGCCGGGGTTTTGGTAACCGGGTGATACTTTAAAGCAATTTTAATAGTACCCTGGTGTGTTTCTGAATCTTCGAACTTGTAGTTAAGAATATAACCTTTGTCGAATAACACCTTTGTCATTTCTTTCTTCAACCGTGAAGAAGGAATCTCAACAATGCGATGGTTTGCCTTGATCGCATTCCGTAACCTTGTCAAGTAATCTGCAATTGGATCTGTCATGAATGTTGTTTTTCTAGCTGATAGTTAGCCAAGGCTTGTACTCTTATCAGCTTAGTTTATGTTATTTTTTAGTTAAATGAGGCGCGAAAATACAGGAATAATTTAAAACTCCTACATTTTCACGCCTTAATTTTTTATCCGGCTTTGAAATTACCAGCTGGCTTTGGTTACGCCCGGTATTTTACCCATCAGTGCCATTTCGCGGAACTGATTACGGCAGATACCAAAATCGCGCATGTAACCTTTAGGACGGCCTGTAAGTTTGCAACGGTTTTTTAAACGAACAGGTGATGAATTACGGGGTAATTTTTGTAACCCTTCTAAATCTCCTGCTGCTTTTAAAGCTGCTCTTTTTGCCGCATAACGTGCTACTAACTTTTCACGTTTTACCTGGCGTGCTTTTATCGATTCTTTAGCCATTATATTATTTCGTTTTAAATGGTAAACCAAACTCTGTTAACAAAGCGTGGCACTCTTCATCATTTGCTGCAGTGGTAACAAACGTAATGTCCATACCATTGATTCGGCTCACTTTGTCAATCACGATCTCAGGAAAGATGATCTGCTCGGTAACACCCATTGTATAGTTGCCACGGCCATCAAATCCTTTTACATTTAATCCTGCGAAATCACGTACACGGGGCAGTGATACAGAAATCAAACGGTCTAAAAATTCATACATCTGGTCGCCACGTAATGTTACACGTGCACCGATAGGCATGTTCTCTCTCAGTTTAAAATTCGAGATCGCCTTTTTAGATTTTGTAGGAACTGCTCTCTGACCTGCTATGGTTGACATTTCTTCAACTGCCTGGTCAACAATTTTCTTATCAGCTACTGCCGCTCCCAAACCCTGGTTTAAACAGATCTTGGTTAACTTAGGAACCTGCATTATATTTTTATACGCAAACTTTTCTCTTAAAGCCGGTATAACTGTTTTGCTGTATGTGTCTTTTAATCTTGGAGTATACATATTCTTATTCTATTACCTCGCCTGATTTTTTTGATACGCGAACTATTTTATCGCCTTCAACTTTACGGCCTATGCGTGTTGCATTGCCGGATTTATCAACCACCTTCAGGTTTGAAATATTAATAGGGGCTTCCTTTTTAATAATCCCGCCTTGCTGGTTCTGGGCATTTGGTTTTGTATGACGGCTAACAATGTTAAGACCTTCAACCAAAGCGCGTTTCTTTTCATTGAAAATTTCGAGGATACGGCCCTTTTTGCCTTTGTCATCTCCGGCAATAACCAGTACCGTATCACCTTTTTTCACGTGCAGCTTAGCCTGCTTGTTAAACTTTCTTTGCATACTATAATACCTCCGGTGCTAATGAAACGATTTTCATAAATTGTTTTTCGCGTAACTCGCGGGCAACAGGACCGAATATACGTGTTGCTCTTGGCTCATCCTGCGCATTTAACAGCACACATGAGTTATCGTCAAAACGGATGTATGATCCGTCTGATCTTCTTACTTCTTTTTTAGTGCGAACTACTACTGCTTTTGATACAGCACCTTTTTTTACACCTCCCGAAGGAATTGCACTTTTTACCGTCACTACGATTTTATCGCCTACAGAAGCATAACGCCTTGCCGTGCCGCCAAGTACCCTTATACAAAGTACTTCTTTAGCACCGCTGTTGTCAGCCACTTTAAGTCTTGATTCTTGTTGTATCATGATTACTTAGCTTTTTCGATAATTTCTACTAATCTCCAACGTTTGTCTTTGCTCAGCGGACGAGTTTCCATCAGTCTAACGATATCGTTAATACCGCATTCGTTCTTTTCGTCATGGGCCTTAAATGTTGATGTCATTTTAATGAATTTCCCGTATTTCGGGTGCATCACTTTACGCTCAACGGATACTACGATAGTTTTTTGCATTTTATTGCTTACTACTTTACCGATAATAACCTTACGCGAATTTCTTTCTACTACTGGTGCTGTTGTTTCCATCTTATTATTTTTCAACATTAGCTAATTGTCTTCTTTTTTGCTCGGTTAATAAACGAGCAATTAACTTCTTGCTGTTGCTGATAACGTTTGTGTTATCAAGTGGAGTTACTGCATGGTTGAAGACAGTTTTAGTCAATTGCAGCTTCTCAGCTTTTATACGAGCTCCTAGCTCTTTTACAGACAGTTCTCTGATCTCTGTATTTTTCATCTTATTCTGCGTAATCAGGTTTAACAATAAATTTACTAACTACCGGCAGTTTTTGTGCTGCAAGACGCATCGCTTCCTGAGCCACGCTCATCGGAACACCTTCGATCTCGAACATGATCACACCTGGCTTAACCGGGGCTACCCAATATTCAGGTGCTCCTTTACCTTTACCCATCCTCACCTCTGCTGGTTTTTTGGTAATCGGCTTGTCAGGGAAAATACGGATCCACACTTGTCCTTCACGTTTCATGTGACGGGTTAATGCAATACGTGCTGCTTCCAATTGTTTTGCTGTGATGTATTTTGTTTCAATCGATTTTAAACCGAATGATCCGAAAGACAAAACCGCACCGCGTGTTGCATTTCCTCTAACACGTCCTTTTTGCTGCTTTCTATACTTAGTTCTTTTAGGTTGTAACATGTCAATTCTTATTTATCGTACTACCTTAATTAATTTCTTGGTCTTCTATCGCCCGCACCCGGTCCTCTTCTGTCTCCTCCTGCACCCGGTGCACCTGGTCTTCTGTCACCGCGAGGCCTGTCATTTCTTCTGTCGCCACCTGGTCTTCTGTCACCGGCACTTCTTCTGTCGTTTCCGCCACGGCTGTTTCCACCACGGTTTCCTTCACCGCTGGCTATGCCTGCGTTTGGAGAAAGATCGCGTTTTCCGTAAACTTCGCCTTTACAGATCCACACCTTAACACCGATCTTACCGTATACAGTTAATGCTTCAGCAATGGTGTAATCAATATCGGCACGCAGTGTATGCAATGGTGTTCTTCCCTCTTTGTATGATTCTGAACGGGCCATCTCTGCTCCACCTAAACGACCTGATACCATTACCTTGATCCCTTCAGCTCCCATTCTCATGGTAGATGCGATGGCCATCTTTACTGCACGTTTAAAAGAAACCCGCGCTTCAAGTTGGTTGGCAATGGTTTCACCCACTAAAGCTGCATCCAGTTCCGGACGTTTTATTTCAAAAATATTGATCTGAACGTCTTTTTTGGTAAGCTTTTTAATTTCTTCCTTGATCTTATCTACTTCCGAACCGGCTTTACCGATAACGATACCCGGACGTGAAGTGTGCACAGTGATGATAATACGCTTGATTGTTCTTTCGATCACTATGCGTGCTATACCACCTTTTGCGATACGAGCTTTAAGGTATTTTCTGATCTTCTCATCTTCAATAAGCTTATCAGCAAAATTATTTCCACCGTACCAGTTAGATTCCCAACCTCTGATGATACCTAATCTTAAACCTATCGGGTTAACTTTTTGTCCCATTCTGATTTAATTAATCGTTGTTATTATTTACTGTTTCAACATTGGCAGCCACTTTGCTGTCAACCACAAGTGTTACGTGGTTAGAGCGTTTCCTGATGCGGTAAGCTCTTCCTTGCGGAGCAGGTCTTACACGTTTCATCATTGCGCCACCATCAACAAATATGGTTTTAATGTATAACTGCTCTTCGCTTGCACCTTCATTTTTCAATTTCCAGTTGGCAATTGCCGACAGAAGAAGTTTATCTAAACGGTGTGAGCTTTCTTTCTTATTGTTGAAGCGAAGAATGTTCATCGCTTGGTCTACTTTCTTACCGCGCACTAGGTCGGCAAGCAGCCTCATTTTACGAGGCGATGTAGGACAGTTGTTTAATTTCGCTGTTGCTTCCATTATTCGTTAGTCTTTTTTAGTCGGGTGACTCTTGAAGGTTCTGGTAGGTGCAAATTCACCAAGCTTGTGGCCTACCATGTTTTCAGTTACATAAACCGGAATGAACTTGTTTCCGTTGTGCACTCCGAATGTATGACCTACAAAATCAGGAGTAATCATGGTTCTTCGTGACCAGGTTTTTATTACTGATTTCTTTTTTGCTTCGTTCATAGCTTGTACTTTTTTGTCAAGCTTGATATCAACGAAAGGTCCTTTTTTTAGCGAACGAGCCATATACTTTTATTTCTTACGTCTTTCAATGATAAATTTATTGGAATGCTTTTTAGGCGTACGGGTTTTGTAACCTTTCGCTATTAAGCCTTTGCGTGAGCGTGGATGCCCGCCTGAAGCCCTACCTTCACCACCACCCATCGGGTGATCTACAGGATTCATCGCTACAGGACGTGTACGCGGCCTG
>JAZKGM010000117.1:6950-11428 GCA_040385895.1 Bacteroidota bacterium
TAGCAATACAAGTTGCAACGATCATACGGGTTTCGCCTGATGCTAATTTTACCACAGCGTATTTACCATCACGGTTCAATAACTGGGCAAAAGTACCTGCCGAACGAACCAATTTACCTCCCTGGCCTGGTTGTAATTCAATGTTAAAAATTACAGATCCTAATGGAATTTCGCTTAGCGGTAATGCATTTCCTATTTCAGGAGGTGCACCCGGGCCGCTCATTAATTTCTGTCCAACTTTTAAGCCGTGCGGGGCCAATATATATCTTTTTTCACCATCAGCATAGTTTAACAATGCGATACGTCCGCTTCTGTTCGGATCGTACTCGATGGTAGCAACTGTTGCCGGTACGTGTTTGTTGCGTTTAAAGTCGATGATCCGGTATTTTTGTTTATGACCACCACCTATGTAGCGCATTGTCATTTTACCTGAACCATTACGACCTCCAGATTTGCTCTGTTTTGCGATCAACGATTTTTCGGGTGTTGATGCCGTGATTTCTTCGAAAGTATTCGCTGATTTAAAGCGCGTACCCGGAGTCATCGGTCTGAATTTTCTTATTCCCATATTGGTTTTATACTTCTAATTATATGTTAGCGAAGAAATCAATGGTCTGACCTTCTTTAACTGTAATTATTGCTTTTTTGAATGACGGCTTCCTGCCGCTGAACTGGCCTCTTTTAGTGAAGCGTGATTTTGCTTTACCTGCATAAATTGAAGTACTTACGCTGGTAACATTCACCTCGTACATCTTTTCGATAGCCGCCTTAATCTCAGGTTTATCCGCTGTTTTATCAACGATGAAGCTATACTGACCAAGCTTTTCGCTCTGGCGTGTAGATTTTTCAGTGATCAAAGGCTTTTTTAAAATACTCATCTTAATTAATTTAATGTTTCCACTATTATCGGTACTGAGTTCTCAAGCAATATAACCCTTGTAGCGTGCAGGATCTCGTAAGTGTTTACGTCTTTTGCTGCTACCACTTTTGCTTTTGGCAGGTTGCGGCTCGAGCGATAAATGTTAGCGTTATACTCAGGTATAATCATCAACACTTTTTCGTTAGCTAATTTAAGGTTGTTTAAAAGAGCTATATATTGTTTGGTTTTAGGCGCATCAAAATTGAAGTTCTCTAAAACTGTAATATTGTTTTCTTTGGCTTTATAAGCAAAGGCCGATTTACGTGCCAGTTGTTTAAGCTTTTTGTTCAGTTTAAAGCTGTAATCGCGCGGACGTGGTCCATGGATACGTGCACCACCTACGAAAGTACCACTCTTGATGCTACCTTTACGTGATCCGCCTGTACCTTTCTGGCGATGTAACTTTTTGGTTGAACCGCTTATTTCGCTTTTCTCTTTCGCTTTGTGCGTTCCCTGGCGCTGATTTGCCAGGTATTGCTTAACGTCAAGATAAATCGCATGGTTGTTTGGTTCAATACCAAATGTATCTGCTTCCAGCTTCACTTTTTTTCCGGTTTCTGCACCGCTTATGTTCAATACTGCTACTTCCATGTTATTTCTCGATTAAAACGATTGAACCTTTTGAACCAGGAATGCTGCCTTTAACAACCAGCAAATTCTGATCTTTCATTACCTTTAAAATTTCAAGGTTGGTCTTCTTCACACGATCTCCACCCATTCTGCCGGCCATTCTCATGCCTTTGAATACACGTGAAGGATCAGAAGATGCACCTAACGAACCCGGAGCCCTCAACCTGTTGTGCTGACCATGCGTTTGCATACCAACACCGCTGAAACCGTGGCGTTTTACTACACCCTGAAAACCTTTACCTTTCGATGTGCCAACTACGTCAACAAACTCACCTTCGGCAAAAAGGTCAACAGATATAGTTGTTCCAAGGGACAACTCTTGCTGAAAGCCTTTAAATTCCACTAATTTGCTTTTAGGCGTGGTATTCGCTTTTTTAGTGATACCTACCTGCGCAGCGGGAGTGTTTTTTTCTTTACGTTCTCCATACGCTAACTGAACAGCTGCATAGCCATCTTTTTCGGTGGTTTTAACTTGCGTTACCACACATGGTCCTGCTTCGATAACCGTACAAGCTACATTCTTGCCGTTCTTATCGTATATGCTGGTCATTCCAACTTTTTTTCCTATCAGTCCTGACATAATTTTTATGATCAAACTTTAATTTCAACATCAACACCGCTTGGTAATTCTAATTTCATTAGCGCATCAACAGTTTTTGCGGTTGAACTGTAGATATCCAGGATTCTTTTGTAAGAACACAACTGGAACTGCTCTCTTGCCTTTTTGTTAACATGTGGCGAGCGAAGCACTGTGTAAATTTTCTTTTTGGTAGGAAGTGGAATTGGTCCACTTACTACAGCTCCGGTAGATTTTACCGTTTTTACAATCTTTTCAGCCGACTTGTCAACCAGATTGTAGTCAAATGACTTAAGCTTGATTCTTATTCTTTGGTTAGCCATGATATTACGCTTTTGCTTTACCGTTTACTTTTGCTAATACTTCTTCCTGAACATTGCGTGGAGCTTCAGCGTAATGATCGAACTCCATTGTTGAAGTTGCACGACCTGATGACAAGGTACGTAACTGGGTTACATAACCGAACATCTCTGCTAATGGAACCTGAGCTTTGATCACCTGCGCACCTGCTCTTGTATCCATTCCCTGCAGCTGACCTCTGCGTTTGTTCAGATCACCGATCACATCACCCATATTTTCTTCCGGTGTAAGAACCTCTATTTTCATAATAGGCTCTAATAATACCGGGCTTGCTTTACGGGCTGCTTCTTTAAAGCCAATTTTTGCTGCAAGTTCAAATGATAATGCATCCGAATCCACTGCGTGGAAAGAACCATCAAACAAACGAACTTTTAAGGCTTCTATCGCATAACCGGCCAATACACCATTTTGCATGGCTTGTTTGAATCCTTTTTCAACTGAAGGGATAAATTCTTTTGGAATTGATCCACCAACAATCTCATTTACGAAGTCCAAACCTGGCTTGGTGTTGTCACCGGGTATCAGTTCAAACTGGATATCAGCAAATTTACCACGTCCACCTGATTGTTTCTTGTAAACCTCGCGGTGTGTTGTTGCTTTCTGGATATTCTCTTTGTATGAAACCTGAGGTGCACCCTGGTTACACTCTACTTTAAATTCTCTTTTTAAACGATCAACAATGATCTCTAAGTGAAGCTCACCCATTCCCGAGATCACAGTCTGACCTGTTTCTTCATCGGTGTGAACACGGAAAGTAGGATCTTCTTCTGCTAATTTAGCAAGACTCATACCTAACCTGTCTACGTCTGCCTGGGTTTTAGGCTCTATCGCCAAACCGATAACCGGCTCAGGGAAGTTCATTGCTTCTAAAACGATCGGATGCTTTTCATCACACAGGGTATCGCCTGTTTTGATGTCTTTAAATCCTACTGCTGCTCCAATATCACCGGCTTCTAATGCTTCGATCGGGTTCTGTTTGTTGGCATGCATCTGGAAGATACGTGAGATACGCTCTTTGTTGCCGCTACGTGTATTTAATACATAAGAACCTGCATCTAATTTACCTGAGTATGCACGCATAAATGCCAGGCGGCCTACAAAAGGATCGGTTGCGATCTTGAATGCCAAAGCTGCAAACGGTTCGGTAACCGATGGTTTGCGGGTAACTTCAGCTCCTGTATCAGGGTTTGTTCCAACGATGCTTTGTTTGTCCATCGGGCTAGGCAACAATTCCATTACTAAATCAAGCATGGTTTGTACACCTTTGTTCTTGAATGATGAACCGCACAGCATTGGTACGATCTTCATGTCAACAACAGCCTTACGTAAAGCATCTAATATTTCTCTTTCTGAAATGCTGGTAGGATCTTCAAAGAATTTCTCCATCAGCTTATCATCATATTCAGAAACGGCTTCCAGTAATTTCTCTCTCCACTCCGTAGCTTCTTCCACCATATCCTCAGGGATAGGCACATCCTGGTAAGTCATTCCTTTATCGTGCTCGTTCCAGATCATTCCGCGGAAGTTGATCAGATCAACCACTCCTTTGAAACCATCTTCGGCACCGATCGGTAATTGTAAAGGAACTGCATGGCTGCCTAACATTTCTCTCACCTGTTTTACCACGTTTAAGAAATCGGCACCTGAGCGGTCCATTTTATTTACGAAACCTAAACGAGCAACATTATAATTGTTTGCAAGGCGCCAGTTGGTTTCCGATTGAGGTTCAACACCATCAACCGCAGAGAATAAGAATACTAATCCATCCAATACACGTAACGAACGGTTTACCTCTACGGTAAAATCAACGTGGCCCGGTGTATCGATAATATTGATGTGGTAATCTTTACCACGGTATTTCCAGGGCACAGTAGTAGCAGCCGATGTGATTGTTATACCACGTTCTGCTTCCTGTACCATCCAGTCCATTGTTGATGCTCCGTCATGCACCTCTCCTATCTTGTGGTTTACACCAGAATAGTAAAGAATGCG
>JAZKGM010000117.1:11438-13386 GCA_040385895.1 Bacteroidota bacterium
GTTAAGTCTCTTGACATTTTATTTATGTACTAAACCTCTTTAATTAGCTAACTTTAAAGTGAGAGAATGCTTTGTTAGCTTCAGCCATTCTGTGTGTATCTTCACGTTTTTTAACCGCAGCACCTTCGCCTTTTGAAGCAGCGATGATCTCACCGGCTAATTTATCTGACATTGATTTCTCGTTACGTCTGCGTGAGTAATCGATCATCCATTTCATACCAACAGCCACTTTTCTGTCTGCAGGTACTTCCATTGGAATCTGGAAAGTAGCACCACCAACACGTCTCGCTTTAACTTCCACTGCAGGCATGATGTTGTTCAATGCTTTTTTCCAAACGTCTATTCCACGTTCTTGCAGCTTAGCTTCTACTTTATCAATTGCAGAGTAAAAAACATCGTAAGCGGTACTTTTTTTACCATCCCACATCAGGTTGTTTACAAATCTTGTTACCAATACATCGCTAAACTTAGGATCAGGTAACAAAATGCGTTTTTTAGGTTTTGATTTTCTCATTGTATGATATCCCTAAATACTTAATTATTTCTTTTTAGCTTTTGGATCAACGGCAACCTGACCCGGCTTAGGTTTTTTGGTTCCGTATTTCGACCTGCGCTGGTTACGTCCGTTTACACCGGCAGTATCTAAAGCACCACGAACAATATGGTAACGAACACCCGGTAGATCTTTTACACGACCACCACGTACCAGTACGATACTGTGTTCTTGCAAATTGTGACCTTCACCCGGAATATATGCGTTAACCTCGTTCCCGTTTGTTAAACGAACGCGGGCAACTTTACGCATTGCTGAATTTGGTTTCTTTGGAGTTGTAGTGTACACACGGGTACAAACGCCTCTGCGTTGAGGGCATGAATCTAAGGCTGGTGACTTACTTTTTGTAGTAATCTCTGTGCGGCCTTTTCTTACAAGCTGTTGTATAGTTGGCATATTTTGCTTTAAAAAAACAGTTTATCTTAAATTTTTAAGGGACGGCAAAAGTAGATGGATTTAAATTGCTATGCAAGTGCCTGACAAAAAATATTTTAAAATCATTTAAAATATTGGTTGCTGAGCGGGTTACAGAGATCATTTTAACCATCAGACTTTACTATCGAACCACAAAAGTGATCCTTAAAAGGGGTGCAAATATAAGGCAGTTATATTAGCATGCAAGTGATATATGAAAAAAATTGCGACTTAAGATTGTAAATGTGCTATTTATGGAGGGCATTTCAACCTGCCTTCATCATTATTATACCGGTTATTCCATGAGTATTTCTGATCTAACTGACCGGATCATCCTTCCACCTCCACAGATACCGGCACGCATACGTACGGTAAGGCTCCCAGCCACGGGCCTTTTTGATCATGGCTTCTTTCATTTTCTTTTTATCAACGGGGTTGATCTTATACAGGCTGCACATGGCCTGCTGGATGCCAAGATCGTCTGTTGCAAATATATTTTCACGGCCCAGGCCAAACATCAGGATCATTTCAACCGTCCACTGCCCTACTCCTTTTATTTGGGTAAGCAGCTCAATAACCTCATGGTCATCGAGGGTATGCAGCTTTTTATCTGTGATATTATGCTCCATAAAGAAACGGCACACATTTTTAACATACCCTACTTTTGCATTGGATAAACCGATCGCACGTAACTGTTCATCAGGCGTGGCTATGATCTGTTGCAGTTTGGGAACCTTGTTGCCGTATAATGCCTCAAACCTTTTATAAATCACATCAGCTACCCGTGTTGAAAGCTGCTGCGACATAATGGAGCTGCAAAGCCGCAGGTAAATGTATTTTCGCGGGGTGATCTCTAAAGCGCCTATCTTATCGATAATGGGTTTAAGTTTTTTGTCGGCCGAAAGGTGGGCTATTATATCATTCATTAAAACAAAAGTAAGATTTATTGATTGCTGTTATTAAGCATGGTAACTTATATTT
>JAZKGM010000118.1:0-12883 GCA_040385895.1 Bacteroidota bacterium
TCAATTAAAGTTGGAGATCTTACTGTAGAAAACCTTACTTTATTAGATTCGCCTAACAACCCGGTTGTTTCTATTAAAACTACCCGTGCAGCGCAATCAGCAGCAACGGAAGATACCAAAAAGAAATAAGGTCAATAGATCGTATTCAACAAAAATCCCGTCTCGTTTAAAACAGGACGGGATTTTTTTATTGAAAAATGTTGGATATTGAAGGTTATGTTGTAGAGCAGTGCAGATAAGAAATGCCACAGATCTCACAGATACAGCGTCCTGATAAGTATTTAACTGATCATTAATTGGATGCAGAAAATTGGCCTGAAACTCTTTAGCTATAGCTTAATCTGTGTAATCTGTGGCACTTCCCTCAATTTTTGCATAAAAGCGTCAACACTATTTTACAACATCCCGATATTTAATTAAGATGCATGGGAAGGAGTACCACAAAGGGCACAATCCCGATAGTTATCGGGATACAAAGTATACAGTGGAGAGGGATTCACATTTTCACCTTAACGCATCTTCACATCATTTCCATCACTCAATCACCTTCACCAGTACTTTATCTATGCGGGCCGCATCCATATCAATGATCTCGAATTCAAAGTTCATCCAGCGGGCCTTATCGCCCTGCTGCGGAATGGTTTCCAGCAGGTGAAGGATCAGCCCGCTTATGGTGTTAAACTCATACTCAGGGGCAAACTCTTCCATGTCAAAATACCGCAGGAAATCAAAGAACGGGTAATGGCCATCCACCAGGAAAGTTCCGTCATCGCGTTTGGCAATTTTAAACTCGTCTTTATAAAATTCAGAAACATCACCCACCAAAGCCTCCAGGATATCATTAATAGAAATAAAACCCTGCATCTGCCCGTATTCATCGGTAACAATGCCATGATGCACACCTGTGGCTTTAAATTTTTCGAGCACTTTATAAGCACTCATGTTCTCATTAATATATTGGGGCGCCTTAATGTAATCACCCAGCTTAAAACCCGGTGAATTAATATGTGCGAACAGGTCTTTTAAATAAACCAGGCCGGCCACATCATCAATGCTTTCCTTGTAGGCCGGGTACACTGCGTGCAGGTGACCATTCACCACCTTGCGCGTTTGTTCGGCATCCATCGTGATGTTCAATGCCACCACATCATTGCGGTGCGTCATTAACGAGCTGATCTTCCTGTCGCCCAGGGAAAACACACGCTCCACAATATCCTGTTCAATTTCCTGCACCTCGCCTGCACTTGCTCCTTCTTTTACAATCGCCTTTATTTCCTCTTCCGTCACTTTACTGTCGAGGGAAGGTTTAATACGAAGGATCTTTATGATCAGGTCGGAAGACCTTACGAGCAGCCACACAAACGGCCCGCAAACGATCGAAAGCCACCTCATGATCCCGGCAACAGATTTTGCAATGCCTTCAGGGTTTGCAAGCCCGATCCGCTTAGGAACAAGCTCGCCCAGCACCAATGAAAAATAGGTTACCAGCACCACGATGATCAATACAGCAACACTATGCGCATATTCCTCACTCATCCCCCACCTGCTTAATACATCGTGCACATCGTTGGTAATGTTCTCGCCACTATAAATACCGGTGAAGATCCCCACCAGGGTAATGCCTATCTGAACCGTTGATAAAAACTTATTGGGGTTATTGGAGAGCTCCAGTGCGGCTTTGGCACGGCTGCTTCCCTTTTTGGCCGAGGTTTCCAACCGCGATTTTTTAGCGGATACCAATGCAATTTCCGACATGGAAAAAACACCGTTCAATAAAATAAGGATAAAAATGACTAGAATTTCCAAGGGATGATAATTATTTGCGCAAAGGTATTAAAACGCAGTTAATAGCAATTATGTTTCGGATAAGCGCTGATCACACAGGTTTTTAAATCGGCCGAATTGCCCTATTTTCGCCCCATGATTTTAGAAAAGCATACGCAATCTGCACAATACTATATTGACCTGGAAGATCAGTTTGGTGCGCATAACTACCACCCTTTGCCTGTGGTTATCGACCGGGCAGAAGGGATCTTTATGTATGATGTGGAAGGTACACGGTATTTTGATTTTCTTTCGGCATACAGTGCCGTTAATCAGGGGCATTGCCACCCGCGCATTATCAATGCGTTAACAAAACAGGCATCAAAGCTTACCTTAACCAGCCGTGCATTTCATAATAACCTGTTGGGTGAATACGAAAAATATATCACTGCTTATTTTGGTTACGACAAGGTTTTGCCCATGAACACAGGTGTAGAAGGAGGCGAAACGGCTGTGAAGCTTGCCCGCAGGTGGGGGTATAAAGTAAAAGGCATTGAAGACAATAAAGCAAATATCCTGTTTGTAGAAGGTAATTTCTGGGGACGTACGATGGCTGCAATTTCATCGAGTAACGACCCAAGCAGCTATGATCATTTCGGGCCATTTATGCCCGGCTTTAAAATGATCGCCTATAACGACCTTGCGCTCCTGGAAGAAACACTTAAAACAGATAAGAACATAGCTGCTTTTATGTTCGAACCCATCCAGGGCGAGGCAGGTGTTGTGGTGCCCGATGAAGGTTATTTAAAAGGGGTGCGCGAACTCTGCACAAAATACAATGTGCTGATGATCGCTGATGAAGTGCAGACCGGATTATGCCGCACGGGTAAAATGCTGGCCTGCGATCATGAAGGTGTTAAACCCGACCTGTTGATATTAGGCAAAGCCTTATCAGGTGGCGTATTCCCCGTTTCGGCCGTGCTGGCCAACGATGAAGTGATGCTCACCATAAAACCGGGCGAACATGGAAGCACATATGGCGGTAACCCGCTGGCTTGTGCAGTAGCCATGGAAGCATTAATGGTGTTGGTTGATGAAAACCTGGCAGATAATGCAGAAAAAATGGGGCAACTGTTCCGTTCGCGCATGGAAGCCATAAAAGCCAGGACAAACCTGGTAGAGCTGGTGCGTGGTAAAGGCTTACTGAACGCCATTGTGATCAAACCTTTCGGAAACAATAAAACGGCATACGATGTGTGCCTGGCCATGAAAGAGAATGGCTTGCTTGCGAAACAAACACATGGTGATATCATCCGTTTTGCTCCCCCGTTAACCATTAACGAAGAACAGCTGAACGAGGCTTGCGATATTATTGAAAACACCATTTTAAGCCTTACCTATTAATAAATACATCGCCATGAAGCAGCCCCTGTGCGCTTCGTGTGTACTTTGCGGTTAACATTTTCAAGCATGCATTTCGAAATAAACGAACACCTTACGTTAAGCGATATTCAGCACATACTGGCTGAGAACAAAAAGATCACGCTGTCTGCTGCAGCCGCACAACGGATTACCAGATGCAGGGAATACCTCGATAAAAAAATGAGCGTTAAAGATGCTGTATTTTATGGCATCAACACCGGTTTCGGTTCTTTGTGCAACACACAGATCTCGCACGATGAACTGTCGCAGCTCCAGCAGAATTTATTGCTTTCGCATGCATGCGGCACAGGGGATCTTGTTCCGCGCGAGATTGTTAAACTGATGCTGCTGCTTAAGGTTCAATCCTTAAGCTACGGCAACAGTGGTGTGCAGCTTATCACCGTTGAAAGGCTAATCGCGTTTTACAACAACGACATTCTCCCGGTGGTATATGAACAGGGTTCTTTGGGCGCTTCGGGCGACCTGGCCCCTCTGGCTCATTTGTGTTTACCGCTTTTAGGCCTTGGCGAGGTATGGTCTCTTGAAAATGGCTATTGGATCCCTGTTGATGCCGAAAGGGCTTTGCATAAACACAACATCAGCCCCATCAAACTTCAATCGAAAGAAGGCCTGGCTTTGATAAACGGAACACAGTTTATGCTGGCTTATGCCACCTGGTGTGTGTTAAAATCGCAGCGCTTATCGAAACAGGCCGATGAAATTGCCGCCATTTCCATGGATGCATTTGATGCGAAGCTTGATCCTTTTCATCCCAACTTACATAAAGTGCGGCCGCATAAAGGGCAGGTAGAAACCGCAGCAAACATTACCCGCTTATTAAGTGGCAGCCAGATCATTGTTCAACCCAAAATACAGGTGCAGGACCCATACGCATTCCGTTGCATCCCGCAGGTTCACGGTGCAAGCAAAGACACCCTGGCACATGTGGCCGGTGTGGTAGAAACGGAGCTGAATTCGGTTACCGACAATCCCAATATTTTTGTAGATGAAGACCTTATCCTTTCGGGAGGGAATTTTCACGGGCAGCCGCTTGCGCTCGTGCTTGATTTTTTAGCCATTGCGCTTGCTGAATTCGGAAGCATTTCGGAACGAAGGACTTTTCAGCTCATCTCAGGCCTGAGAAACCTTCCCGCATTTTTAACCCCGGAGCCGGGTCTCAATTCAGGCTTTATGATCCCTCAATACACCGCAGCAAGCATTGCCAGCCAGAACAAGCAATTGTGCACGCCTGCTTCGGTCGATAGCATTGTGAGCAGCAACGGGCAGGAAGACCATGTAAGCATGGGAGCGAATGCCGCCACCAAATGTTTGAGGGTGGTGAACAATGTGGAACGTATCCTGGCCATTGAATTATTAAACGCTTCACAGGCGCTGGAATTTCGCAGGCCGCTTCAATCATCTGCGCCTGTTGAAACGATGGTGGGCAATTACCGCAAAGTGGTTTCTTTTAACAGCAGCGACCGGGCCTTATATGTTGATATTGATGCTTCCGTGAAGTTTTTACAATCTGGAAATCCCGTTTAGCCTTAGGCAGGCGCGGCTTTTGAGAAACGTTGAAATAGCTGTACAGTACCCCTTTTTCGTGTTGAAAGCCTAAAGGCTTAATCATTGATATTTGTATGCAACGGATCGTGTATGCAGCCCATGCATACCATTCCGTGCAATTAATACGTTTAACAACAGCAAAGCAACAACATGAATACGCCTGAAGAATTGAATTTATTTACGCTCCTGCTTAAAGGTGGAGTGGTAATGATCCCCATCATCATTTTATCCATAGCCAGCATCTTTATTATTATTGAGCGGTTCACCGCGATAAAAAAAGCATACAACAAGGATAACCTGCTTGTGGCCCAGTTGAACGACCAGCTGCAAAGCGGCAACATAAAAGCTGCAAGGGCTTTGTGCGAACGCAATTCATCTTCTTCATCAAAAGTGTTGCAAAGCGGCCTGATGGTGCTCGGGAAACCTGTGAAAGAAATTGAGAGCATGATGGAAACCACTTCGGGCATTGAAATTGCCGAAATGGAAAAACGCATGGGTTACCTTGGCTTAATTGCAGGTATTGCGCCAATGCTCGGTTTCGTTGGTACCATTGCCGGTGTGATCAAGATCTTTTACGATATTTCCTTATCTGATAACATCAGCATAGGCATTATTGCCGGTGGTTTATACCAGAAGATGATCACCAGCGGAAGCGGTTTAATTGTTGGGTTGATCGCTTATTCGGGCTACCATATTTTAAGCATGCTCATCGACAAAAACGTATTGCAGATCCAGAAGCAGTCGTTCGATTTCTTACGCATCATTCAACAACCGACTTATGAAGATCAGAAGAAATAAGCGTTTTCATGCGGAAGTTTCCACGCACTCGCTAAACGATATCATGTTCTTTTTGCTGTTGTTCTTCTTAATTGTTTCAACAATTGCAAACCCGAACGTGATCAAGATCTTGCTGCCGAAATCACAGGCCAACCAATCCATTAACAAACAACCCGTAACCCTTACGGTTACAGAAGATAAGCGGTATTACATCGACCAGCAGGAAATTCCTTTTGATGCCCTGGAAAGCACTTTGCTGGCCAAATCTGCCGGTTTCGATGATCTAACAGTGGTACTTCGTTTGCCTTATAACCTGCAGATCCAGGACCTGGTTGACGTGATGCAGATCGGGACCCGCAATAAATTTAAAATGGTGCTGGCTACCGACAGGAAGTAATGGTTACCTTGTAGAACCGCATTGATAAGAAAGCCACCGATTTCACAGATAAGGCGCTTTTCAGTCTTATTAATCAATAATTTAATTGCAAGGGTTATGTTGTAGATCTGTGTAGATAAGAAACGCCACAGATTTCACAGATACAGCGTCCAGTTAAGCGCTTACCAAATCATTAATTGGATGTAGGAAAGTTGCATTGCAGCTCTTTAGCTTAAATCTGTGGCACTTCCTCAATTTTTATATGAAAGCGTCAACACTATTTCCCCATTACAAACTAAGCGAAAAATTGGCAACGGTGTAAACCTGTGCAATCTGTGACTGCCATTTATTAAATGCTTACTTTTTGTTGCTTCCGGGGGCGGATTGATGCATGCGATGTAAAAATTATCAACGCCCAATAAAATCCCGCATTTTTCTGATATTTTCGCAGCAATTAACTTATAAAAATTTACGCAACATGGCACTAGACATAACAGGAAAAATCATTCAGAAGCTAAACAAAACAGAAGGCGTTAGCAAAGCAGGAAAATCGTGGAGCAAACAGGAATTTGTGATCGAAACACAGGAAACCTATCCCAAAAAAGTAATGATCAGCACCATGAACGAAAAGGTGAACGACCTGGAACGTTTTAATGTGGGTGATGTGGTTACCGCTTCATTAAACCTCGAAAGCCGCGAATACAATGGCCGCTGGTACACCGATGCGCGCGCATGGAAGATACAGGGACAAGGTGCAGGTTCATCATCACCAACAAGCGATCCTTTTCACCCGGATAATGAACCAAGCTTTACTTCTGATCCGGCATCGGACGATCTTCCTTTTTAATAGAAAAACATTTCTTAAATAAAAGCGCTTTCGGGCGCTTTTATTTTTTATAGCCTCCCCTTTTGATACATTTGTGTTTCGCGTTATGATCAACCACAACCTTAAAATATACAACACGCTTACCCGCCAGGCTGAAAAGTTTGAACCGCTTCACCCCTCTCATGTGGGCATGTATGTATGCGGTCCTACCGTTTACAGCAACGCACACCTTGGCAATGCGCGCACTTTCATTTCGTTCGACATTGTGTTCCGCTACCTGCAGCATTTAGGATATAAAGTGCGCTACGTGCGCAACATCACCGATGCCGGCCATTTGGAAAGCGATGCGGATGAGGGAGAAGACAAGATCAGCAAAAAAGCAAAGCTGGAACAGATCGAACCCATGGAGATCGTACAGCGTTACACCATCGACTTTCACCAGGTGATGGATGCCTTTAACGCATTGCCGCCAAGCATAGAGCCTACCGCAACTGGTCATATTATCGAGCAGATCGAGATGACCAAACAGATCATTGACAGCGGTTACGGGTACGAAAGCAACGGCACTGTTTATTTCGATGTAGAGAAGTTTGCGAAAAAATATAATTATACGGTTCTAACAGGCCGTAACCTCGATGACCTGTTAAGCGGTTCACGCGAACTGGGCGGACAGGATGATAAACGCGGCCGCCTGGATTTTGCCTTATGGATCAAGGCAAAGCCCGAACACATCATGCGCTGGCCTAGTCCCTGGGGAGAAGGTTTTCCGGGATGGCATTTGGAATGCTCGGCCATGAGCAAAAAATACCTGGGCGACCAGTTCGATATACATGGTGGCGGAATGGACCTTGCCCCTACCCACCACACGAACGAGATCGCACAGAACATTGCCTGCTCGCACCATAAAACACCGGTGCATTACTGGATGCATACCAACATGCTTACTGTTAATGGCCAAAAGATGAGCAAGAGCCTTGGCAATTCCTTTTTGCCTTTTGAACTTTTTTCGGGCGAACATCAATTACTGGATAAGGGTTACAGCCCGATGACCGTTCGCTTTTTTATGCTGCAGGCACATTACCGCAGCACACTCGACTTTAGCAACGAGGCTTTACAGGCTGCCGAAAAAGGCTTTTCCCGTTTAATGAATGCCCTGAAACTGGTTGACGGATTAAAAACGGCTGCACAATCGAGCATTAACATTCATGAAGTAATTACAAACGTGTATGCCGCATTGGATGACGACTTTAATACACCTGTTGCCTTATCGCATTTGTTCGATATTACCCGCATGATCAATGGGGTGAACAATGGAAAAGAAGGCATATCTGAAACTGATAAAAATACGTTAAAAGATTTCATTGACGGAGTAGTGTTTAATGTGCTTGGCTTAAAAGAAGAGAATACGGTGAACACCGGTAAGATCGATGGGATCATGAACATGATCCTGGAGGTTCGGAATGATGCAAAAAGCCGGAAAGATTTCAGCACTTCCGACCTGATCCGCGATAAACTGAAAGACATAGGCTTTGAAATTAAAGACGGAAAAGAAGGAACAACTTATACCATTACGAATTAGGCATTACGATTTACGTTTTTATAAAATGAAATTATTTAACAAACTGTTTTTATTCTTTGGTGCTTCCATTCTTATTGCAATTACCTCTTGTAACGATAAGCCTAAACCAACCGAAAACGGTAAACCGGAAACGGCAACAGCTGAGCCTTATAAACAGCTTTCTCCAGCGTTTAATGCCGACAGCGCTTATTACTTTGTTAAAACCCAGGTAGACTTTGGTCCACGTGTTACCAACAGCGAAGCGCATAAAAAATGTGGCGACTGGATGGTGAGCGAGCTTAAAAAATATGCAGACAACGTGATCGAGCAAAAAACGGTGATCACCAATTTTGACGGAAAAAAACTGAACGTGCGCAACATCATTGCAGAGATCAACCCCACTGCACAAAACCGGATCTTACTATGCGCACACTGGGACAGCCGCCCCTATGCCGACCAGGACAACAAAGATGCGGACAAAGCCATTTTAGGCGCCAATGACGGGGCAAGCGGTGTTGGTGTATTGATGCAGGTGGCCAAAACATTAAAGGCCATTCCCCCAACAGCTGGAGTTGATATCGTGTTATTTGATGCAGAAGACCTTGGAAAACCGGAACATGACAACAGTTATTGCTTAGGTTCACAATACTGGAGCAGTAACTTACATAAGCCAAATTACAAGGCCAACTTCGGTATCCTGTTGGATATGGTGGGCGGACAGGAAGCAAAATTTGCATGGGAACAGGTATCGGTAGAAAATGCACAGCCGGTATTGCAGAATGTGTGGCAAACCGCACATAACCTGGGCTTCAGCAGTTATTTTATGTATTACCAGAAAGGCGGGATCATTGACGATCATTATTATGTAAATAAGAATGCGAAGATCCCAACCATTGATATCATTCATTATGATGCCGTTTCAAAAACAGGGTTTCCTACCCACTGGCACACACATAATGATAACATGAACGTGATTGACAAGAATACGTTAAAGGCTGTTGGACAAACCCTGCTGGAAGTGATCTATAATCAGAAATAAGTGCTGACCGGATCTCTTTAGTTGAAAAATGAAAGGTTAAGAAATCACGCAGTTTGCCTGCTCAACCCATGCACAGCTGCTGCAATGCTTTTAACCAGCTCAGGGTCTTTTTCAAAAGCATTGCCTACCACTACCACATCAGCACCGGCCTTGCAGGCTGCAATGGCCCCTTCAGGAGTTTTTATGCCCCCGCCCACAAAAATGGGTCCGCTCACGCTTTCACGCACCGCGCTTATAATTTTGGTAGAGATCGGGTTTTGTGCCCCGCTTCCGGCATCCATATAAGTAACTTTAAGCCCAAGCATTTCGCCCGCCATGGCTGTGCATGCTGCAATGCTGTGTTTTTCGGCAGGGATCGGTGTGGTATTGCTCATGTAACTTACCGAAGTAATATTACCGCCATCGATCAGCATGTAGCCGGTCGGGATAATTTCAATGCCGCTTTTTTTCAGCATCGGTGCAGCCAGCACATGTTTGCCTATCAGGAGGTCAGGATTACGCCCGCTGATCAGGGATAACAACAGGATAGCATCCGCATCTTTATTTACCTGCATGATATTGCCGGGAAAAAGCACAACAGGGATTTTTGTATGTTGTTTGATCAGGGATATACAGGTATCAAAAAAACCATTGGTGATTAAACTGCCGCCAACAAGGATCAGGTCGACATGCGCTTCATTGCTGCGTTCACATAAGCTAACCAGCTGCGATTCGTTTTCAATGCTATCTGGATCGATAAGCACAGCCAGGTGTTTTTTACCTGTTGACCGGTTGTGTTGAAGCGTATGTAGAACCTGGTTTTTCAATGCTGCCTTTATCTTATTTTAATGGTTGGTGTGCAATCCTTACAAATAAAGCACTTTTTACCAAAATATCGTGCTTAATTGTTGTAAAACCTGCCCCGAAACGTTATGGTAACATGCTTTCATCAGTAAAACAAGGGGTTTGTAAATTCAAAACTTCCTGTAACTGCCTCACTGTCTATTTTTAAAAACAAACCGGCTCATTGTAAACGAATTAACAACGCAAGTTTTTTCAGCAAAAACGCCATTTTTTGTGTGAATAATTCGGTTATGCACATACCTCACCCCTTGCAAAATATGCCCTTGCAATGTTGGCAAAAATTTGCGTGTGGAAAATGAGTTTTGATTGGGAACTATTTCTAAATGATTTTTGATGAAAAACCCCTTTAAAAAAAGGAGTCCGGAAAATCAATCTATAAAACATAAAATCACCTGTTCCAAATATGAGCACCAAATCATCAAAAAAATCTGAGCAAAGAGGCCTTCGCGTGGACCGCTTCTTTACTAAAGATGGTGTGAGCGCATTCGACCTGTTCGATTACGACACCCGCACCTCTGTTATTAAAAATCCTAACGGAGAAAAGGTATTTGAAATGACCAACGTTGAGGTTCCGAAATTCTGGAGCCAGGTAGCAACGGATGTGTTGGCTCAGAAATATTTCCGCAAGGCGGGTGTGCCAATGGCTGACGGGGCCACGGGTGGAGAAAACTCAATTAAACAGGTTGCCCATCGCATGGCGCATTGCTGGAAAAGCTGGGGCGAACAGTACGGGTATTTTGCCACTACAGATGATGCAAGCCGGTTTTATGACGAGCTGGTGTATATGATCATTGGCCAGCATGCGGCCCCTAACTCACCGCAATGGTTCAATACAGGCCTGCACAGCTCATACGGAATTACAGGCAAACCGCAGGGCCATTATTTTGTAAATCCAAAAACAGGGCAACTGGAACGCTCTACATCGGCTTACGAAAGGCCGCAACCACACGCATGTTTTATTCTTTCGGTTGATGATGATTTAGTAAATGAAGGCGGCATTATGGACCTTTGGGTTCGTGAGGCGCGTATCTTTAAATATGGTTCAGGTGTTGGAACGAATTTCAGCCGCGTGCGCGGTGCCGGAGAAAAATTGTCGGGCGGGGGAACATCATCGGGTTTAATGAGCTTCCTTAAAATTGGTGACCGCGCTGCCGGTGCAATTAAATCGGGGGGAACAACCAGGCGTGCCGCCAAAATGGTGTGTCTTGACCTAGACCATCCCGAAATCATTGAATTCATCAACTGGAAAAAGAACGAAGAGAAAAAAGTAGCTGCATTAATTGATGCAGGATATGCAAGCGATTACGAAGGCGAAGCTTACGCTACCGTTTCCGGTCAGAACTCAAACAACTCGGTGCGCATCCCGAATGCATTTTTTAAAGCATTGGAAGAAGGCAAGAACTGGGACCTGGTTGGCCGTGCAAAAGGCAACGTCATGAAATCGATCCCTGCAAAAGAAATGTGGGACATGATCGGTGACGCGGCATGGGCTTGTGCCGATCCGGGCGTTCAATACGATTCAACCATCAACGAATGGCATACCTGCCCTGAAGGCGGAAGAATTAACGCTTCAAATCCTTGCTCGGAATACATGTTCCTGGATAACACGGCATGTAACCTGGCTTCATTGAACTTAATGCGTTTTTTCAATAACGACACCTGCGAGTTTGATGTAAAAGGAATCGAGCATGCTTCACGTATCTGGACCATGGTGCTTGAAGTATCGGTATTGATGGCACAATTCCCTTCACAGGAAGTGGCCCAGCTTTCATACGAATACAGGACACTGGGATTAGGTTATGCCAATATGGGAACCGCTTTAATGGTTGCCGGTATTCCTTACGATTCACCTAAAGCATTCGCCATCTGCGGGGCAGTTACAGCGATCTTAACAGGCACGGCTTATGCTACCTCTGCTGAAATGGCTGCACACCTTGGTGCTTTCCCTAAATACGAAGAAAACAAAGAACACATGCTGCGTGTGATGCGTAACCACCGTTATGCTGCTTACAATGCAACCGATGCATATGAAGAATTAACCATAAAACCGGTTGGTATTGATGCTAAATATTGCCCTGATTACCTGTTGAAAGCAGCCTGCACATCGTGGGACAATGCCGTTCAGCTGGGTGAAAAACACGGATACCGCAACGCCCAAACTACAGTAATTGCGCCAACAGGAACCATAGGCTTGGTAATGGATTGCGATACCACCGGGATCGAGCCTGATTTTGCATTGGTTAAATTCAAAAAATTATCAGGAGGCGGATACTTCAAGATCATTAACCAATCTGTTCCTGCTGCGTTGAGGAACTTAGGCTATACTGCATCAGAAACAGACGAGATCATTAAATATGCCATTGGCCATGCTACCTTCACAGGCGCACCGCATATTAATCCCGAGAGCCTTGCTTTCCGAGGGTTTACAGCCGATGAGATCTCGAAATTAGATAAAGCTGCTGCCGGTGCGTTCGAGATCGGTTTTGCATTTAACCAATGGACCGTTGGTGAAGAATGCTTACAACGCTTAGGTTTCACCACAGAAGAATACAACAACCCTAAATTTAACCTGCTGCGTAAATTAGGTTTCACCAAAGCAGAAATTGAAACTGCAAACGATTTTGTATGCGGAACAATGACCGTAGAAGGTGCGCCATACTTAAAAGACGAACACCTGGCTGTTTTTGATTGCGCAAACAAATGCGGAACAAA
>JAZKGM010000119.1:0-5008 GCA_040385895.1 Bacteroidota bacterium
GCTGGAACAGATCCGTGCAGCCATACAAAAAGCAGCACCCAGCGCTACAGAAGCGATCAAATACGGGATGCCCACCTTTGTGTTGAAGGGAAACCTCATTCATTTTGCAGCATATAAAAACCACATCGGCATTTATCCTGCACCGGTAGCGATCGAGGCATTTGCAAAAGACTTTGCCCCTTATAAAACAAGCAAAGGTGCTGTACAGCTTCCTATTGATAAGCCCATGCCCCTGGGCCTGATCGCGAAAGTAACCAGGTTCAGGGTGAAACAAATGTCGGAAGAGGTGAAACCGGGAAAAAATAAAAAATAAGGACAGCTGTTTATGAATTATTCAATACCGCTTACCAGGCCATTTGTTTTGCAGCTCGAAGAAGAGCTGCTCGCTGCGATGAAAGCAAGCGATGTGCAGGCGCTTGATCAGTTGCTTCACGATGACCTGCTTTTTATTATTCCCAACGGGCAAACCATTACCAAACAAATGGACCTCGATTCGCACCGTGCGAAGCAGGTGGTGGTTGAACAGCTCACCCCGCATTACGAACAGGTAAGCCTTATTAATGATTGTGCGGTGGTTACACTTACATTGGAAACAAAAGGTGTAATGCTGAATGAGCGCATCGAAGGTTCATACCGTTACATCAGGGTATGGAAAATGAGCGGTGGCCGCTGCCGGGTGATCGCTGGAAGCTGCACCGCAGTTTAATGTTTATCCCACCCTCAGCACCTCTTTGCCGCTCACCACATACACATGCTCATGCGGCATGTTATTAACCTGGTAGCCTCCCGTAAATACCCCGAAGCAAGGCAGGATCATCTGGTGGCCTGATTGCAGGAAACAAGGAACCCGCAGGCTTTGCCGGCCCTTGCCGCGCAATGCAAACACAGGATGGATATGCCCGGCAAATAAATAGGCATGCCTGGCTTCATCAACCGGGTGATGGGCAAATACAAAATCTTCTTCCGTATAATCTTCTACATATACTTTGATGTTACTTTCCTCAAAAAGGAAGGCCGGTAATATATCATGGTTACCCAGCACGATCAGCATTTCAATGTGTGCATGGCTATGCCGCCAGAAGGCAAATAATTCCCATTCGGTGTTGTATGCACTATGAAACAGGTCGCCTAAAAAAATAATGCGCTCCACATCAAATTCATTCAGCAGCTCATCCAGTTTGGTGAAATTGGTATTAATGGCTTCCAGCGGAATGGCAATGCCTTCTTTGCGGAAGTGGGAGATCTTGCCGAGGTGCAGGTCACCGATCAGCAATGTTTTTTTCTCCACCCAATATACCGCTTTATGGTGGTGCAATACAAAGCTGTGGCCCTGGATCTCAATCTTCATTTTTATAGGGTTTGATCATTTTCTGAATGCGCTCTTCCAGCTTTTCGGAAGTAAGCTGTTCGCGCAAACGGTCTACAAGAATAGGGAAAGCAAACGGTGTTGGCCGCTCGGTTGTTTTAATAATGATGTGTTGGGTAGCTATCCTTTGTAATGCGCTCCGCATGCGGTTTTCTTCCAGCTGGTAATCGAGCACTTCCTGGTAGGCCTGCCTGATAAACAGGTTGTCCTTTTCATATTCAAACATTACATTGAAGAGCAGGGAGGAGGAGGCCTGCAAATGGCTTACTTTAACGGGACTGCCCGGGTATCCCTGGAAGGTTAGGCCTGCAATGGCAGCAATTTCACGGAACTTGCGTTTGGCCATTTCTGTTGCGTTCACACTTCGGTAAATATCATTTACCAGGTCATCGGTGTTAAAGAGGTTGCTTGTGCTTAAAATTTCCTTCACGTCCAGGTATTGGTCGCTTAGCAGTTCAAAGCCATAATCGTTCATGGCAATAGAAAAGGTAACGGGTTTTAACCGGCTCAGCCTGTAAGCGAGCAAAGCAGCAATGCCTTCATGCACCAAACGTCCTTCAAACGGGAATACAAAAATATGATGCCCTTCTTTGGTCTCGCATTGCTCGATGAGCAGTTCATTTTCTTTCGGGATCGTGGAGCGTTCGTTCTGCAATTGCAATAAAGGCAGCAGTTTTTTGAACTCTTTTTCTTTGTGGGGATTTTCGATAGCCTGCGCCAGGTTTTCGCGGATAAAAACAGATAGGTTTGACGACAGCGGCATGCGCCCGCCCATCCATTGCGGCACAATCCCTTTTTTACCTTCTGCTTTTTTTACGCTCACCACCATATCGCGCAAATGCACAAATTCCACGCTCATGCCTGCAAACCAGAACACATCGCCCGGGTTAAGCCTTGACGCAAAATATTCTTCTACCGCACCCAGGTATTTTCCACTAACAAACTTCACACGCAACGATGATTCTGAAACAATGGTGCCCATGCTCAGCCGGTGTTTCATGGCAATGCGCCTGTTCTTTACAATGAATGCGCCATCTTCGACCTCTACTTTTTTAAATTCATCATATGCATATAACGACCTGCTTCCAACCGTGATATAAGTAAGCAGCCATTCCCATTCGGCCCGTTCGGTGAACTGGTAGGCATGGGTCTTTTTTATGTGTTCATACAATTCGTTTTCCCTGAACCCGCCACCCACAGCAAGCGTTACCATCCATTGCACCAGCACATCAAATGCGTTCACAACAGGCATGCGTTCTTCAAGGATATTCCGTTCCACGCCTTCGCGCAGCGAAACGCCTTCAATTAATTCGAGGGCATGGGTAGGGGTGAAGTAAATAATGCTTTGTTCGCCCGGGCGGTGTCCGCTGCGGCCTGCACGTTGTACAAAACGCGAAATGCTTTTAGGGCTTCCCACCTGTATCACGGTTTCCACCGGCCGGAAATCAACCCCAAGATCAAGGCTCGAGGTGCAGATCACCAGTTTTAATTTTTCTTCATGCAATGCATTTTCCACCCAATCGCGGATCTCTTTGGCCAGCGATCCGTGATGCAAAGCCACGAGACCTGCCATTTCCGGGTGCTTTTCCATGATGTACCGGTACCAGATCTCGGTTTGGGAACGGGTGTTGGTGAACAGCAGGGTGGTTTTGCTTTTGGCCACAATGGCCATCACCTTATCAAGCAGGTTCACCCCGAGATAACCGGCCCAGGGCAGCGATTCGATCTTATCGGGCAGGATGCTTTCTACTTTGATTTTTTTAGTGATGCTTGAACGGACAATCACTGCATCATGGTGTGCGGGTCCCAGCAATACGTCCATTGCCTGTTCCATGTTGCCGATGGTTGCCGAAATGCCCCAGGTTTGCAATTTGGGGTTTAGCGCCCGCAGGCCCGATAGTGCCAGTTCTGTTTGAACGCCCCGCTTGCTTCCCATCAGTTCATGCCATTCGTCAACCACCACGGTGTGAATGTTTTTAAGCAGGTCCTTGTGCCCTTTCTGGCTGAATAATAAATGCAAACTTTCGGGTGTAATGATCAGCGCTTCGGGCATCTGCTTTTTTTGCTTTGCGCGTTCTTCTGTTCCCATATCTCCCGTACGGATCCCCACGCGCCATCCTGTTTCCAGTCCATCGCAGGCCTCCTGCATATTGCGCTGAAGGTCCCTGGCCAATGCACGCAAGGGGGTGATCCATAAAACCTGCAGGCCGGTTGCGGGCTTTTGGTTGCGCTTTGTTTTTGCCTGATTATCCAGGTGGCCGATGAGGATGGGAAACCATAAGCCGTATGTTTTTCCGCTTCCGGTCGGTGCATTCAGCAGGCCGCTTTTACCCTCAGCGAACACTCCGATCATTTCGCGCTGAAAGGCCGCCAGCTTCCAGTTCTTTTGTTTAAGCCAGTTTTGAAGTAAGGTATATCCCGGAGAGCGTTTGGACACGTTATCGTTTAAGGATGCGAATTTAGGGGTTTATGCACCGGAAATGATCATTCTGCTGCATGGCTTACAGCAACCCCGTTAAACTGCTTTGCAGGAAGGATGATCACAAATGTGCTTCCCTTGCCTGGTTCTGAAAGTGCATAGATCTCCCCGCCATGGTTCTGCGCGATCTTCTGGCACATAGCCAGGCCGATTCCCGTTCCTTCATAATCGAGCTTGCCATGCAGGCGCTGAAAAATACGGAAGATCTGGTTTGCATATTCTTTATTGAAACCAATGCCATTGTCTTTTACTTCTATTTTGTAATAAGCGGATGACCTGTTCAAAGCGCGTTGTTCTTTTTCATCATCCGGCAGGAGGGCAGAGGTGATCGTGATCTCAGGGCTTACACCAGGTTTGCTGTATTTAAGCGAGTTGGAAATAAGGTTTCCAAACAGCTGCGACATGTGCAAAGGAATGGCCTCTATATGTGGAAGGTCTGTGGCATCAATGCGGGCACCTTTCTGTTCGATGAGCAGTTCAAAATCATTTTTAATATCGGCTATCACCTGCTGCAGGTTAATATCCGAGTATTTATTGGTGGCAGTAGAAAGCTCGGAGTAAGTAAGCACATCTTTAATAAGTGCCTGCATGCGCACCGATGAGCTCTTTATTTTTTCAATGTAGCGTTGCGATTTTTCATCAATAACACCCAGGTTGCTTTCCAGCATCTGGATAAAGGTGCTTACTTTCCGCACCGGTTCCTGCAGGTCGTGCGAAGCAATGTAAGCGAATTGGGCCAGCTCTTCGTTCGAGCGTTGCAGGCTCGCGTTTGCGGAGGCCAGCTCGGTGGTACGTTCGGTTACGATCTCTTCAATTTTTCTCCGTGCAAGCACCTGCGGGGTAACATCAGTGGTTACGGCCAGCACGCCCAGGATGGTTCCGCCTGCATCTTTATAGGGTTCGTACACAAAATTCTGGTACACGGTTTCATATTTACCGTTGCGCAATAATACCACCGGGCGTTCATCGGCTTTAAATGTTACCCCGTTGTGATATACATCATCCATCAGTTGTTCAAGACCCTGCTCTTTTGCATCGGGCAATGCTTCGAACACCGGCCTGTTAAGCACATCTTCAGCCGGCTTGCCCCAAAGCTCAATCATCTGGGCATTGGCCACTTCAATCACATAATCTTTGCCCATTAAGATACACATGGCCACAGG
>JAZKGM010000120.1:0-7960 GCA_040385895.1 Bacteroidota bacterium
TCTCTTTTCCCTGGTATGATCACAGGGCTCCGGCAACTTTCAGCCCCTGTGAAGATCAATAGCCTGTATCCGAACCCCGCCAGCAATGTGATCCATTCCGATTTTTATTCGGACCGAAACGGTGAAGCGGAACTCATTAT
Source organism: Bacteroidota bacterium (assembly GCA_040385895.1). Lineage (GTDB taxonomy): Bacteria > Bacteroidota > Bacteroidia > UKL13-3 > UKL13-3 > UBA6183. The sequence goes on from JAZKGM010000120.1 coordinate 141, forward strand.
TACCAACCTGCTCGGGCAGGTGCTTGTTCGCAGAAAATTAACCGTTACCGCTGGAGAAAACAGGCTGGAATCGGGCATTCAACAGCTTGACCCGGGAATGTATTTCCTGCAGTTAAAAACCGAAAACGGGTATGATGTAAAACAATTCTGTAAATAGCTTAATATAGAACCTTGGTTTATATGCCGGGGCCTCATAAGGGGCTCTGGCATTTATTCATTTATGACCGAATTAACAACCCTGGTACAACAGTGTCTGCAAAAAGATAAACGTGCGGAATATACCTTATACAGGCACTGTTTCAACATGCTGATGAGGATCTGCTACAGGTATACGGCCAACGAAGACGATGCTGCTTCATTAATGAACAATGGTTTTATGAAAATCCTTTCAGGACTTGATAAATATGATGCATCAAGGTCCTTTGAGGCCTGGGCCAAAACGGTGATGGTGAATTCGATCATTGATGAGTTTAAAACTTCGAAAAAAAGAAGGGAGCTGTTCAGCAACCGGGATATAGAAGAGCTGCCTGAAGCCATGCACCCGGCCGATCTGAACAATGCAGAAAAGAACCTGGGCCTCGAAGAAATGATCGGGGAAATAGGCCGGTTGCCAGATACGGCAAAGCTGGTATTAAACCTGTATGTGTTCGATGGCCTGAGCCATAAAGAGATCAGCCAGGCCACCGGCTTAACGGAAGGCAATTCAAGGTGGCACCTGCTTCATGCACGTGCGCTTCTTAAATCGAGACTGGCCAAATTAATGAATACGTTTAAAGTGCTTGTATTATGAACGATGAGCTAAGTAAAAAACTGGAACAGATCATAAAGGACCGGCTCGAACAAAAAGAGTTCGGGTTTAAGGAATCCTATTGGGAAGAGCTGGAGCAGATGCGCAAAACCAAAAAGCGCAGGCGGATGGTATTTTTTATCATCATGCCCGCAATGTTTGCATTAATTTCGGCAAGCGTATTTTTTATGTACCGGCAGGGTGATCATTCAAGTAGCACTTTGCCTTTCGTGCAAAAACAGCCAGGTGAAATGCGCACAGTTTATCCTGCAAGCGGACAAGCTGCAAAAGCGTTGCCGGCTTCCGGTGAAACACCTGCAACTGTTGAACCTGCTTTATACGATAAGCGCACGCATGAGGAAGAAGCATTTGCAGGCAGGCGCACTCCTGCAAAAAAACCTTTGGCAGCTGTTCACTCCAAAGAAAGCTCAACCCCTGGAATACAGCACGGCCAGGATCCCGGAAAAACACCGGACAATAGCCTGGAGAAACAAATACAGGAAGGAACAGTGTATCCTTTTTTCACCCATGCACGCCACGCAACACCGTTACTCATACCGCTTAAACAATCTGCAATTGCTCCTGTTGAGTTGAGCGCTTTATGCGATACGTGTTTTAAAGGTCCGCTTCTTCATCTCCGGAACAAACGCAGTGAAGAGGGCATGCTTGCCCTAGAAGCAGGCCTTACACTGTTCAATCGTTCGGGCATTGCTTACACGGCAGGGCTCAGGTATTACAAGCCGCTTTCCCATCGCTTGTATGCCGGTACAGGATTATTTTATACAGGGCTCGCCCAGGATCTTCCCGTAAGAACTTTTTATAACATTACGTATAACTACGGAGAAACCCGGCAATCAACCACACTCAATACCACCCGGCTCGATTATATAGAGTTACCTGTTCACATAGGCTACCGGGTTTTCGGAGAACATTTTATCAACCTGGGAGCGTCCTGCAATTACCTGTTCTCTTCATCAGCATCCTTTAAAATGAAAGCCAATGAAGGTGCTTTGCCTGTAGCAAAACAAGTGAACGGTTATCCTGACGGGTTGCATCAGTACGATGTAATGCTGAGCATTGGCTATGGTTTTGTGCGCAATAAAAGGTTCACTTTTTCGGCAAGCTACTCGCAGGGCATTACAGATATCACCTCCGATCAAACATTTAACAGCAGCACCGTTCACCGCAATAGCGGATTCAGGGTACTGCTGGGTTATAACTTATGCAAGCAATGAAAAAATCAGCCGTTTATATGATCTTCGTTTTGTCAGCTGCTTTTACACTGCATGGGTGTAAAAATATTGAAGTGCCCTTTACATCTGCCGGCACTCCGGTGTTTATTGCTACTGGCCTGATCGATAACAAGCCCTTTACCATTGAAGCCGGTAAGCAGGAGTATTATATGCAAACCTCTTACCGCACCGATTCATTAAACGTAATGGAATTCAGCGGGGAACTTAAGCGGAAATGTACCGGCTGCAACGAAGCTCTTGGTATCACTATCCGCAATTACAGGCAAGGCAATACCTTTGTTGCCGATTCGTCTTTGCCCGCTTCCGTTTATCCTTTTCTTCAGCCTTCCCCGGTCGGTTCATACACCGTGCGGTTCACCAATTATTCAACAGGCTTGTCCGGGAGCAGTTACCTCTGGAGTTTCGGTGACGGAACTACATCAACCGATGAAAGCCCGGTTAAAACATATATGATGCCGGGCATATACAAAGTGAAGCTCAACGTGCGGTTTGGTGACGGGAGCGAATCCGAAATCGCTTATTCGGTAAAGCTCTCACCGGTGCTTGGCAGCAAAAACTATTGCGGTATTTACAGCCAGTCGTTTCCAACGGCCACCACATGCACCTGGGAAACCAATCCAACGGCCACCCTTACCGTATGGGACTTTGGTGACGGAAGCGCCAGCGCACAGGGCAATAATGTAACGCACACGTACAACACGGCAGGCCTGTATGTGGTAAGCCTGCTTCAGTATATTCATAACGATACCATTGAGTACCGCATGAATATTAAAACAGCAGGCGTTCAGGGTAACATGGCTAACTTTATCCAGTCTACCCAGGTGAACACAGGCAGCATCAATCATTTTTCGGAAGTGAACATCACATGGACAGATGAGCATGGGAAAACCTATTCGAGTAAAAATGCAAAGCAGGATTCCAGGAGCAGCTTCCGCATCCTCTCCACCACCTATGAGCTGAACGAGCAGGCGGAGCCCGTTTGTAAATTTACTTTCGAAACCGACTGCCTGTTATCGGATGGCAACAGCACCATTCGCATGGCCGGAATGAAAGGCACATTTGCGGTAGCAGTCCCTTAAATTATGCCTGATGTGAACAGGAAAGCTCCCGGTAAACGTTCCGCCAGCTTTTCATGTCTTGATTGTTCTCCGGCACAAAGGAATCAAAAGCGTGTTTTGAAAAGTTGCATCGAACCGTGTTTTTGAGGGATAAAAAAATCGTTTTGGATTGGGCTACAACCTTATAATAAAACACCGCCATACAAGGCTTTACAAAGCAAAAGCCCCGTCCCGATAGTTATCGGGACAGGGCCTTAATTAAGCAAGGTGTTAAACCCTTTCTCTTGTGGTGGAGCTGCAGGGAGTCGAACCCTGGTCCGGAAGTGGAATGGTCAAGCTTTCTACACGTTTAGGCTGCGTTGATTTTCGTAACAAGTTAGGCCGCAGCTCCCGCCAACCTTGTTCTTATCCTCTTAAGTTCAATTAACCGGTAAAGGCCACCGGCTAAAAGGTTTTTCCTGATGATGCCCCTGATGCAAACGCGGTTAAACTAACATTTGCGGGACAATGGCATGATGCGTAATCTTCCTGATTAGGCAGCCATAGCGAAGTTGTTTTCGCCAAATAATTGTTTGAGTGTTAAGATTAAAGCGCCAACATCTCAATGCGCTACGTGCTTACCCGCCAGATGCTCACCCCGTCAATACCGGACAGCCCCCTTTGGTGTTATTACCCGCAAAGATAATGCAATACCTGGTGTTGGCAATCTTTAACTCATCATGCCTTTATTAAACACATTGATCCCCGACAGTTTGTGCTTTACAAAAAAACACTAATTTAGCCCGCCTTATTCTGAACCACTACTAAATGAAAAAAATTGCAGCGTTCGCTGTCCTTGCAACAATGGCTTTAGGTTCCTTTGCCCAGGTTAACATACCGGGTTTAACAGAAGAAACGAAGCAGCAGGAAAAAGGACAGTTTTCAGGAAATTTTCAAAACAACAACCAGTTTTACGTAAAAGATAGTGCCATTGGCGCCAACACCACGCAATATGAAAGAGAGCTTTCCTCGAGCGATGCCTGGCTATTCCTAAACTATAAGATCAGCGGATTCAGTTTCAGCCTGCGTTACGACCTGTTTAACAACACCCCTTTATTCGACCCGTTTACGGCTTATTCCGCTTCGGGCATCGGCTTCTGGCAGGTGAGCAAAGACCTGGAAAAGCTAAACATCACCATAGGTAATTTCTACGACCAGTTTGGTACCGGGATGGTTTTTCGCGCATACGAAGACCGGAACATTGGTATCGACTACGCAGTTCTGGGTGCACGCATTATTTATTCCCCTACCGAAAATACGCGCTTAAAAGCATTTACCGGACAACAAAAGTTCAGGTTTGACATTCGCCCTCAAATTCTTAAAGGAGTGAACGTAGAGCATCGAATTGCCATCAGTGACAATTTAAACACAGAGCTTGGCGCTTCATTGGTTAACCGCACCATCGACCAGGCTTCCATGAATGATATCGCTTCAACCATAAACAGCTATGCTTTGCCCGAGCGGTTCGATCCAACCTACAATGTATTTACCTATAATGCCTATAACACGTTAAACTATAAACGCTTCACCCTTTACCTCGAGTATGCACATAAAACGGCAGAAGCCATCATGTTCCAGGACCTGAAGATGCGCAAACGCGAAGGCAATATTTATTACAGCTCCCTCTCCTATTCGGCAAAAGGCATTGGCATCAATGCGCAATACAAACGCATCGAGAACTTCCAGTTCAGGGCTTCACCATTAATTGTAAGTCCTTATCCTTCTAACCAGGGCCTGGTGAATTACCTGCCATCGTTAACACGCCAGAATACCTACAGGTTGCTTGCGCGCTACAATGCGGTTGTGCAGGAGCTGGGCGAAAATGCCATGCAGCTGGAAGTTACTTTAAAGCCAAGCAAAAAAACACAGATCAACCTCAACGGTTCGATGGTGACCAAGCTGAATGGATTTACCAGCGATGTAACAGACACGAACAATGTTCTGTTCAGCGAAGGCTACATTGACGTTACCCATAAGTTCAGCAGCAAGCTTAAAATAATGGCGGGTGTGCAGGTGATCAATTATAACCAGACCGTATTCGAACTGAAAGCCAATGCACCATATGTGAGGGCATTTACGCCATTTGGAGAACTCACCTACCGCTTCACCAACACACGATCTGTACGCATCGAAAGCCAGTACCTGGTAACCGACCAGGACCTGGGGCACCTGGTAAATGCTTTGGTTGAATTTAACGTGGCACCCCACTGGAGCGTTTCGGTGAGCGATATGGTGAATACCAAGCACGGTGCGCTGAATCATCCCGCACCGGGGCAAACATTCAAGTTTGTGCATTACTACAACTTTTTTGCGGCATATACCTATAAAACCACCCGTATTACGGCAGCCTGGCTTAAGCAGGTGGCCGGGGTTAATTGCACAGGCGGTGTTTGCAGGGTTGAACCGGCATTTAGCGGGGCACGTGTTACTTTAAGTACAAATTTTTAACTTTGTGTTGTTATGAATAAATTATTAAGCGTCTTTACCCTCGTTGTCGTTCTTTGGGGCTGTAAAGAAAAAGCGCCCTTTATTAACTATGACGAAAGCACCAAGCTTACCGACAGTACATATGTAGAATTAACCGTGGCCACTCCGCAGCCTAAAACCATGCTGCTTGAAGATGTTTCGGGTGTTAAATGTGTGAACTGCCCTGATGCAGCCGTTGTGGCCAGGGGGATTATGAATGCTTTTCCCGGGCGTGCATTCAACATTGTGATGCACCCGGCCATTGCCGCCCTGGGTAGTTTTGTTGACCCCATTAATAAGGAAGGTTACCTGAGCAAATACGATTTCAGGACAAAAGATGCCGCTGATATTCTCGAACTGGTGGGCATCCCCGGTGCATTGCCACGCGGGTTGATCAACCGCAGGTTGTTCTCCGGAAAAACATCGCGCTTACTGGGACGTGAAGAATGGTATGTGCGTGCCGAAGAAGAACTGCAAACTGCCACTCCTGTTAACATCGAACTAAAAAATGAATATGATGAAGCCACAGGAAAGGGGCTCATAACCGTTACTTTAAAATATACGCAAACCGTAAGCGACAAACATTATTTAAGCATAGCCCTGGTGGAAGACAGCCTCATCGATGTGCAGGAATACCAGGATCCGCAAACATTCCAGGTAAAATATAATCCGGATTATGTGCACATGCACGTGTTACGCGATATTGTAACCTCGGCTACTGGCGACCCTGTTACTGATCTGCAAAATGCGTTTACACCGGGCCGGGTATTTGTTAAACAGTATTCCTATAAAACAAAAGTGAGCGACAACATCGATGTAAATCCTGTTCACGGAAAGCTGCTGGCTTTTGTTCATAAAGACGCTTCGGGAATTGATATTATTCAAGCCGCAGAGATCCATGTTGCTGAACATTAAACCTCTCCTGCTTTATGGCTTAGTGACCTTATCGGCCCTCACTTCATGCAACAACAATGATGCAGCATACACGCAACGTATTATGCAGATAAGGGCTGCCAAAACATACCAGTTCCTGGATAAGAACACCACACCGCTTCCTGCATCAAAGCTGGCAACGTTTAAAGGCCTTCCCTATTTTGAGCCTGACAAATCTTTTTTAGCAGAGGCCGAGTTTATCCCGATACAGCAAGCTCAGCTTTTCGGGATGCCGCATACCTTAAACAGGACATATAATTACAGTGAAGCGGGTACTTTAGCTTTTGAGCTGAACGGTACAAAACTAATGCTCACTGCTTTTTTACGCGAAGGCATGAAAGGCGATACGGTGGAATTGTTTGTTCCGTTCACAGACAATACGAACGGAAAAGAAACCTATGGAGGCGGAAGGTATATTGATGTTGTTGCATCGCTGCATCCGCAAAAGATCATGCTTGATTTTAACCTGGCCTATAATCCTTATTGTGCTTACAATAAAGCGTTCAGTTGCCCCATCGTTCCCAAACAAAACCATATTCCTGTAGCTGTACCTGCGGGTGAAAAGTATAACTATGCTGAACCCCGTTAGCGGGTTTGCCGAAAGCCTTTTATTTTGCTGCGATTAAAAGTAAGTTTGATAAACTTCTTTTAATTCTTTTACCCATGAAAACCGATCTTTATACCAAAACAGTGCTTACTGTTATTGCTTTGTGCCTTACCGTTATTGTTTTAAAACAGCTACAGATCATTCCTGATGCCGTGGCCGGTGTACCCGGATTAAAAAGCCCGCAAAGCTATGGCCTCATTCCTGTTAATGCCGATGGCTCTGTTAATGTTCACATTAAACCCGGAACAGAAACGATGAATGTAAGCATTGTTGATGTGAACACATCTGATATGCTGAAGGTAGATGTTGCTGATATTAATACATCCGACAAGATGAACATTTCATTGAATGACATCAGCACATCCGACCATTTAAATGTTGACCTGAAAACAGTGGATTATAATGCGTTTTACAATTGCATTGTGCCTGTAAAGAACAAATAAACTAACACGTAAAAAAAGCCGCAGACGGGAAGTCTGCGGCTTTTCATTTAATGCTGTTGTTGTTAGTTAGCAGCAAGGTAGCTTGCTACTCCTTCTGCTGTATCTTTCATGGCTGCTTTTCCTTTGCTCCAATCGGCAGGACAAACCTCACCGTTCTCTTCAAAGTACTGCAAAGCATCGATCATGCGCAATGCTTCATCAATGCTACGGCCCAAAGGAAGATCGTTAACCACC
>JAZKGM010000120.1:7970-8359 GCA_040385895.1 Bacteroidota bacterium
GTACCACACCTGTTTTATCAATTAAGAACAAGCCACGGTAAGCCACGCTGTCTTTACCTTCATCGCCTATCCAGATCATGTCACCGTTATCGTCATAGTTGTAATGGCCTGCAAGCACACCATAGTTTAATGCGATCGTTTTGTTCACATCAGCCACCAAAGGATATTTTACACCCTGGATACCACCATCGTTTTGCGGGGTGTTTAACCAGGCCCAATGGCTGAACTTTGAATCGACAGAGCAGCCGATAACCGCTACATTGCGTTCTTCAAAATCGGCCATCCTTCTTTCAAAAGCGATGATCTCTGTAGGACAAACAAATGTAAAATCAAGCGGGTAAAAGAAAAACAACACGTGCTTCTTGCCCAGGTATTGCTCTAACGAAAAC
>JAZKGM010000120.1:8369-11519 GCA_040385895.1 Bacteroidota bacterium
CAAACTCTCCGCCATTAATTACTGCTGCGGCCTTGAACGAAGGCGCCTTTTTTCCAACTAACATTGTCATATTTTCTGTATTGATTAATTTTTAAATAACTGAAGGCAAAAATAAACCTTACAGTGTTTAATTTTTAATTATTTTATTTATTATTCAATAAGATTCTGTTATAAATCTTTAGTATTACTATCCATTCATAGAAGCCAGGAACTCTTCATTGCTGTTCGTGTTCTTCATATTCTTTAACAACACGTCCATTGCTTCTTCCGCATTCATATCGGCAATGTGGTTACGCAACACCCATACCCGCTGAAGCGTAGACCGGTCCATCAACAGGTCTTCACGCCTGGTGCTCGAAGCCACAATATCAATTGCAGGATAAATACGTTTGTTGGCCAACCTTCTGTCGAGTTGAAGCTCCATGTTACCGGTACCTTTAAACTCTTCAAAGATCACCTCGTCCATTTTAGAACCTGTTTCGGTTAATGCCGTAGCAATAATGGTTAATGAGCCTCCGTCTTCGATCTTACGCGCTGCACCAAAAAAACGTTTGGGTTTATGCAGTGCATTGGCATCAACACCACCCGAAAGTATTTTACCCGAGGCCGGTTGTGCAGTATTAAATGCACGTGCCATGCGTGTGATCGAATCCAACAGGATCACCACATCATGCCCGCACTCGGTCATGCGTTTTGCTTTTTCAAGAACAATATTTGCCAGCTTCACATGTTTTTCTGCCGGCTCATCAAAGGTACTTGCCACAACTTCTGCGCGCACGCTCCGCTGCATATCGGTAACCTCTTCCGGGCGTTCATCGATCAATAAAATGATCAGGTAAATTTCGGGATGGTTTTTTGCAATGGCATTGGCAATGTCTTTTAATAAGATCGTTTTACCCGTTTTAGGCTGCGCCACAATTAAACCACGTTGCCCTTTACCTATCGGTGCGATCAGGTCGATGATCCGCGTTGAATAAGAAGATGCATTTTTTGAGAGGTTTAACTTTTCGTCAGGGAACAATGGCGTTAAATGTTCAAATGCCACGCGGTCCCTGATCTCAGCAGAGCTGCGTCCGTTCACATTCTCCACTTTAATCAGCGCAAAATACTTCTCTCCTTCTTTTGGCGGGCGGATCGATCCGCGTACGGTATCGCCCGTTTTTAAGCCCAATAATTTTATCTGCGAAGGCGATACATACACATCATCTGGTGAAGGTTGGTAATTGTAATCGCTCGAACGGAGAAAACCATACCCGTCCTGCATCATTTCAAGCACACCTTCGCTGCTTACAATTCCTTCAAGTTCCTGCAACAATGCCTGTTGCTGCTGGATACGCTCATTACGCTCGTTGCGTTCATTGTTGCGTTTTTCTTTCCAGTTGTTGTTGTTATTTTTTTCAGGCTGGCCACTCGTTTCGTTGGTCTCTGCCGGCTGGCTCGTTTCCTGTTCTGTGCCGCCATCTGCTTCCCCGATCACAGGCTGTGCCTGTTGTTGCGGTTCGCTGTTCTCTTCGGCAACCGGAGCTGCAGACAGATCCATATCATCAAGCAAGCTGCCCGATGTATTATCCATCATGCGTTCTTCGCTTACTTCTTTTGCCTCTCCTTTTTTAGGGCGGCCTCTTCGTTTTTTAGGTGAGTCATCGGCACCATCATTAACTAAATTTTCGTTCATTTTTATGCTTTGCAGCAATCCTGCTGCGCTGTGATTTTTGTGATCAGTTCATTTTTATTGAGTGCCTCAGCGCCAGAAATATTCAGCGAATCCGCTATTTCGCGTAATTCCGAAATCATCATATCGGATAACGTGCTTACGTTGTACATCAAGAAAAACTAAATTTTAATAAAGATCTTTTTTTGATTGTTGCTGCCCCAACCTGTACCCTAAACTTTGATAAGAATAGTATGGAATGTGTTTGAGCATGGAAGAATTTCCGCCTGCAATATATGCTATTTTTTGAGAATGCAAGAAATATGTGACACGATTTTCAATGGCTTGCTAATGTCATTTAAATTTTTAATTTGCAGCATACATTTTCAGGTAGTGAAAGCAATAATCGATTTAGGTACGAACACATTCCATTTATTTATAGCAGAAGTTAAGAACGGAACATTGCGGGAATATTTTAAACTGCAGGTCCCGGTTAAGATCGGCCGGGGGGGGATCAATGAAGGGGTAATAACAGATGAGGCCTATCAAAGGGGCATCACCGCCATCATGGAATTCAGGAAATACCTCGACCAGTTTCACATCAGTGATGTAACTGCATTTGCAACCTCGGCCATCCGCAATGCTAAAAATGGCGATGCCTTTGTTAAGGATGTAAAGCTGAAATGTAACATAGATATTGTTACCATTGACGGGGATACGGAAGCTGATTACATTTATAAAGGAGTGAGCAACTCATTTAAGCTGCCCGAAGCCAATGTGCTGGTAATGGATATAGGAGGCGGAAGCGTTGAATTCATTATCGGGAGCCAGCAAAATATAATATGGAAACAAAGCTTTGAAATTGGTGCCGCAAGGCTCATCGAGAGCTTTCATAAGAACAATCCCGTAACCGAAGAAGAAAGAACTGCGCTTGACCAATACCTGGATGAAAAACTGGTTGACCTTTATGCGGCAGTTAATGAGTTTAAACCGGAAATACTGATCGGTGCCGCAGGATCATTTGAAACACTGCTTGATGTAGTGATCAAAGACCTCACCGTTATTCCCGTTTCCTTAAGCAAAAATGCTTACCAGATCAGGCGCGAAGATTTTGATGTGTTCCTCGAGATCATGACCACGTCTACCATAGAACAGCGTTCCTTATTAAGGGGAATGACCAACTTCAGGGTCGAGATGATCACCGTAGCGGCCTTGCTGATGAATTATGTGATCACAAACTTCGGCATCAAACGCATCATTACATCTGATTATTCGCTTAAAGAAGGGGTTTTATTCAGCTAGCTTTTTCAGTTCATCATACAGTTTACCTACCGGCAGGCCCATCACGTTATAAAAGCTTCCGTTCACTTTTTCAACGGCCACATACCCGAACCAGTCTTGTATGCCATAACTTCCTGCTTTGTCGAAAGGTTTGTAGTTGTCGATGTAATGCCAGATCTCTTCATCGGTTAAGGGTTTTATCACCACCTCACTCGAAT
>JAZKGM010000121.1:0-5378 GCA_040385895.1 Bacteroidota bacterium
ATCCGGCAAAGGCCACAAAAGTGACCGAAGCATTTATGAAGATGTCGAAATTCGATATAAAAACCTTAATGGATGCTTAGGCATGGCCGCATTAACTGCTAAACTCTTCCTGTCGCAACTTTCAGGCTTAAGATCGATCGCTGAACTGAAGAATGTTCAGCGATTTTTCAGGGACAAGAACCCCGGGAATAAATTCCTGGGGGTGCGTATGTCCGCTATTTTTGAATTGGCAAAACAGTTCACGGATATGCCTGCAGTTGAAATTGAAAAACTGATCCGGAATGAATATTACGAGGCAAGGATGGGTGCAGTAAGCATTATGGATTTCCAGGCCAGGAACAGGAAAACAACACCTGAAAGAAAGAAGGAACTATTTGACCTTTATATTAATAACCACAATAACATAAACAATTGGGACCTGGTAGACAGGAGCGCCCCTTATGTTGTTGGCGGGTACCTGTTCGACAAGCCGAGAACCATTTTGTACCAACTTGCAGGATCCGGGAATGCATGGGAACGAAGAACAGCCATTGTAAGCACTTACTTTTTTATCAGGCAAAATGACCTGTCGGATACTTTCCGGATCGCAGAACTATTAATAAACGACCCGCACGACCTTATTCAGAAAGCAGTTGGAAGCTGGATCAGGGAAGCCGGAAAAAGGGACAAACCGGCCCTGGTCGAATTTTTAGACCATCATGCCTATGCAATGCCTGTGGTGATGCTCCGTTATGCAATAGAAAAGCTTGACAAGAAAGAAAAACAGCTTTATTTAAAAAGTAATGCCCTCCTAAATAAAACACCTTTGGATAACTGTTAGGTGTTTCGTGCAGGCCATGTTACCGGTTTTAAATGCAGGTGAGTCCGGTGATTAATACGATTAGGGGCCCGGCTTTTAGCCGCGCCCCTAATCGTAAACAACAATATATACTTCGCTTAAATCAGTCTACCCGCAGTTTATTCACGATCAACTTATCTGCAGTAGAAATATGTAAAAAATAATTTCCTTTCGCTAATTCCGGGATAAGCAATGGAGAAAAAGTTTCGCCCATGAATTCGGTTGTGAATACTTTTTTTCCTAAGCCATCATAAATATGTACCTGTATATTTTTGTGCTGCATGTCGGCCGGGATGTTCTCCATTGTTAAACAAGCCCCAGCCTGAACCGGGTTGGGAAACAAACGGACCCCGGCTTTATCGCCCAGTTCTGCCAGGGCAGAAAGGGTACGCACATCTACAACAGTACTGTCGTAAAGGCTCCAGCAGGTGGCATTGCTTACTTTTACGCGGTAGGTGCCGGCATGCATGACCTGCGCATTGGCAATAAACGGGTTGGCACCGGAAGAAGTGAACAGCTGCGGACCCAACCACTGGTAACCAAGGGCCGCACCGGTACACGACAGCCTGATGGTGTCGCCAACCGTGTAAGGACCCCCATTACCGGCTACAGGTGTTGCAGGCAATGCATGCACAGTAACTTTTACAGAATCTATTGCACTTGTACATGCCAGGTTATATGCATACACATAATACGTCCCGGTATTGGCTGCTGTAATGCTGGCGATCTCCGGGGTTCTCAGCTCGCTGGTAAAACCATCAGGCCCGGTCCAGTGATAGCCTGTAGCCCCGTTAACACGTGTTGCTTCCAGGAATATACCCTGGCCGGCACAGTTGCTTGTACCATACAGTTCGCCCGTATGGTTCAGCGCATCAGGTGTGGCGAACTGCGCACAGCAGTTCCTGATGCGGAACACATCGGTAATAAATGTGTCGCCCGGGTTGGTACTGATCGCCCTGAGGCGGTAATGGCTGCCTTCAGGCATATTAGCAGGAACAATGTAGGTTGCACTCCCTGTGAAATGCCCGCTACCTGTTAGCGACAGGGTATCGACAGGAATAAACGCACCGAAATTGCCATTGCTATCGCTCAGCTGAACATAGATCTTATTGCCGCTGTTAAATCTACCGTTGATGTCATAATTGAATGAAGCCAGCGAGCCGATACACAGGGTATCATCAGGTGACGAAACATGAATGTCATTGTTCAACAGTTTGATCATCCAGTAATCGGCATTCCCTCTTGAGTTCTGTGTTTTGTCCGCACCGATATCAGAACTGGAGATCCCTGCAAGCACCAGCGCATTGTCGGGCGTTTGCACCAAAGAAGGCAGGTACTCATCTCCATGTCCGCCATAACGGCCATCCCAGATCTTGTTCCCCGTACTGTCCATGCGCACCACCCAGTAATCATAATTTCCTTTTTTGGGCTGACTCACTTCACCTACTGCATTCGAACCGGAATTGGTTGCAAAAATATAACCGCCATCGGGCTGCTCTATCATGTCACCCACATATTCCTGTCCGTCACCCCCGAAAGTGGCATCCCACTGAACCGTGCCGGCAGAGTCGATCTTCACCAGCCAGCTGTCGTCAAAACCCCTGCACGTATCTGTTTTCTCCGAACTGATGCCTGAGCGGGAAGCGCCACCCAGCAGGTAGCCGCCATCTTTGGTTGCAATGATACACTTTGAGATCTCGAGCTGGTTACCGCCATACGTACGGTCCCATTTTTTTGTACCGTTCGAATCTATTTTCACCACCCAATAATCGGATACGCCTCTCAGGTACGAGCTTTTTTCAAACCCGGCATCAGAGTATGAGTCACCTATCAGCAGGTATCCTCCATCACTGGATCTAACGATATCCATCAGCTTGTCGTGGCTGTTGCTGCCATAAGTACGGTCCCATAACTTCTGCCCGGTACTATTTATTCTAACCACCCAAAAATCCGTTCGCAATGCATTGGTATCGCGGGTATCCTGCGTTTTATCACCGGTATTGCGTGAATCCGAATATCCGCCCAGGAGGTATCCGCCATCAGCTGTTTGCATCACCGTGGTGATCCGGTCTTCGCGCGTACCACCGAACGTGGCATCCCATTGTTTCGTTCCATTTGCATTGATCTTGATCACCCAATAATCGTAGTCGCCTTTACCGGCTGCCGAACGGCTGCCAAAAGGGATGGTATCGGTTTGCGAGTGTCCCCCGATGAGGAATCCCCCGTCCCGGGTTTGGATCACGTCACCCACAAGGTCGCTGTACCTTCCTCCATAGGTGCTGTCCCACATCTTTTGCCCCAGGCTATCTGTTTTCACTACCCAAAAGTCTGTGAAGATGTTGTTATTGCCTTTACGGTCCTGGGTTTTATCACCTGTAATACCCGACTGGCTGCTTCCGCATTGCAGGAATCCCCCGTCAAGGGTCTTGATCATCTTACCACTCCCCTCGTATTCACTCCCTCCATAAGTAGCATCCCACAAGCGTGCGGGACGGTGCTGTGCATTTGCCGACAGGCAAAACACCAATGCAGTAACTGCAAGTACATGTTTAAGCATACGTATCGTTTTTTAAGTACATTTATTCAGGGTCTTAGTTTTTCGCCCAGCCAGAGCATGGAATAAACCACGGCAGGTAAAAGCAGGATGGTGAGGATATATTCAATGGAAGGCATAGTGAAAAAAATAGCGATGCAGGTAAGTGAAACCACTGCACATAAAGCTGCCAGCAACAGGTATTCTTTTTTCATTTCTCTTTAATGCGATCGCAATTTTGTACGCACAAAATTATGAGGCATGCGGTATAATGGCCGCGGACAAAACCGACAAGAGCTGTGAAATATGCGACAAAATAAGGACCTGGCGCTTTTCCGGGATCGATGTCGCGTTATTTTAGTTGTTGCTGCGAAAGCACCTCGCTGGGTGAATGATTAAAGTATTTTTTAAATACACGGGAAAAATAGGAAGGGTCGTTAAAGCCAAGGGCGTATGCAATTTCGGAAATGTTCTTATCACCCGAACTCAGCAACTTCATTGCTTCTTCCATTTTAATTGCGATCACAAAAGATAAAGGGGTGGTGTTAAGCTCTTCTTTAAATACGCGTTGCAATTGCCTCGGGCTCATGGCCAGGTGATCGGCCAGTGTTTCGGTGCTTAATGATTGACCGAGGTTATTGATGATGTGAAGCCGTGCTTTTTCTACAACGGGTGAAGTCCTGGTAACAGGTTGTTCTTCGGGCTGTGGATGCACCACCGAACTCATAGCAGGTTCAAGTGCTTGTCTTACAGGTACATTTTTAAGCTGCCTGATCCTGTATAACAGGAACAGGATCCATGATATAGAGAATGCAACAGATGAAAAGAAAAGCAGCAACCAGATGCGTGAATACTTTTTGCTGAGCGAGGTGAACACCCCGGGTTCGCCCTGTAATTTTATACCGACCCACTGATCAGGGAAACTGAAGTCGCGGCTGCCTTTCCAGCTCGAATAAAAAAACGAGGGCACTTCAGCTGTATCGGCAAGCAGGCTCATGTTCACCACCGAATCAAGGTCATCCACGCAAAAATCTGCCCGGAACAGGTGGCCGCTTCTTGCATTTACCCCGATCCCCGACCAGGGTATGGCCATTTCCACACAATACATAGAATCTTCTGTGTCTTCATCATTCACTTTTCCTATGCAAGCAACAGCACTCTGAAAAACAATGGTGGCAATTCCCAGTTCTTTAGGTGCCAGGTTATCTTTGTCTTCAATAAGCCGTTTATCTCCTTTTAAAATACTGTGGTCGTTATTGAGGGTAATGATGAACTGGTAATCGTTAATGTCCATCCGGCTTTTACTGTCGTTTAACGGGTCGATATAAAACTCGAAGGCATCATTGAGGTAAAGATAAGGCGCATTTTCGCCTTTGTGTACCTGCACCAGGTGCTTGTCCTTTACCATACATAATACATACAGGTATTGCTCGTCCCACTCCAGCATAGAAAATAAAACATTGGGATCGTGGGTGGTATGATTCTGCTGCACGTATTCCTGGGCCCGTTCAGTCTGCCAATCCTCGCTTAACCCGTCTATGAGCTTAGGTACAGAAGCATATTCGGCCTGCATAACCTGGGCGCACAGGTAAAGCGGTGAAATTAATAAAAAAACAAGCAGCGGTTTCATTTGGATACAATAACCATAATTATTGAGAAAGGTGGACATTAAAGGATTAAGTTTACTTATTGCCCCTCTGAAGCTGCTTTATTGCCTTCTTCTTTACCACTGTTCGGGTCTTTGATCTTTGCCGATTTATCTATGCCTTCCAGTATTTCTATGTTAATCCCATCAGACAGGCCAAGCTTTACTTTACGTTTTTCAAAGGTTTGCGTTGCGGTTTCTACTTCTACGTACGGCTGTTCGTTCTCAAACAGCAGCAACGCTTCGGGAATGGCAAGCACGCTGTCTTTTTTATCCAATACAATATCGGCATTGGCACTGTACCCGGCACGGATAAATGTATTTTTCTTCAATGCCATTTTTGCCTTGATCTGGAACTGGAT
>JAZKGM010000122.1:0-6235 GCA_040385895.1 Bacteroidota bacterium
ATTATTTTCTGCTCGATGAGCGAAGCTGTTCATGATCACCCCGAATTAATTAAAAAATACTTAAGCTCTGTTGTTCCGCATACCGATAACTATTTCTCGGCCTTAAACTCGGCTGTGTTCAGCGATGGTTCATTTGTTTATATTCCTAAAGGCGTTCGTTGCCCGATGGAGCTAAGCACGTACTTCCGTATTAATGCAGAAAATACAGGCCAGTTCGAGCGCACTTTGATCGTTGCCGATGAAGGCAGCTATGTGAGCTACCTGGAAGGTTGTACAGCGCCTATGCGCGATGAGAACCAATTGCACGCAGCAGTTGTAGAACTGATAGCCATGGAAAATGCAGAGATCAAATATTCAACCGTTCAAAACTGGTACCCGGGCGATAAAGAAGGAAAAGGTGGCATTTTTAATTTTGTGACCAAGCGTGGAATTTGTCTGGGCGATCGTTCGAAAATAAGCTGGACACAGGTTGAAACCGGTTCGGCAATTACCTGGAAATACCCGAGCTGTATTTTAAAAGGCGATCATTCCACCGGTGAGTTTTTTTCGGTGGCGGTTACCAATAATGCACAGCTTGCCGATACCGGAACCAAAATGATCCATTTGGGTAAAAACACCAAAAGCCGGATCGTTTCCAAAGGGATCTCGGCAGGTAGGTCGCACAATACATACCGCGGCCTGGTTCGTGTGAGCAAAAAGGCCGACAAGGCACGTAACCACACCCAATGCGATAGCATGCTTATTGGCGACAGGAGCGGGGCACATACGTTTCCGTATATCGAGATCAATAACAAAACAGCCATGGTCGAGCACGAAGCCAGTACCAGTAAAATTGGTGAAGACCAGATCTTTTACTGCAACCAGCGTGGCATAGGAACAGAAGAAGCCATTGGTTTGATCGTAAACGGTTTTTGCCGTGAAGTGTTGAACCAATTGCCGATGGAATTTGCCGTTGAAGCACAAAAGCTGCTGGCAGTGAGTTTAGAAGGTAGTGTAGGATAAAAGAAGTACCTGGCTATTGGCCTTTAGCCTTTAGCCTTTAGCTTGTTCAATTTAAATAGATTTTATAAGCGCTAAAAGCAGCAAGCCAATAGCCAAAAGCCATATATGTTAGAAATAAAAGATTTAAAAGCAGAGATTGAAGGAAAGAAAATTCTGAACGGGATCAATCTTGTGGTTAAGCCGGGTGAAGTTCATGCCATAATGGGGCCGAACGGTGCCGGTAAAAGTACATTATCAGCTGTGCTGGCAGGTCGTGCCGATTATGAAGTAACCGGAGGTTCTGCACTCTTTAACGGAAAAGACCTGCTGGAAATGGCACCTGAAGACCGCGCACGCGAAGGCGTGTTCCTGGCATTTCAATACCCGGTAGAGATCCCCGGGGTTAGCACGACCAACTTTTTGAAAACGGCAGTTAACGAAAAACGAAAATACCAGGGCCTCGAGCCTATGGAAGCAACCGATTTCCTTAAAATGATGCGCGAGAAAATGGAAGTGGTGGAGATGGATAAATCACTGACAAGCCGGAGTCTGAACGAAGGCTTTAGCGGTGGAGAAAAGAAAAGGAATGAAGTGTTCCAGATGGCCATGCTCGAACCTAAGTTATCTATTTTGGATGAAACAGATTCGGGGCTGGATATTGATGCATTGCGCTTGGTGAGCAATGGTGTGAATAAATTACGGAACGGTGAAAACTCGTTTGTGGTGATTACACATTACCAGCGTTTATTGGATTATATCGTTCCCGATTTTGTGCATGTATTGTACAAAGGCCGCATTGTAAAAAGCGGGGATGCCAGCCTTGCCAAAGAACTGGAAGCAAAAGGATACGATTGGATCAAAGCAGAAGTTGAGGCAAACGCATAAAATTAAAATGAGTTTAACAGAACGCATAAAATCAGATTTTACCGATTATAAAAACCACGCTAAACAGGATTCATTTTTTGCTTTGCGTGAAAACGCATTCGCTGAGTTTGAAAAGCTGGGATTTCCTACCACCAAGAACGAGGAATGGAAATACACGAACCTGAAATCGATCACTGAGAAAACATTCCAGGCAGATTGTGTGGTCAATAGCCGCATTCGCGATTTTGTAAGCCAATCCTTATTTTCGAGAATAGAAGCCAACATGTTGGTGTTTGTTAACGGATCGTTTGCCGCAGACCTTTCTGTAGTAAAAGAAAAAGACCCTTCCATTATTATTGGCAGCCTTGCTGTTGAACGCCATAAGCACGAAACGCTGTTCAATGCCCATTTTGGCAAATACGCCAAAGTAGAAGGGCAGGCCATGAATGCATTAAATACGGCATTGTTAAGCGATGGAGCTTTTGTATATGTAGAAGCAAATAAAAAAGCCGAACTGCCCGTGGTGATCCTGAATATCAGTGATGCTACCGATGTGAATGTGCTTGCGCAGCCACGCAATTTAATCGTAGTAGAAAAAAGTGCTTCGGTAACTTTGGTGGAAGCGTATTACAGCATCGGTTCAAATGCTTCGTTCACCAATGTGGTTACCGAAACCTTTGTTGGAGAACAGGCACATGTTGAACATTATAAGATCCAGCAACAGGCTGGTGAAAGTTACCAGAACAATTTTACGCAGGTTTTCCAGGAAGCCAATACAAGCATCAACCATGTAACATTAACATTAGACGGAACATTGGTGCGCAATAACCTTCATTTCTATATGAACGGAGAAAATTGCAACAGCTTGTTGTATGGCCTGTACGTTACCGATAGCAAAGACTTTGTAGACAACCACACCCGTGTTGACCATGCAAAGCCAAATTGCTTCAGCGATGAAAAATACAAAGGCATTTTAAAAGACCAGTCAACGGCCGTTTTTAATGGCAAGATCATGGTTCATTTGGATGCACAGAAAACAAATGCCTACCAGCGCAACCAGAATATTCTGCTGAGTGATGAAGCAACCGTTAATACCAAACCCCAGCTCGAGATCTTTGCCGATGATGTAAAGTGCACGCATGGTGCAACAATTGGCCAGCTGGACGAAGAGCCGATGTTTTACCTCAGAAGCCGTGGAATTCCCGAAGATGTGGCCCGTAAAATGTTGTTAAATGCATTTGCAGATGACATCGCAGAGAAGATAAAAATTCCGGAGCTGGTGACCTTGCTCGAAGAAGAGATCGACAGAAAATTATAAGGTTAGCTTAGGCGGCATCCGTTAAAGTTCAATTGTTTTATTAAAAAATATAGGAATCAGTGCAATCTGTGGCAAAAGACATACAATATATCCGTTCGCAGTTTCCGATCCTTCACCAACAGGTAAACGGAAAGCCATTGATCTATTTCGATAATGCAGCCACTACGCAAAAGCCGCAGGCTGTTATTGATGCGCTGCTTAATTACTACACCACCCATAATGCAAATATTCACCGTGCTGCGCATACCCTTGCCGCACGGTCAACAGAATTGTTCGAGGCCACGCGTAAATCCGTTCAGCGGTTCATAAATGCCCGTGAAGTGGAAGAGTGTATTTTCACCAAGGGAGTAACCGAAGCGATCAACCTGGTTGCGCAAACCTGGGGACGAAAGTTTTTAACCGCGGGCGATGAAGTGATCATTACCGGGATGGAGCATCATAGCAACATTGTTCCCTGGCAGATGATCTGCGAAGAAGCTGGTGCAGTGCTAAAGGTTGTACCCATAAATGATGCAGGTGAATTGATGATGGATGAGTATGAAAAACTGCTCTCGTCAAAAACAAAATTCGTATCGTGTGTGTGGGCGAGCAATGCATTGGGCACAATAAACCCTGTTAAAGAGATCATCCGAAAAGCGCATGCTGCTGGTGCAAAAGTATTGCTGGATGGTGCACAGGCCTGTTCGCATATAGAGGTTGATGTACAAGACCTGGATTGCGATTTCCTGGCCCTGTCGTCACATAAATTATACGGACCTACGGGTGTGGGTGTTTTATATGGCAAGCGTGAGCTGCTGGAAGCAATGCCGCCTTACCAGGGCGGGGGCGAAATGATCAGGGAGGTAAGCTTTGAAGGAACAACGTATAATGATATTCCATACAAATTCGAAGCAGGCACCCCTAATATTGGAGATGTGATTGCATTTAAACATGCGCTTGATTTTGTGAACGAAACCGGGAAATCAACAATAGCGGCCCACGAACATGAATTGCTTAAACATTGTGTTGACGGGTTGAACCGGATCAACAGCGAAGCCAATAAACAAATCATCACCCTTGTGGGTACAGCTGCCGAAAAAGTGTCTGTTCAATCGTTTGTTATAAACGGCATGCATCACTTTGATGCAGGAATGATGCTGGATGCAAAGGGGATTGCGGTGCGCACAGGCCATCATTGCACACAACCGTTAATGAAACATTTTGGATTGGAAGGAACGATCCGTGTTTCATTCTCCGTTTATAATTCCAAAGAAGAAGTGGATGTGTTTTTGGATGCGGTAAGGTCTCTGCTCAAATTTGCACAACAATAAACCTGTAAAAACCGTGACCGATTCAATAACCGATATACAAAACGAGATCATTGATAATTTTTCGCTGTTTGAAGGCGACATGGAAAGCACGCTCTTTTACCTGATGGACCTGGGTAAAAAGATCCCTGCAATGCCAGCCGCACATAAAACGGATGAATTCATTGTGAAAGGTTGTCAAAGTAAAGTATGGGTTTACCCCACATTTACCGATGGCAAAGTACAGTTTGAAGCCGACAGCAACACTGAAATCACAAAAGGGCTTGTTTATTTATTATGGAGCATCTGGAACAACAGGACCCCGGAAGAAATACTGAACAGGGAGCTTTTTTTTATTGATAAAATAGGCATGAGCAGGATGATCGGTTCGCAACGCAGCAATGGCTTTGCCAGCATGATCAAACAAATGAAGTTATATGCATTGGCATATAAAAATTCGAATAATTAAATTCTAAATTCGAAACGAGCATGGAAGACAACACAGAACAAGCCAAACCTTTAAGAACATTTGTGGATGTTCAGAACGAGGCGATAAAAACACTGGAAACCGTATACGATCCTGAAATCCCGGTGAACATTTATGAGCTGGGCCTTATTTATGAGGTGAATGTAAATAATGACCTTGATATTGAAATCATCATGTCGTTAACCTCTCCTTTTTGCCCGGCAGCCCAAAGCATGCCTGCGGAAATTAAAGAGAAATTAGGTAAGATAGAAGGGGTGAGGGAGGTAGATGTAAAGATCACCTTCGATCCGCCATGGAGCCAGGACCTGATGAGTGAAAGTGCCAAGCTGCAGCTTGGCTTTATGTAATTAGTTAACTATTTTTTCAGGATCTTGAATTCAACCCTGCGGTTCAGCTGGCGGTCGATGTCATTATTGTTATCCGCAATAGGCTGGCTTTCACCATAACCTATGCTAAACAGCCGGCTTTCCTTTATCCCTTTTTTCACCAGGTAATTTTTAACGGCTATTGCCCTTTTTTCGCTTAATAGCTGGTTTTCCAGGTCGCTGCCTACTGCATCGGTATGTCCTGCAAGCTCAATGCTCATGGTGTTGTTCTCTTTCATGAGCTTTACCAGGCGGTTTAGCTCCGGCAACGAAATTTCCTGCAAAGTATCGCTATACTCACTGAAGAAAATGTTGTTCAGCCTGATCACCTGCCCGGTTTCAATAGGAACAAGCATCAGGTTTTTATTTATTTCCTTATACCCCCCAACTTTGGTGAGATCAACATTTACAGATACAGGCACATATCCCGAAGCCCTCGCGCTGATTCCATAATTTTTTCCGTAAGGCAACACAATTTTGAAGTCGCCCGATTTAGACCAGAAGCTGGTTTTTCCGGCCTCATCACCACTCGGCAATACTTCATAAATGATCTGGGCTTCAATCGGCTCATTGGTTTTTGAGTTCAGTACTTTACCGGTAAGTAAAGCAACCGGTTCAGGCTTATCTTTATTCAGTTTAATTTCAACAATATCGGCTTTGCCCAGGGTGTTCTTGTAAGATACCATATAAGCCACATGGCCGCTTGCCGGTATGGTATAATAACCATCCCATTGTTCGGTGTTTATTTGCGGACCCAGGTTTATCGGCTGGCTCCAGTTAAGCCAGGTGTCATCCAGCCTGCGCGTTAAATAAATATCATTTTGCCCGTAACCTCCCGGCCTGTTGCTGCTAAAATACAGCGTAATTCCATCGGCTCCCATAAAAGGGGTGGACTCATCGTAATTGGGAGTATTGATTGATTTACCCAAAGATA
>JAZKGM010000123.1:0-3370 GCA_040385895.1 Bacteroidota bacterium
GGCGTTGAGCTGCTTTACTGGTGGTGGATGAGGCTGTTTATCATTGCCGGTGCAGGATTCCTGTTGTTCTGGTTCATCACTTCCGTGATCAATATTTTCATCAAGTTTAAGGTTGTCAATACCCTTTCGCCTTACTTTTTCCCTGCCATGCTCATGTACTTTATCGGCTTGTTCTTTGAGCGTGATTTTGACGGGATAAGGCAGGGGATCTCTATCGGTATTTGTTACCTTGGAATTACATACCTGGTTAAAAGCAGGTACCTCGTTTATTATGCCCTCGTTATCCTGGCCTGCTTTTTTCACTCCACCAGCCTGGTGTTTTTATTGCTTCCCATATTGCAAAAAATAAACCTGTCGTTAAAATGGGTGATTGCAATAGCCGTTGCCGGTATTCTACTCGTTATTCTGAAGGTTGATATCACCGAGGGTGTAATTGCCATGCTCCCCGATTCCACCATGAAAGGAAAAGTAAACACTTACCTGGCGGCCCAGGACGAGCTGTATGTAAAATCAACAGGTATTTCGGTGGGGATCATTTTCAGGCTGATCATATTGGTATTGTTCACCTATTTTGGTGCACGTTATTACCGCGGTAATCCCCTGTATAATATCCTTAAGAACGGTTTTTTGTTCGCCATCATTTTAAGCCTGATATTTAACTCGGTCGATCTGATCGCACACCGCTTGGGGTATGGCCTGCGTGAGCTGCAGATATTTATTGTTCCTTCATTTATGCTGATTACGGATAATAAATGGAAAAAACTGGGCATACTCTCCGTTATTTTCCTGTACAGTTTCTTCTTGTTATACCGTTTGCTTAACACCGAGCATTTAAAGATCTATTATCAATACGATAATGTAATTACCAACCTGTTGCAGTAGCCTATGTCTGAATATACCAAAGTATTATTGCTTGATAGTGCCTATCCTGTTAATGTCAGGAACCGCAAAATTATAAAAACCCTGGACCCGGTGTGTGAGATCAGGTTCTGCGCATGGAACCGGGATGGAAGGACCGTAAAGGCAGAGGATGCAGGCGCGTTTATGTACACTAAGATCTCCCGTTACGGGGCGCGCATAAAAAAAGTGCTTAATTTAATTGGTTTTGCCTGGTTTATCCGTAAAAGCATCAGGCACTTTAAGCCGGGGGTTATTATTGCTTCGCATTGGGACATGCTTGTGATAGCAAGTCTTTTTGCACCAAAAGGCTCACGCCTTATTTATGAAAACCTCGACATGCCAACAGCATCAAACGAGCTGCTCAGGAAACTGCTTGTTTTTTTTGAAAGAATGGCACTGAAAAAAACGGACGCCATTATTTTTGCTTCCCGCTTTTTTGAACCTGAGTACCGGTTTTTTAACGGTGAAAAAGTTGTTATAGAGAACAAACCATACAAAGCGGAATTTGCGGCAACGGGTGGTAATGTAAATAAAGCCAACCGCGAGCCGGTGATCACTTTTTTGGGTACGGTAAGGTATGCAGATATCATGAAGCGGCTTATTGATGCCGTGAAAAATTTACCTGCACAATTGCAGGTTTGGGGCGATGGGCCGGATGAGGCTTTGCTGAGGCAATATGCACAGGGCATTGGGAATATAACGTTTTACGGAAGGTATGAGTATAGCCGGATCAGTAGCATTTACAAACAGTCGGACCTGGTATGGGCCGTTTATCCTTCGCGCGACCATAATGTGAAATTTGCCATTTCAAACAAATACCACGAATGTATTTTGTTTGCTACCCCGGGTGTGTTTGCGGCAGGCACAAAACTTGGAGAACTGGTAACTTCCCAGGGAACCGGTTTTACAGTTGATCCTTATTCTACCGAAAGCATTGCGGACCTTATCAAAAAAATAAATTCCGATCATCACCTGTTGGAACAATGCGCCAATAAGCTGTTGCTAAACAGTGAAAGCCGTTTCTGGGAAGATTACGACCGCTTAATAAAAGATGTTGTTCTTAAATCGGAATAAGATTTTCTTTGCAGCATGCAATTGTTAAAGGTTTCCGTCATCATGCCTTCTTATAATTCGGCAGCTTATGTGCGGGAGGCAATTAATTCGGTGCTTGCCCAAACCTACAAAAACTGGGAGCTGATTATTGTTGATGATGCCTCGACCGATAACAGCATTGATGTGATCACACCATATATGGAAAACGATCCACGGATCAGGCTTCATGTCAATGAAAAGAATGCCGGTGCTGCCGCTACACGTAACAAATGCACTGAACTCGCCACGGGAGATGTTATTGCCTTTTTAGACAGTGACGACCTGTGGTTGAAAGAAAAGCTGGAAAAGCAGGTGGCCGTTTACCGGTCAGATCCTTCTGCCACATTTGTTTTCACCCATTACCAGTGCATGGATAAAGACGGAGATCCATTTGGCAAAGAGATAAAGACATTACCCGTACTTGATTATAATGAACTTCTTAAAGGGTGCAGTATAGGGTGCTTAACCGTGAGCTACAACGTAAATATCCTGGGTAAGCGTTTTTTCGTGGATTACGGGCACGAAGATTATATCCTGTGGTTGCAGATCCTTAAAGAAGGCCATCAGGCCATTGGTGTTCCTGAATCGCTGGCCTGGTACCGCATCACAAAAGGTTCGTTATCTGCCAATAAACTTAAGGCTGCCGGCTGGCAATGGAATATTTACAGGAAATTTGAAAAACTGAATGTGATGCAAAGCATGTATTACTTCGTACTTTATGCCTTTGCGGCAATCAGGAAGCATTATTTGTGATCGATTTTTTACACGGAAAACACAGTACTTTTGCCTATTTTAGCGCAGTTATAATAAAAACAGTGTCAACCCGTTTTGCACGTATGCCCTTTACGTTACGCCATTTTTTAGCAGGCTTTTTCATTTTTTATTTTGCAGGTATGCTATCAGCCCAGCAATATGGTTTTGAATGGATAAAGCCCGGCCAGGATTATTACAAGTTTTCTGTAGGCAGAACAGCCACATACCGCATATCCCCCGATGTATTATTAAACGCAGGGATCAACCTGAACGTGGTAAACCCCAACCGTTTCCAGCTTTTTTACAAAGGGCAGGAGGTACCGGTTTATATTTCGGGTGCTGGCGATAATAAGTTTGATAATGCTGATTTTATTGAATTTGCCGGGTTTAAGAACAGCGGGGATATTGACAGTGTGCTTTATGCAAACCCAAGCTGGCAGCCTAATACATTTAACGGGTTGTTTACCGATACTTCGGTTTACTTTTTAACCATTATTCCCGATGCCGACCCTGCACCATTAAGGTATATACAAAGCAACGACTATAATTTCGGAGGCCTTCAACCCGAAATCTATTTCCTGGATGCCGCCTCGCTTGCACCCACAGAAGAATACCTGGATGGCCC
>JAZKGM010000124.1:0-6789 GCA_040385895.1 Bacteroidota bacterium
ATCGACCTGATCGAACCATACGCTAAAGGCGGTAAGATCGGATTGTTTGGCGGTGCGGGTGTGGGTAAAACCGTTTTGATCCAGGAACTGATCAACAACATTGCAAAAGCATACGATGGTTTTTCGGTGTTTGCAGGTGTTGGTGAGCGTACGCGTGAGGGAAATGACCTGTTGCGTGAGATGATCGAATCAGGTATCGTAAAATATGGCGAAGAATTTTTCCATGGTATGGAAGCCGGAGACTGGCCTTTAGATAAAGTTGACTATACAGCACTGAAAGAATCGAAAGCAACCTTTGTTTTCGGGCAAATGAACGAACCTCCGGGAGCACGTGCCCGCGTAGCCTTATCGGGATTGACCATTGCCGAATATTTCCGCGATGGCGATGAAAAGTCCGGTGGCCGTGATATCTTATTCTTCGTTGATAATATCTTCCGTTTCACCCAGGCTGGTTCTGAAGTATCTGCTCTTTTGGGCCGTATGCCTTCTGCGGTAGGTTACCAGCCAACATTGGCATCAGAAATGGGTGCAATGCAGGAGCGTATCACTTCCACAAAGCGTGGTTCCATTACTTCTGTTCAGGCAGTATATGTACCGGCTGATGATTTAACAGATCCGGCCCCGGCTACAACTTTTGCCCACTTGGATGCAACAACTGTATTAAGCCGTAAAATTTCTGAATTGGGTATTTATCCTGCGGTTGATCCTTTGGATTCAACATCAAGGATCCTGAGCCCTGCCGTATTAGGCGATGCACATTATAACTGCGCTCAGCGTGTTAAAAGTATTTTACAACGTTACAAAGAGCTGCAGGATATCATTGCCATCTTAGGTATGGATGAGTTAAGTGAAGAAGATAAATTGACCGTATCGCGCGCAAGACGTGTGCAACGTTTCTTATCTCAGCCTTTCCATGTTGCCGAACAGTTTACCGGTTTAAAAGGCCAGTTGGTTTCGATAGAAGATACGATCAAAGGATTCAATATGATCATGGATGGTCATCTGGATCATTTACCGGAATCAGCATTTAACCTTGTGGGTACTATTGAACAGGCGATTGAAAAAGGCGAAAAAATGCTTAAAGAAGTTAAGTAACCAAAACGCTTATCTTTTAAACATTTAAATAACTAAAAATGCAATTAGAAATTTTAACTCCCGATAAAGCTTTATTCAGTGGCGAAGTAACTTCGGTGGTTTTGCCGGGAAGCAAAGGCCAGTTTGAAGTATTAAAAAACCACGCGGCAATTGTTTCAAGCCTCGATAAGGGAGTGATAAAAGTTAAAACGATTGACGGACACCTGGAAACCTTTATGATTGAAGGAGGCGTGGTGGAGGTTCTGAACAACAAGATCAGCGTTTTGGCATAATGAATAGATATTAATAAAGAGAAGCCTTTCAGTTTATGCTGAAAGGCTTTTTCTTTTATATTTGAAACTCCATGTATCAAAAACTACTAGTCGCTGTTGCTTTATTGTTCGGGGCTGCCTTTAGCTGCTATGGCATCAGTAAAGCCGATAGTATTGATGCATTACTGGCCAAAGAGAAAGCTCCCCGGGCCCGGGCAATTTTATTAAATGCCAATGCGAGGTTGGTGCTCAAAAGCAATCCATTGCAGGCATTTGCCTATAATACAGAGGCCTTATCGTATTTCCAGGATATAAAAAAGGAAACCACCGACTCATTTTACCTGGAAAATTTATTTACGCTTGGATTGTATTATTCAAGAATGCAGCTGAATGATTCTGTAATCTACATACAGGGGAAGGTATTTAACCGGGCTAAGGACGAATATGAAATATTAGCAGCGCGTGCGGTGAATGAACGGGCGATAAGCTTTGAAAGCCTTGGAAATTATACGCAGGCCCTTAACGATTATTTTATGGCCCTTAAACTTTACGAAAAGGTAAATGACGACAGGGGCGTCATGCATGAGTTGATGAATATCGGCCTTATTTACCAATACCAGAAAAAATATAACCAGGCTATTTCCCTATACAACCGCGCACTAAAAATAGGGGAAAAAATAAAAGATGAAGAAGGAGGGATCAGCGCCTATAATAACCTGGCCATTGTTTACCTCGAACAAAAAAAGTTTGACGAGGCATTAACGTGTTTCACCAGGGTGTTGTTATTCGACCTTGGTACAGGCGACTCGGCAAATATTGCAGATTCTTACAACAACATCGGTGTGGTTAACCAGGGGTTGAAAAAACAGGATGAAGCATTGAAATATTACGAAGCATCGTTACGGATCAAATACGCCCTGAATGACTATGAAGGATATGCCAACACATGCAATAATGTTGCGTCCCTTTACCTCGATCAGAAATCCCCAAAAACGTTAGATTGGCTCAAAAAAGCGGCCGAAATCGGGCTTCAGCATAAGCTCAATGCAATTATGCTTGAAAATTACCGCATTGCGCGGTTATATTATGCCAACAACAGCGATTACCGCAAGGCGCTTGAGTATGCAGACTTACATTATGCATTGCAGGATTCAATGAAATTAGGGGAGTTGGCCTTTCAAACAGAAAACGTGCAAAAGCAATACGAACTTGAAAAAGGAGCAAAAGAACTGGTGATAAAAGATGCAGAGATCTCGGAACGTAAATATAAAGAATGGATCTACCTGCTTGTTGTATTCGTTGTGGCTATCGCAGCCATGTACCTGTATTATACCATGCGTAAAACCAAAACAATGAATGTGCAGTTAAACTTACATAAAGAAGAAATTGTAAAGATCAATTCGCACCTTGTTCAAAAAAACAGTGAAGCCGAAAAAGCGCGCCTTGACGCTGAAGAAGCTGTTAAAGCCAAATCGCAGTTTTTATCTGTGATGAGCCACGAGATAAAAACACCTCTTAATGCGATCATAGGCATAGCTCACCTGCTCGGTGAAAATGACCCGCGCCAGGATCAGAAAGAAAATATTAATGTGCTGCAGCGGTCGTCCGATAACCTGCTTACTTTATTAAATGATATTTTAGATTATAACGAAATTGAATCGGGCAAAGTGAAAGCAGAGTTTGTTGATTTTGAACTGAAGCAACAGGTAAACCAGCTGTTTAATTTATTTAAGGCCAAAGCACAACATAAGGCTATTGACCTTATCCTGGAATATGATGACCGCATCCCGGGAAGATTAACAGGAGATTCGTTTCACTTAAACCAGATCCTGTTGAATTTAATGAGCAATGCCGTTAAGTTTACCAGCAAAGGACGGGTTAAATTTACAGTTAAATTAAATTCGGTTACCGAGAAGGACTGCACACTTGATTTTTGTATCAGCGACACCGGAATAGGAATACCGCAACATCAGCTGGATACTATTTTTGATCCGTTTACCCAGGCAGATTCTAAAACAACACGTCAATTCGGTGGCACCGGCCTGGGCTTGTCGATCAGCAAAAAACTCCTGGGCATCTTTCATACAGAACTGCATGTTAAAAGCCAGGTTAATGCAGGGTCGGAATTCAGCTTTGCCATAAAACTAAACCGAAGCGAAAATAAAGCCGTGCCTGATCCATCACATCATATTTCAGAAACTCCCGGTGATTTAACCGGAAGGCGTATACTGGTTGTTGAAGATAATACAGTGAATGTATTTGTGATCAGGCAGTTTTTAACCAGGTGGAATGCCGAAATAACAATTGCAGAGAATGGAGAACAGGCCATTAATAAATACACCCAGCAGAAACATGATGTTGTTTTAATGGACCTGCATATGCCAGTAATGGATGGCTTTGAGGCGACAAAACAAATACTTTCCATAGATCCTTATGCTAAAATAATTGCGATCACAGCAACCCATGAAGAAGAAATAAAAGAGCAGATAAGGGTTGCCGGAATGTTAGATATTATTTTGAAACCCTTTCAACCGGATGACCTGGTTAAGAAGATCAGGCAGGTACTGGCTTAAGCATGGGGGTATTTTCTGAACCAGCTTTTCATTTTCATACTCACCACGCCCCACACCGCTTCTTTGATGATTCCTTTTGATATTTTCGATTCACCCCTCGTGCGATCTGTAAAGATGATAGGCACCTCAACGATTTTAAATCCATGTTTCCAGGTGGTAAATTTCATTTCGATCTGGAAAGCATATCCACGGAATTTGATCCGGTCAAGATCCATTGTTTGCAATACAATAGCTTTGTAGCAAACAAACCCTGCAGTGGTGTCATGAATATCGATACCGGTAATAAAGCGCACATATTTCGATGCGAAAAACGAAAGCATTACGCGGCTCATGGGCCAGTTCACCACGTTAACACCCGTAACATACCGGCTGCCCACGCTCATATCAGCACCTTTTTCGCAGGCATTATAAAGCTTAATTAGATCAGGGGGATTGTGCGAAAAGTCGGCATCCATTTCGCAGATAAAATCATAACCACGTTCGAGGCACCATTTAAAGCCGGCTATGTATGCCGTGCCTAATCCGTTTTTTTCTTTGCGTTCAAGAAGGTGCAATCCGGGGTATTGGCTTTGAAATGCTTTTACGCGTTTACCGGTTCCGTCAGGAGAGCTGTCATCAACGATCAGGATGTCAAAAGGCATGGTTAAATCAAACACTGCCTCTATAATCAGGTCAATATTTTCAATTTCATTGTAAGTTGGAATGATTACGATGCGTTTGCTCAACAGGTTTTATTTTTGTTCAATAATATCATTAAACCTCAAATAAGTCAATTTATTACTTAATTGCATTTAAAATTATATGCTAAAACTTGTCCTGTTAGACCGTGATGGGGTGCTTAACCGTGAGCTGGGCGGCTATGTGACCAATACAGCCGATTTGGAGGTGTTGCCGCATGTGGTGCCTAACTTACTTCGCCTTAAAACTATGGGTTGTCGTTTTGTTGTGATCACTAACCAGAGCGGGATCGCAAAAAGTTTATACACCCATAAAGGCCTGAATGAAATCCACCAGAAGCTGGTAAGTGAATTAGAAAAAAACGGCCTTCAACTCGATGAAATTTACTATTGCCCCCATCACCCCGACTTCGGATTATGTCTCTGCCGTAAGCCCTTAAGCAGCATGGTAGAAAAGGCGCTGGCCCGTTATGGGGTGAGGTTTGACGAAGCTGTTATGATCGGTGATACCATGCGCGATGTGGAAGCAGCGCAACAGGCGGGGGTGGGTACTTATAAAATTAACTCGAACGAAAACTGGGGATGGATCGTTGACGAATTAGAGGTGCAATTCAGCGGCAAACAATAGCCTTTAAAACCCGAAAGGTTTGTTATATTCGCGGCATGTCAGTTATTATTGCCCCTTCGGTGCTTTCGGCAGATTTTGCAAACCTGCAGCGCGATGCTGAAATGATCAACCAGAGCCAGGCCGATTGGTTTCATGTTGATATTATGGATGGCATGTTTGTGCCCAATATGTCATTTGGTTTTCCTGTTGTAAAAGCATTGAAAAAACATGCTAAAAAGCCGCTTGATGTTCACTTAATGATCGTTGATCCCGACAGGTACCTTACTGATTTCAAAGAAGCGGGTGCTGATATTTTAACCGTGCACCTGGAGGCGTGTACGCACCTTCACCGGACCATCAGCGCAATAAAACAATTGGGCATGAAAGCAGGGGTAGCATTGAATCCGCATACCTCAGTAGGCTTGCTAAAAGAAGTAATTGCAGATATTGACCTGGTGTGTATGATGAGCGTGAACCCGGGATTTGGCGGACAAAAATTCATTGAAAATACCTATACTAAAACGGCCGAACTAAGGGAAATGATCTTAAGTAAAGGTAGTTCCGCCCTTATCGAAATTGATGGAGGGGTGAACGAGGCCAATGCCTCCAAACTTATTCATGCCGGGGCGGGTGTGCTGGTTGCCGGAAACTTTGTTTTCAGTTCGTCAAACCCAACCGAAACCATAGCAAAACTTAAACAAACTGTATAGCATACGATTTAACCAGTATTCCCGTTTAAAAGGCTCTGATGCATAAAAAAATCCTGTTTCTGGTACTGATGATGGTTGTTGTTGGGGCAAAGGCGCAACAACAGGCTTATGCAACAGTTTATGGGATCGTGAAAGACAGTGCAGGCAAAGCGATAGCTGATGTGAACATTATTGCAGTGGGAACAGAAACCATTTCCATCAGCAAAGAAGACGGGACATACCGCATCAATATTCCCGTTGATAAAGAAATAGAGCTGGCGTTCACTTACATAGGCAGGCCGCCATACCGCGAGAAAATAGGACCGTTAAAGAACGGGGACCGGTTAAAGCTTGATGTGGTGATGAGTTATGGCGTAAGCCTGGGTGTGTTTACATACACAGAAGAACGCGACCGTGAACGGGCCGGCACAACCATTATTAATATCCGGGAGATCAAACAGCTGCCCAACATCGGGGGGAGCTTTGAAAGTATTTTAAAAACCCTGCCTGGTGTTACCTCAAATAATGAGCTCAGTTCCCAATACAATGTTCGTGGAGGTAACTATGATGAGAATTTGATTTATGTGAACGACATAGAGATCTATCGGCCGTTCCTTCCACGCAGCGGTCAATCGGAAGGGTTAAGCTTTATTCATACCGAGCTGGTTCAGGGTATCCGCTTTTCGGCAGGTGGTTTTGAAGCGCGTTATGGAGATAAGCTTTCATCCGTACTTGATATAAAATACAAAGAGCCTAAAAAGTTTGGCGCTTCAGCCAATGTAAGTTTAATGGGGGCACAGGCGCATGCCGAAGGGGCCACCAAGAGCTTGCGGTTTACCTATTTGCTGAGCGGGCGTTATTGGACCAACCGGTATGTGTTGGCCACTTTGGATACAG
>JAZKGM010000125.1:0-8852 GCA_040385895.1 Bacteroidota bacterium
CGATCAGGTCGCCCGGCTCGAGCTCATCAACAAGGCCATTGTTGATCACGGCCCCGTTTAAATATACATTCCAGATATAACGGCCCGAGCGTTGCCTGTCGTTAATGGCAACAACCATATAACCGATATACACTGCATTGTAGGTTCCGCTGTATTGCAGCAAAAATGTAAATGTTGATTGCGAATGAGGAACGGTGTACTGGTTGTAACAACCTTCCATGGCATTCTGGATGTTCATTCCGGGCGCCCAGTTGAGGTCATAGGTGATCACTTTGGGACTGTCGTAATATTTTACTTCGATGGTGAGTGACATAATATAGTTTTTAATAATTATTTGAATCCGATGAAATTTGGAATTGGGCGGTGTGTAAAGCCAGTATTTTTATTATCCATAGGACAACTTGAATATTCCACTCCATTCTTGGAATAGAAAAATGCACTCGAGCCGTTTCCGTCCAGGTTAATGGCATTTTTGTAGCCCATTTTCCTAAAAAATGTTGCCATCTCAGCAAATGAGACGCCTTGCGGGCTATTTGTAATTTTATTATCTACTTCTAAGATCAGTAATTTTTTACCGTCATCGCTTATGCCGATCGCAGTTCTGCCTTCCGGACCTCCACTGCTTACAACGCCCTGGTATAAAGTGGGGTTAAATACGTCATTTCTCAAAAAGTAAATTCCGCCAATAGCATTATGCACATTATCGTTTAACCATGAAGTCGAAAGGCTAGTAAATAATATTGGATCTGCCTTTCTATCTCCTCCTTTTCCCTGTTTATAAAATACAAGTGCATCGAGGTCGTATTTGACATAGGCAGGATCGCCCCAATATGCAAAATTAGGCCAGCCGGAAACCATTTTGGAATTGCTTAGGCTCACTCCAAAGATATTGGTGCAATAACCTCCATCGGGAACTCCATAAGGCTGACTGCCGGGAGAAGTAATATCAAAGAAGTTTGCATTGATCCAGAGTGTATTGGTATAGAATGTCCGCCAGTCATCCCTGTTAAGCGTTTGCTGGTTGGCAGATGTACAACCGCAGTTTGCAAACTGTTTTGCATCGTTCTTTGCTTTAACAATTACCCGGTAAGGAAATGTTAATTGTGGTGCTGCTCCCGAAACGGGACAACGTACATTGATATTATTCGAATTATCCGGAACTGTTACATTTTTTAATTTAGTAAGGTCAACAATAGAATAATAGCCCTGAATCGTTCGGGTAGTAATGTTAAAATCAGCCGCAGTTACCCTTATCGGCATTCCGATCCCATCATCTGTTGCATCAATGGGCGTGGAAGGAGAACCCTGAATGCCCGTACCTATCCATCCTCCAATAGCAGCCACAGCCCCTCCAATGGCAATTTTGCCTGCAGCAGCGGCAACTGTAGGGGTAAAGCTACCGGCTCCGTTAATGAACGACCATGATGATGCAGCACCCGCTCCCTCTTCAATTGAGGCTAACAAAGTATATCCTCCTGTTCCATATGCAGCAGCACTAATAGCTGCGCCAACTGTTGCGATAGAGGCTGCCGCCCCTATTCCCAATCCATATAAAGCGCCCGTGCCTGCACCATCTCCGTTTATTTTACCGGCAATAGCACCGGCAACAACACCGGCAACGGTGCCAACACCAATGGCAGCAGCAGCTACGGCAACTGCACCGAGCGCAACAGGAGCAGCAATGATAACAGCCGCAGTAGCCACAACAGAAGTAGCGATAACAGCTACCGTGCTCCAGAAGCTCCATGTACCCGAAGGGTCAATATTCGAGATCGGGTTATTGCCCGCATACACATAAGGGCTTGCAAATTGCAACATCGGATCAGTGGTGTAAAAAC
Source organism: Bacteroidota bacterium (assembly GCA_040385895.1). Taxonomy (GTDB): domain Bacteria; phylum Bacteroidota; class Bacteroidia; order UKL13-3; family UKL13-3; genus UBA6183. The sequence goes on from JAZKGM010000125.1 coordinate 1,839, forward strand.
GCCCATATCCCGGATCGTAAAATCGTGCCCGGAAATTATACAGCTGTGTTTCGGGGTCGTATTCCTGCCCGGTGAACCGGTAGTTAAGCGGAATATCGATAATGGCGCTGTCTATCGAACTGCTTGTTACCCCGAGAGGCGTATATGTAAACGAAGCACGCAACTGGTTGTTCGTATCGATCACTGCGCGAATCGAGCCCAGGTGGTCTTTTAAAGTGAACAGCCGCCTTGCTCCCTGCTGTATAGCGATGAGCCCTGTAGGTCCATACACATAAAATGTAGTTGTTCTGTTGCCGGCCGCGTCCTGTCCGATCTCCATCAAAGGATAATCATTTACGCCATGCACATATAACCTTTTGGTGACAGCCCCGCTGGTGGTGACAGCCGTTTTCAATACGCGCTGGTCCTGCCCGTTGTATTGAAAACCTGCGGTCACTTTTTTCATGGCAATAAACGCGGTCATCTGCGACACAGGATCGTATGTGATGCTGTTGGCTCCATACGGCACCCCGGTGATGTTCCCATTGTTGTCATAAATAAAGTTCTTTGCAAACCCCTGTACCGTTTGCAGGCGGTTGGTTCCCGCTGTATAGTTCAGCACCATGTTGGATGCGGTCCCGTTCTGCAGGTTCTGTATGTTTCCGTTCGGGTCGTAAGACACAGGGGTTACCACGCCCAGGTTCATGGAATTGCCCGTGCCGTAATTTGCAGTGGCCAATCTTCCGCTGTTGTCGTAGGTAAACGATCCGTTTGTGCTCACGTTGTTCCAGTTTTGTGTAAGGCTTTGTGAGGCGATGCGGCCATTGTAATAATTAACCGAATCTCCGTCTGCCTGCCCGTATGCCAGTGTTTCATTAAAAAGCGGGTCATTGATCTGTACCGGCCAGCCGGATTCATTGTATGAATAGCTGCGCATGTAACTGTTGTTGTTCAGGTATTCGATCGTATTGTATTCATAGCTGTATCCTGCATAGTAATTTTTCTGACCAGGAATTCCCACTCCGTCTACCTTGCCATTGCCATTATAATTGTAAGTGATGCTGTTTTGCGAAGTTCCCGGGAAGTCGATCTGCGTCACGCGGCCGAAATCATCATACCGGTAATTAATATACCGGGTGAGCGTATCAAAATCCAGCACCTGGAGTCCCTTGCTGATCACAAATCCCGAAGCATTATATTTAAACAGTTCCTTTACTTCCGCCAGCGAGTCCTTATCCGAATTCACATACACTGCGGTGAGCTTGCCCTTATCAGGAGCGATCCCTTTGCCGTCATACAGGTATTTCTTTTTCCATACGATCGTGGCCGCATCTCCTGTTGCAGGATAATGGTGATCGTTATCTGCATAGTTTTGAAGCGAATCGCGGTTCCAGCTCTTGATAAAATATCCTTCTTCGGTGAGCCGTTGCTGGAAATCATACTTGCGGTATACAATGGTATCGGGGTTTGAGGCGGCACCGTTTGCATACATCATGAACCGGGGACTGCCACTCAGGTCGTAAACCATTTGTGTAACTCCTGCATCCGGGGTTTTCATGCTGATCATGTTCCCGCTGAAATCATACCCGTATTCGATAAAATGTTGCGTGTTCCCTGCCAGGCTTGTCTTATAAAAATCGGGAAGGTATTTTCGTTTTAACCGCATGGCGTTATCGTATTCCCACTGCGACCTCATGGTGTCTCCTTTTTGAATATACGCCTTACCGAAAACAGCTTTTTCTTTGTTCACCAGTGAAATGGTTTGCGATCCGTCCATTGCGGTTTCTGTATTGGCCAGCAGCTCAGTGGACGTGTAATTGAATAAATTACTCACGCTGTCTCCGTAGCTGAATGTTTTGTAGTTACCGGCTTTTTCATTTACGGTAAATTCGCCTCCGCCACCAACGGAGCTGATCTGGGGCAACGGGCTTTCACTGAACTGCAACGTAACATCGAACGGGTTGTCGTACCCTGCGGCACTTGCAAGAATAGCGGTAGAATCGAAGTTCATGCTGTCTGCGCGGAAGCCGCTTGCGAACCCGGCCTTATAAGAAAGCCCGACATCGCTTCCCACACCACCCAGCAAACCTGGTCGGGTTTGTGCCAGCGGAAGGTTCATGGGCCCGCCATACATGATCTCCGAAACCTGCAGCTGCGTTACCGATTTTCGCTCGAGGAACTGTTTCGGGCGGGATAAAGCATCGAAGGTTTGCTGGTTAATGTCGGGTGAATTAACCAATACAAAATTATCAAAGCTTCCCCCGGGATTTGTTGAAACAAGCGTAACCTCATTTCTTACCTTACAATTGATAAATGTGCATTCGAACAGATAACGCCCGAACATGTAAGCGGAAACATTGTTGCCCGACATCACTGAAAACAACAGGGAAGAGCTGGCCGGAAAGTTTCTTAAACCGATTGATTTGCAAACGCGGCCGTTTAAATATAATTTAATGGAATCGTTGCTGGCCATGAGCAGCAAAGGATATGTTCCTGTAAGCGTGCCTGAATAGTTAAAGCTGTCGAGCAGAAATGACATGCCCATCTCCTGGTTGCCAGTCAGGTTTAAAGGCGTAACATCCGAGTACACCATAAAGTCGCTCGTGTCGATGTTGCCGGAATAGGCAGCAGATGCAGGGACAGCTGTGGTAACAAGAGACCCGTTCGTAATGCTCATGTTTGTAAGCCCTGGTAATAAAAAGCTCTCCGATCCTTTCAACTGGAATGTCTCCCAGCTTCCGCCTTGTGCAGCACCTATCTGCAATTCCATGTTGGGATAAACCGGGTCGAAAGCATCCGTGTTGTTGATGATCTTATTTCCTCCTCTTGAATTATAAGGTACTGAAAGGGCTTTAACTTGTCGTGTAGACGAAGGACCTGCCGTTGCAATTGCCGACCCGAACTTGTTGTAGATATAATGATCTGTTTCCCCGTTATCGCCTATTTGGGCTATAAGCTGCCTGTAGGTAAGGTCATACACAAACGCTTTGAAAGGTGCATCAACCGGAGCAAAACGAAGATCGTCAACAAAGGCCATTCCCCCGGTATGCACCAATGCTTTAACGAACTGGCCGGGCTGGAGCGTGGCCGATATTTCTACATACGTCCATACCGGGTTGCCCATCCCCGATAAAATGGTTTTCGATGCAAGCAGCTTTCCTGAGTTATCGTACATGCTGAACACTGCAGTATCCTGGGAAGAGCCCGATACCCTGCACCAACCGGAGAAGATGAATTTCCTGGGTGAATTGAGCTTTAAATATAAAGTACATTCGGCATCCCCGTAAAGGCAATATTCACCGGTATGGGCATAGCCCCAAACAGCGCCCTGGCCGGTAACAGACCACCTGGCCTGGTTATTTTTTTCGTGAGGTTCAAACCCGATGTAAGCAGCATAAGGCACAATGCCGGTATTGGTACTGTCTACTGCTGCATTGGTGAATGTCGCTACCGGTAACAGGCCAAACTCAGGGGCACTGTATAAAGCAGCTCCTGCTGCCCGGTTTGCACTGATGCTATCAGAAACAGCACCTGACGGGGTTCTTTTACTGATCACGTTTTTAACCAGCCATTGTTTTGTTGTGCCTCCCGCACCTGACGTAAAGCAGCCATTGTGCATGGCGGTGGAGTCCCTCATTTCAACCGATTTCCAGGGAGCCCATGTTACACCTGTTTGCCCCGGGTTACCAAAACTATCCCACATGCTCCATTGCACGCATCCGCAACTGGTAACCTTAAAAGGCCCCGTAAGATCTTCCTGCACAAATTGTGTTGTTTGTGCAGGAACATTTAATACGTGAATGGCATCTGCCGAAAGGGCCGGGTATTGTTCAAACGCATACACAAAGTGTGTCTGGAGCGAATCCTTATTAAAACCGGGGCTAAGCGGCTTCGGGTTTCTGCGGGTGGTATAGATATCTTTAACCAGGGCATAGCGGGTGCCATAGTTATAAGTGATCCAGCTTCCTATATGGTATTCTTTGTTGTATGTTTTGTCAAGCTTTGGAAAACGGATCATTTGCCCCCCGGAGCTATCAAGATACCCAACCGACCAGAAGTTAACATTGGCCATGTCTTCTTTTGTTTTATCCGCCACAAGCGAATCACTGTTCACCAGGCTCTGGTACAGGTATCCCCTGAGCGTTAAACTGGTTGCTGCCGCTGTATCTATGCCTGCGGGCACATCCCAAAGGTTTGCTACGGGTTTACCATTAAAAAAGTAATGCTCGATGCTTCCATAAGGATGCTTAAGCAAAGAATCGGAAGAGCGGTAACGGCCTCCCGGAAAAATTTCGGCATAGTTGATCTGAAGGTAGGTGCCGCTTTGATCCTTAAGCAGGTTTGTTGTATCATATTCTATGGCAGAATAGGTATTGGCATCAAGTGTATCTCCCGAATAGTTAATGTATCCGTCATTAACCGCTACCTGCGTGGCACAATATATTCCCTGGATGTTCTGGTAGGTAAATGTGTTAATGCCTCCTTCGGGCGATACAATATTGCTAAGCATACCCGGGCACGTTGCACCCGCATAAGCACTGCTCATTGTGTTATAATAATTAAACACATAGCCGGTTTTATTTTGTGCCGTTACCTTGCTGTTGATCTGTGCAATCGTTTTAAACCCGGATAACAACGAATAGCTTTTTGCACCCAGCGTGTAAGATTGATAAAGAATGTTCCTGGTATGCAGTGGTGATCCCGCACTGCTGTGTGCAATGCCGGTAAGCATCTTATTGCCGGAAAGGGTGGTGTAGGCAAATGTAAATGTATCCTGGGTAAGCGTATTGATGGATGTAAGATCTCCATTCGGAGCCCGGTTAAAATAAATAACATCATTCCACAATGGCTCTTTCATCTTACTGAAGCTCCACATGCTTACATTGCTTCCTATAGATGTTCCTGCCTGGTCGAAAATATAATGCGTGCCGTCTTCGGTTGCAATTTCCCATTGCAGCTGCGTACCATTCCTCGTTTGTTTGATCTGCCACAGGTAATATTTCCCCCCGGGAGAATAAACAGAAGTATTGCTGCTGCTTCCCTGCATCTGCCCGCGAAAATCAACTGCTCCGTCTGAGCCTGACTGAAACCACCCGGTAAAGCAGTTTCCCTGGGTTGCCGGATTAAAGAAATAGCTTTGGTTGCAACCCTGCTGAAAGTTAATGCTGGCCTGGCTGTGCCCAGCCCATTGCCAGCTGAGTTTGCCCGGAGAAAAAACAGGATTGGGTATCTGTTCATTATTAAGATAAACAGTTGCCGTATCCGTGATCACCAGGTTGCTGATAGGGTTCCAGGTTCCTGACCCTCCCCCCCACTTCACTGCAGGGGAGTACGTTCCGGCCCAGGTACTGCTCATCATTTGCAGGGGGTATGCAGCATACCCATCGAGGAAGAAATACATATTCCCATCCTGCACGATCTTCGGGTAATCCATCAGCTTCCAGCCATACCCGCCAAGCACATTTGAAGCGAACATGCTTGTGTTTTTTGCAATAAGCCCTGCCGTTGCGCTGTTATACATCGCCTGCAGCCGGTAAGATAAGGTCCTGCTTTTTATTTCGGCCAGCGTGAATGTGTCATTGATCTGCCCGGTAAAAAGATTGACGGAATTGTATTTCTGGGTAATGTTGTTTGATGCTAACGGATAAACATTATCCGGATTTAGCGTTTGGGAGTTGGCAAAATGTAATAAATACAAGACGCCAGCAAGCAGCAAGCTTTGCTTTTTCATAAGACTAGGTTAGGTTAGATTTGAGTAGATCGAGTAATTGAGTATGTGATCTTTTTTTTACAGCAGGATGGCTTTTTTCTCACCATAAAAAAAATCTCAAATCAAACCTAACTGAATGCATGTTTAAAAAAAAGCATATCACTTTTTTTTGCGTGAATGCCCTTTTTTTGGAGACCAGTGGGATATTTTGCGCTACCAGTGAGGCAATTTATTAATCATCCCTGATATGTTTCACAACCATCCTGGCAATAGAAGTTATTGCCCGTTGAAAAACAATGCCACGAATGGAGTGCGCACCGCCAGAATCCACTTTCCGTAAGCCTGCCGGAGTGGTTTTGTGGGAAATCAGGCTCAACAACGGCAGGCATATACCTTAAATTTTATCATTGTCTTTCAGCTTGTTATAAATAATAATCATAAAAAACTAACACTCAAACACCAGGTGGCGTATCAGGGGGTAGAAACAAAACAAAATATGAAAAACCTATGCTTATCATTTTCACGGCTTGTTAAATTAATGGCCATTACCTGTCTGCTCATCTCAGCCAGGCAAAGCATGGCTTGCCAGGCAAGCTTCACGTATGTTATTGATACGGCAACACGCAGCGTTACGTTCACCAGCACTTCAACCGGCACAAATCCATATGTGCAATGGCGGTTTATTGACGAATGGGTGTATGGCAACACTTATACGCGGCAGTTTAACCCAGGGTATCATTACGTATGCCTTTACCTTACCAGCTCTACAGATACATCCTGCCACAGCACAGTGTGCGACAGTATTTTTATTCCGGGTTCGGTTCCCTGCCATGCCAGCATATCGTATCCTATAAACAACGGCACAAAGCCGGGGATCTATTTCTTTGCGGGGTATCCTTCAACCGGTGCCAACCTTGTTTACGACTGGACTTTTTCGGGCGGAACAGAAGCATGGCCGCTTTCTTCACCGGCACTTAAGAACCGGTATCTTGATGCAGGTATCTATACCGTTTGCCTTACCGTAACCAATATACTTGATTCCACCTGTCATGATGATACCTGTGTAACCGTTGTTGTTGACACGCCCTATTGTTATGCCAACTATACCTTTATTGCAGACACCTCGCTGGTGAGCCCGGTGTATTATTTTCATCCCTTTAATACAGATTCCGGCAACACGTATTTATGGACCTTTACCAATGTAGCCACTGGAATTGTTGATTCTTCCACCGCCAAATCGCCTACCAAGATCATCACCAACAATACGGCCTATGTTATGGTTTGCCTCACCATTACCAATTCCATTAAAGGATGCACCGAAACTT
>JAZKGM010000126.1:0-2936 GCA_040385895.1 Bacteroidota bacterium
CTTGATCACTTCTTTGGCGTCTGGCTCTTTTTCTGTTTTTGGTGCGTTGTTGCCACAAGAAGTAAGCAATGCAGAAAATAACAATAGCATCCAGCTTGCTGTAATAATTTTAAATGATCTGTTCATAATATTGGTTTTAGTTAATTAATTTTTCTGCTAACACCATTGTAAAAATGATGCCACCATGTTTTTGGCGCTTTTATGCCATTTACCGGGACATTTTGAGATGATATGTGGCTTTTTCGTGGAAAAAAGTCTCCGTTACCTAACTGATGTGCTTTGCAAATGGCTGCCTGCCGCTTTGGTACAGTTTTTTTATGATAGCACCTTAAATAAATACCTGCCACTATGAATACCGGTAATCAACCATTTGAAACAAGAGAACATTCCCTGACCGGAAAAGCATCTCTTGAATTTTTAAATAAGGAAAGCTTTAATGAGTTTGCCGCTAAAATAACGGATTATAATCCCGACCGGTTCGACCCGGTAGCGCTGAAGATTTATGCGGCATTTTCGGGATTTATAGTAACGCTGTATGCCGTTGATAAATCGAGGCAGGAACAAACCACAACAAACGGGGAAAAATTGCCTGTAAAAAAGTTTAAGATGGAAATGGATGCCCACACTTTTTTAAACTGCATCAAAAGTTTTGACCTGGTGGTGTCTGATGATTCGTTTGATATAAAGGATATTGAAGTGATTAACCGGTGAAATTTTGCAATGGCACACAATTGGATTGGAGTAAAGCATTAAAAATCAGAAACCGTTATGAAAATACTATCGACTAAATTACACGGACTTATAGATTACGTATTGGCAGGGGCAATGATCTGTACCCCGTTTATCATGTCGCACGATTTTACACTGGCCACAACCATTATATTAATGGTGGGGGGATGTGCCATGCTGCTGAACAGCCTGGGAACGAACTACGAGTTTGGGATCTTCCGCAACATATCTATGAAAGATCATTTGCGGATCGATGCATGCATTGCAATGATGATCTGTCTGTTACCTATCTTTTTCCGGTTTGATTATTATAAGATCCCGCTGCTTTACGGCACACTTTTATTCATGCTTTCCATTGTTACCCATAAAACAGCCTATTTTAAAATGTTCCATGGCATAACCTACCGCAAATTCGAGAAATTCCCTTCTTACCGATATTAATTAACAAACTGTTTCAGGCCATTAAATTGACCGGAACCGGTTTTTTAATTTTGCAAAAAAGGCTTCATGAAAATGAGGCCTTTTTATTTGATCACCTATTCGCATAAAAAAAGCCGCTTGTTGCAGCAGCTTTTTTAAAAATGAAATTTACCTGAACGGATTAAATATGCATCCTGTTCTTTTTTAACAACAGCTCTTCCTGCGATTCAACGTGGTCTGGGTCGGGTACGCAGCAATCAACCGGGCATACTGCAGCGCATTGTGGTTCTTCATGAAACCCCACACACTCTGTGCATTTGCTGGTTACGATGTAGTACGTGTCGTCCGATTTAGGGGCGTGGCGCTTATTCACGTCTTCCTGTGTTCCATCCACATCCACTGTTCCGCTTAATGTATTACCGTCTGCCCAGGCCCATTCTGCGCCACTTTCGTAAATCGCATTGTTAGGACATTCCGGTTCGCATGCACCACAATTGATGCATTCGTCTGTTATCATGATAGCCATAAATATGTTTTTCTGTTATTTGATTTAACAATGCAAAATAAGTTTTGTTGATTTGCATTAAAAAATTGAATTGTTCTAAATAATAATGAATTTTCAACACACTATACAATTATTGACCAAACTTGGAGCCTTTTTTAAACACCAGGCGGCTATTCAGCCCGATGTTTTTCATAAGGCTTATATACACAACAACTGGTTTACACCAGCGTATGTTACCAAAGCTGTTTCTGCCTGGGCCGATGAGCTGAGTGAGAACCGCTTAACCAAATGGCTTCAACCGTATGCGCATTTTCAGCAAGGTACGCAAAAAAAGGTGGCCGTTATCATGGCCGGGAATATTCCGATGGTGGGCCTGCACGACCTGCTCTGTGTATTGCTTTGCGGCCATAAGGCAGTGCTTAAGCTGTCGGATGATGATAAAGTATTAATGACCTGGGTGATCGAAAACCTGCTGGAACTTGATCCTTCTTTAAAAGACCGCATCGAGATCAGCACCGAACGTTTACCAAAAGACTTTGACGTGGTGATCGCTACCGGCAGCAACAATACCAACCGCTATTTCGAATATTACTTTAAAGGGAAACCTTCTTTGTTGCGCAAAAGCAGGACAAGCGTAGCCGTGCTTACCGGCAATGAGACCCCTGAAGATTTTATGAAGCTGGGTGCGGATATTTTCACCTATTTTGGATTGGGTTGCCGCAATGTATCTAAGCTGTATGTACCTGCCGGTTACGATGTAACCCCTTTTTATGAAGGAATAGAGCCGTTCCATGAGCACATCAACCACCATAAATACGCCAATAATTATACCTACCACAAGGCCATTTTATTAATGAACCTGAGTAAGCACCTTGATAATGATTTCCTGTTGCTGAAAGAAGATGACAAGAACATTGCATCCCCGCTGGGGGTTATGTTCTATGAACAGTATAATTCAACAGCGGAACTGGGTCAAAAGCTGGAAGCACATCAGGAACAGATCCAATGTGTGGTTTCAAAACAAGCTTTTGGAAACAACAGTGTACCCTTTGGCAAAGCGCAGGAGCCGGGTTTAGCCGATTACGCAGATGGGGTGGATACGATGAAATTTTTACTGGAGTTGTAGGGGGAATTGGCCGTTAGCTTTTGGCCGTTCGCGGGAAGTTGGTTATTGGTTATTCTCTTAACTATGGTCTATTAACTATTTATGATCTTATTATACTTATAGGAAAACTTAACTGCTCTGTGCCCTTTGTATTTCGTTGTGTCCTTTGTGGTTATA
>JAZKGM010000127.1:0-9125 GCA_040385895.1 Bacteroidota bacterium
GGATAAAAGGAGTAAGGTATGAATGGGTGATCAACTCCCGTGTATAATTCTGCACCCCGATAAAATCCATATTAAAGGCCAGCTTTTGCTCATCGCCATCTTTTATAAAGGGTTCAAGTCTTTGCAATAGTTTAAGGTCGTTCACCGGGTAACCCAAGCCCGCTAAGGGCTCCACAAACATACGGTTCAGCAAGGCATCCACCCGTTTGGCAGCGCCTTCATCAAGGCCACCGGGCTTAAACGGTTCGATGGAAGAACAGGAAAAGGTAGTGCCTACTTTGCTTGCAGGCTGCATAAACTTTATTACCCTGGCCCCTTCTGCCTGGCACAAAGCTGCATGATGCGCAGCAGCCAGGAAATTTTTCAGGCCCTTTTTTCCCGGGGCATGCACTCCTAAAAAATAACCGGCCCCGGTAAACACCATCGGCTCATTCAGCACCATCCAATGTTTCACCCGGTCGCCAAAGTGTTTCATGCAAACGCCCACATAATCGGTAAACCAGTCTACGATCTGCCTGTTGGTCCACCCCCCTTTTTTCTCCAGTTCATGAGGCAGGTCCCAATGGTATAAAGTAACCCAGGGCTCAATGTCCTGCTCCAGGCAAAAATCAATTACACGGTTGTAATAATCAATGCCATGTTTATTAACCTGCCCTGTGCCATTCGGCATAATGCGGCTCCACGAAATAGAAAACCGGAAATTGGGAATATGAAGCCGCTTCATCAATGAAATATCGTGCGTGTAGCGGTGGTAAAAGTCGCAGGCTATATTGGCGTTCTTATAGTCATGGATCTTGCCCGGGATGTCTGTAAAAACATCCCAGATAGAACGCCCTTTTCCCTCTTCCTTATATGCGCCTTCCACCTGGTAAGCCGCGGTAGAAACGCCCCATTTAAAGCCGTCCCCGAAATCATGCCCTGTAAAACCCATGCTTATTATGCAATGAGCTTTTTAAGCAGCACATGCCTGAACCTTTTAAAGGAGCGGATAGCAGGCTTATCTGAAATGACCGTTGCAATTTCCTGTTCTACATAATCGGTAAGCACTTTGTTAATGATGTCGTTCGTGCAATCCGGGTAATCCACTTCAACCGTGGTTCCGTTCGCGATCCAGTTGCTGATCTTTTCTACGTGTTTCAACTTAAAGCTCCGGATCACCGCAACACCCATTTCATCCAAAGCTGCGGCATTGCATTGTTGCTCATATTGATTTTTCATAGGCACTACAAGCAGCTTCTTCTTCATAAATAATGCTTCGGCAGGCGTTTCAAAACCTGCCCCGCACAATATTCCGGCTGCACCGGCCATGCTGCTGATAAATGCATCGTTGTTCACCGGCAGTATAGCAATGTTGTTCTCTGTATAAGCAGCTTTATTATGCTTGGAAAACACCTGCCATTCTACGTCCGGAAATTCCCTTAACACCTTTATGATGCGCTTATCATCATAAGATGGAAGATACACGGTGTAATGTCCTTTATTTTCGATCACCTGTTCGCGTACCTGCTGGCGGATCACCGGGGTGAAAATATGTTCATCGTAAGGCTTAAAATGAAAGCCGTATTTTTTTGTGGCAGGTGCATAGCGTTTTAGGAACCCTTTTCCCACCGCATCTGATTTGCGGGGCTTAGGAGCATGTTTGTTCAGCACAGCTACCTGGTGACTTAAGGAGATGCACGGTTTATTATGGAGGTAACAGGCCCACGAAGAAACAGGCTCAAAATCGCTGATCACTAAATCATATTCATGAACGGGAAGTACACTTATTTCTGAAAAAAATGTTTTAAGCTTATTTTTTTTATACGTGTCCACCAAGTCAACGCCCCCGGTTTTGCCAAAAATAAAACCCAATCCTTTAAAGCGGTATGTTACCGGCAGATCAAGTTCTACATCGGCTTGCAGGCCACTGATCAGCACATGCACTTCGTTCTTTTCCTCCAATGCCGGAACAATATCCCTTGCACGGGTAATATGGCCATTGCCGGTGCCTTGTATGGCATATAATATTTTCATGATAATAATAAGGTAAGGGTTTTATAAAAAGAGATCACACTTTCGCATCCGGAAGAGCTGCTCATCCTGCTTTGGGTAAAGAGAACAACCCCGGGGAAAGCATAAGGAAGATCTTCGAGATAAAGTCTGCCATCGCGTTGCTGAAGCAAAGCAGGATATAGTGCAACACAAAACGAAGGTTTCGTTTTGCCGGGCGCGTTTTTTTATTGTTCATGAGTGGCTTCATTCGCATAAGTGTTTATCAAATGTATGACGGCCAGGTAACCAAAATGATAACACAACATGATGCTTACGTTAAGGGCACCCGTTTCTCTGAATATGCTGCTACTTGTAGCAAACCGTAAAAAATGGCAGGCAGTTGATCAGAAAAAAGAGTTAAAGGCGATAGCGTTTCAATAAAAAGGAGACTACAAACTCCCCAAAAACTTCAGCAAAGCATTGCGCTCGCCTGTGTTCAGCTGAACAAATTTTTGTTTCGAGGCTTCGGCTTCTCCGCCATGCCACAGGATGGCTTCCGTTACATTCCGTGCTCGGCCATCGTGCAATAAATAAGTGTGCCCGCTCACGCGTTGGGTCAATCCCAGGCCCCATAAAGGTGCCGTTCTCCATTCGTTGCCGCTGGCTTCAAACTCAGGGTAAGCATCGGCCAGTCCTGCCCCCATGTCATGCAGCAGCATATCGGTATAAGGCCTGATCACCTGGCCTGAAAGGGGAGCAAAAGCCACATTGGTTTGGGTCATGTGTACATCCACATGGCATTTTGCACAATCAATATTTTTAAAAATAGCCTGCCCGGCTTTCACCACTGCGTCACCGGTATTCCTGCGTGCAGGCACGGCCAATGTTTTGGTGTAAAACGATACGGCCTGCCACATGGTGTCGTGCAGGTCGTAAGGCGTTTGCATAAAGGCGGCTTTCATCTGCTCCTGCCCGTGCGCACTTTTTTGCGGGAATAAAGAAGTGGTGATCCCCATATCCCCGTTCAGGGCTTTTGCCGTTTGTGTTTTCACATCAGCAGAAGATGCCTTCCAGCCAAAGCGTCCCAGCACATGGCTTTTTTTATGGATATAATCATACACGTAATTGGGCTTGCCCGAAATGCCGTCACCATCCAGGTCGTTTTCATCGGCATGTTTTAGAATAGAATGTTCTTCGATGGTTTCAAGCAAACCAAGCCCCACAAGCGGGTTGGCTACCCTTGCAGAAGTTATGACCCCGGAAGGCATGGCCATGTATGTATTTATAATGCTGTATTGCGGATTGCGCAGCTGTACTTCTTTGCCGTCTGCTAAAGTGATATTGAAAAAAGCATAAGTAACCTGTGCGGTCCCTTCAGGTTGAACACCTGCAATGGCTTTATCCTGCAGCTGTCCGCCAAAACCCGGTACACCCATCGGTGCGCCATGCTGGTCGATGCCATGTAAGGCCAGTTTTAAGAACATGCTTTGCATGGGCTCGTTATTCACAGGAGGTTTGCCCCTGCCGTCTCCAATGTGGCAGCTTGCACAGTTGCGGCTGTTGTATACCGGTCCCAGGCCGGCATATAAAGGTGCAGGTGCGGTAACAAAAGGAGCTTCAAATAATTTATCGCCCAGGTCGTGCACTTCTTCATCGCGCCAGTTCATCCCCGGAACAGCATGTCCGAAAGCGCCACCGCCTTCATCAAATACGGTTGCATCTCCCCCACTCATGCGTTCATCCAGTTGCTCATCGGGAAAAGGCTCCGCCTTACGGCATGCATGCATGGCCGTTATAAAGGCTAAAATACCTATGAGGGTGATGAGTTTGTTTTGCATGATTTTTATGTCATTGCGAGCAGAGCGAAGCAATCTTTTATTACAGACTGCTTCGTTCCCCGCAGTGACATTGCTTTGATATTAACTATTTCGTGTGCTGTAAGATCAAGGGAAGCAAATCTTCTTCCATGGTTGTTTTCAGGTCGTTTAACACGGTTTGCGTAGCAGTGATATTAGCTGGCTGGCTGGTAATGGCTTCGCCAAACGGTGTGGTATACGCACCTAAGTTAGCGATAGCTGCATCAATGCGCTGCAGGATCTTGGTATCAGCCGATTTGTTATATTGTTGTACCCACTCGCTGATGCTGCTTCCTTGTGTTAAATATTTCCCGGTGTATACATTACGAACACCTGTCAGGTTGTTTTTAAAATCTGTCCACGAATTTTTAGCGAACGGGCTTTCTTCCAGGCTTGCATCTTTAGCTGCAAAAGGGTCTTCAATTTTACCTGCGCTCACTTCATCAACAATACCGATCATGGCATTGGCTATTTCAAGCATGGCGTCCTGTTGCGTAGTAAACTCGGTGCTGGCAGAAGTTCCAGCTGCACTCACCTGTGTGGCATAGTTTCCACCGCTTACATTCCACTCTTCGTGCATTTGTGCGGTGATGCGTTTCAAATGTGCCGATAAGGCTTTTAAATAATCTTTCTGGCGGCCTGATAGCTCATCAAACTTGCGTGTTCCGTTCTGGCCGAACAGTAAATATTCGATCGGGTGGAACCCTTTTAAAGTGGGATCTAACGAATTGATAAACTCTTCTGTGTATGTGGCATTGCCGTTAACCACCGAATCAATATCAACAAAATTCACCGGCCATGAATCAATAGCAGGATCAAGTTCTTTAGTGGCAACCGGGCCGAACAGGAATGATTCTGATTGCTCCCACGAAATGCGCGTGGTGTACCAGCCTTGTTGCGCAGCAGTTAACGTGCTTTGCGATGGGGTGGTGATAAATGCATTGATGGCAACATCAAGTGCCTGTGCTTTGGCTTCCAGGTCGGCCAGGTTTGCAATGGCAATGTTGCTTGCAAAGCTGGCCAGCACTTTCGATGTAATGGCATTATCAACCGGTGTTACCTTGTTGTCTTCATCCTTGTCTTTGCATGAACCGATGATTAAGCTTGCACCTAAAGCAAGGGCAATAATTGATTTCGTTTTCATTCTATGGTATTTGTTTTTTTGTTATGATATGATGAGTTGGTCGTTTTGTTTATTCACTTTAAATTTTTTGAGCGCATCGCTTGCAGGCCCGTTGGTGATCTGCCCGTCAAGGTCGAATGTGCTTCCATGCAATGAACAGCTCAATCCCCTGGCATTTGCTGTTAAGCCCCAATCCTGGTGGGTGCAACGCATCAGCAGCGCATTGTATTGCTCTTCGGTCTTTTTAACGAGCAAAATATCGTAAGCCAGCTTCTCCACGCGGATGATCCTTGAATGGCTTTCGGCAAAAATGGTTAAGGGAACAGCTATCTTTCCTGCTGCATCGGCTGTTGTGGCAAACACTTTTGCACCTGCACACGACTGGAGCAAAGAGCTGAATGTACCTGCCACCAGTGCCGCACAGCCTGCCTTACCTGCCGATACCAAAAAGTCCTTCCTGTTAAACGATTGCTTCATTGCGTTAAAAACTGTAAGCCACCCCGGCTGTTATAAATTGCCTTTGCGTAAAGTAAGGCAACACATAAGGCGTGGGATTAATAATGAGCGATGGGTTAAACGTCCCGTTGGTGATGTACTGGTAATCGAGCTTAATGGCCACACCACGCACCGGCAGGTAGGTGATCCCGCCAAAAAAATGCTGCTGCCTGTAATATGAGTTTTCAATCCCATTCACAGGAATTTTTCCGGCCATGTCAATGTTTTCATACCGGCCAAACAGGCTGAATTGTTTATTTCCTTTATGCTTACGGTAAAAAACATCATACGCTATTTCGCCATAAGCACCCTGCATTTGCTCAGGCGTATTGTTGGCAAAAGCCGTGTTTATTTTAGCAGCATCGGGAATGGTGATGCGACACACAAGCGCCTTTACCACCAGCCCTTTATTGCGGTATTGTGCGTTGGCTTCTGTTAAATAAACAGGCGTGCCGAAAAAACCGGTACTCAGGTCGAGCCTGTCGGCCGTATTATTATCTACCCCTACGGAACCTCCTGCATAGCCGCTTACCTGCAAACGCAGAGGCCCCAGGTAATAAAGTAAGGCTGCGGTGATGGCTTTTTGTCTTGCCGATACGCGATAGCCTTCCTGCCTTCCGTTGGTAATACCAAACTCCGCATTAAAGCCCTGGGCATTTAACCCGTTCAATAACGCGATGCTGTAATTCAGACCGGGAATGGCAGGGATGGTTCCGTAAGCCCCGATGCCCAGCTCACGCCAGGTGGCAGGGATCAGTACCTGCTCCAGCATGGGGCGTTCATTTCCGTTGAATGTATTGGGTAAATGGTTTTCGTTAATGATGCCGATACGCGGGGTAAAAAAACCGGCCTGCAAATAAAAGTTGCGGGTGAGGTCGAACTTTAAGAACGCCTGTTCCATGGCAATTTCCCCTGCACCTGTTCCTACCTTTGCATCTTCCAGCTCCAGTTCCGAAAAAAAACTGATCTTGTTCGTAAACCGGTGACCGATAAAAAGAACAACACGCCTCAAACGGGCTTCGGCCGTTTCGAGCTTCAGGTCATGCTTGTAATAAGCTTCCCCGTAACCCGAAATGGCTGTGGCACGATTCCCTTTCAACTCCAATCCAGCGGCAAGTGAATCTTCGTGCGTCAGCACCTGTGCCGACCCGACCACTGAAATACTTATAAAAGCCAATGCTATCAACCACTTGCAGCCAATGTTTACATTCATACAGGTACTTAAAGTCGCGAAAATAACCTTAAAGTAGAATTAGTCTAAATTAAAACTCCTGATTTTTGTCGCTTACAAAAAAGTTACAAAGTGTGGGCGCGATTTAATGATGCACATGAAATAAATGCGTTTTTACGGCTGAATTTTCATCCACATCAATAGCAGTGATCACCAGCTCAAAATCGGAGTAAGCAGGTGAGTTGATCGTATATACCGTATCAAATCCTACCGAATCCGGTTTATTAATTGCCGGCCGGAAAGAAAACACCTGTATATTATTTTGCAGCAGTTGAATGTTAACCGATCTCAGGTTCCTGGTATGGGTTACAAACCCTTTAAGCGACAATTTTTCGCCATCATCGTACATACCGGCATTGGGAGAAAGCAATGTAATTGAAGGTTTTGCCGGTTTCACCGTATTGATCACCTTAAATGAAATGCTTTTACTGCTTTTGTTGCTGTTATGATCCAGTGTGGTAACAATAAGTTCCATTTCGGTGTCCATGGCAACATCGGGCATCATGTACACATTGATATCGGCACTTTTATCGTGCGAATGCCCTTCGTAAGTATACACGATCTTATCGGCCGTAATGTCCCTCACCTGCACCAGGTACTCGTGCAGATCGTCATCCGATGTAATGCCGATACGGATCCATAAAGTATCGTCTTCGTTAAGCAGCTGCGATGGGGTGGGCGACAAAAAACGGATGGTTGGCTCATGTTCTTGCGTTGCTGCTGTTTCTTCCTTTTTGCACGATGCCAGTGCGAATATCACCAGGAATAACGTTCCTATAATTTTTTTCATTTGTTTGTTGTTTTGGTTTGATGAGTAGATCTAACTGTTCATGGTTTTGCAGGCATTAACACATGCTGGCTTTAAAATAAATACAGCACCTGCATGCTCAGCCTCGACCGGGTGGTGGCATAACCGGCATTAAGTGTTTCATGAACGGGTAAGGTAACGGATGCGCCAATGCTTATTTTTCTTAAATAAACATCTACTCCTGTTGCGGAATAAAAGCCCTGGCCACCTGTGTACTTTTGGGTAATGTCGTTCTTTGCATCTTTTCCGGCATACTCTGTGAGCACACCTGTGTGGGGCAATACCGAGATCATTTTATATTTATGCCAGTAAAAAAAACGCATGCTTGATGTATACCGGTTGCCATACGAATAAGCAGCGTTCGATGTGTTTAAACGGATATTGACATCTGCGTTCAGGCCAACTTTTTTATATCGGAGGGTATAAATGGCATTTACCAGGTAATCAAATGTACCCGACCCGGTTTGTTGCGAAGCCGCCTCGTTGCTGTTGAACCGGCCGGTGGGCAGCTTGATCCCGGCACCGATGCTCAGCGTGTTCCGCCAGGTAAACCCGCCACTATCTCCCGTGTTGATCACAATGTAATTAACCAACGCGCTGATATCTGACAGACCCTGATTTTCGGTTACTACTCCCCCTTCCTTGCGGATGTTATACTGGTAAGGCACAAATGCAAAAAGCTGCAGGCGTTTTGTGGGATAATAACGGCCATACAGCTCGGCACGTTGCAGCGATTCGGAATAGGTTTGGTTTTTAGCATCAAACAAAGAAGGGATCTGCCTTGATGTAAAATTGTTGCTCATATAGCGTACCCCGATAAAGTGTTGCCTGAACTGGGGCAGGATGCCGAAATACGTTGCATTTACAGCGCACCCGCAAACATCGCAGGCATATATTGCATAGGGGAAGAGGGCAAGCAGCATATACATACCAATGGCCCCGAGCCATTTTTTTTTGTTCATGAAATCTTGTTAAGTAAGCTGTTAACAGAAGATCATGGCAGCAAGCATGCACGATGCTGAACTGCAATGATCATAAATTGAAAATGAGGTGGGCCGGGAGGTACACCCCGCGCGTTCTGTTCTTATTAACAGGGAGGCTGAAAAACAGCATTGCCATACACCGAAGCGTAATGGATGGCATGTGTTACATGTGATGGCGAGGTGATCATGAACGGCACCCCGGAAACGGAAATAACCGGGGCTGTTAAAAATTCCACCGGTTCATACTTTATGCTTGCGGTTGCCTGTTTTGTGTTGCCGTCTGCTGCCTGCATTTTCTGTTTCAGGTAACATTTGCCATCGCAATGCATGGTTTTGTTTTCTTTGTTGATGCAAAGCACCCGGGCTATATAATCCTTATTGGCAAAATAATATCCTGCTACCCCGGCTTTAAACAAAAACTGGAAGCAAAGGACCGATAAAAGCAATATGGACGTAATGCGGATCATTAAAAACTGCGCGCAAATCTATCAGCCATTTATATATGGGGGTAAACATAATTTATGATTTTTGCTATTAAATAACACCCGGTTGGAACATCACCTGAATTTTACTTTTATAATTTGAAAAGTTGACGGGTAAATTATACCTTTCGCTTTTTAAAGGGGTAAAACACTATGTTAAAGACAGGAACGATAAA
>JAZKGM010000128.1:0-4105 GCA_040385895.1 Bacteroidota bacterium
ACAAAAATAATCTTTTAAAAGTGGCCATGTGGGCCATTGTCCTGTTTATCCCTTTTTTAGGGGCAGCTCATTTATTCGACTGGGATGAGATCAACTTCGCAGAATCGGCCCGCGAGATGATGCTGACAAAAGAGTATTTCAGGGTGCAGATCAACTTTATGCCTTTCTGGGAAAAACCACCTTTGTTTTTCTGGCTGCAAACGGCATGTTATTACTGCTTTGGTGTAAATGAGTTTGCGGCACGGTTCCCAAATGCCATCTGCGGCATTTTTGTTCTATGCACGGTATTTCATATTGCAAAAACACATTTCAATAACAGGCTGGCCACTTTATGGGTGCTTTTTATCACCGCCTCTTTCACGCCTCACCTGTATTACAAGAGTGGCATTATCGATCCCTGGTTCAACTATTTTATATTTCTTTCCATTTACCAGCTCTACCTGGCTTATTTAAATAAAGAGCAGCGCACCAAACATTTTTTATTGACAGGCGTGTTCAATGGCCTTGCTGTACTCACTAAAGGACCGGTAGCTTTACTGATCCTGGGCTTATGTGGCTTTGTGTTCTGGGCGTTCCAACGCTTTAAACCTTATTTCAGCATCATTAACCTGCTTGCTGCTTTGTTGCTCATTACAGGAATAACCTCCATCTGGTTCATTAATGAATTGCTTCAGAACGGTCCTTCTGTTTTGCGCGAATTTATCGCCTACCAGGTAGACCTCTTTGTTAACCCGGTTGCCGGGCATGGACAGCCATTCTGGTATCACCCGGTGGTGATCTTTTTTGGGTGTTTTCCCGCATCCATTTTTGCACTCAAAGGTTTTACTTTAAGACGCAACGACCTTAACAACAACCAGAACCAGTTTAAACTGCTCATGAACATTATGTTCTGGGTGGTGCTCATCTTATTTTCCATTGTTAAGACCAAGATCGTTCATTACTCTTCCCTGTGTTACCTGCCGCTCACTTTTCTCTCGGCATGGTACATGGATGATGTGCTGACCAGGAACAAAACAATTCCATTGTTTAAGGGAATGATGCTGTTGCTTATCGGGTTGATCCTTTCAGCGGCATTTAGTGCATTGCCTTTTATTGACCAGATCAAGGCTAATATTATCCCTTTAATTAAAGACGATTTTGCAGTAGCTAGCTTATCGGTAACAGGAGACTGGAATGGCTTTGAGTGGATCATCGGGAGTTTGTTCGGGATCATTACCATCGTGTTCTTTATCCAGCAACGCAGAAAAAACACAATGGCCGCCCTTTATACATTCCTGGTCGCATTCAGCTTGTTAATTCCTTTATACATCTGGCAAATGGCCCCTAAAATAGAGCAATACAGCCAGGCACCCGCCATTGAATTTTACAAAGCCCTGCAAGGAAGGGATTGTTACGTGGAAACGTTTGGCTTTAAAAGCTATGCGCAATATTTTTATGCCAGGCAGCAAAACCACAACAACCCTAAAAGTGCCGACAGGGAATGGCTTTTTAAAGGTGATACGGATAAGCCGGTTTACATTGTTGCCAAGATCACCTCAGAAGATGAATGCAGGAGTTATCCTTTTATTGAAATTTCAAGAAAAGGCGGGTTTATATTTTACAGGAAGATTGATTAATTAATCGTGCCCCATTTTCTGCATTTTGGTTTGCAGGTATTTTTCGTTGTGTTTATTTGATACCGGTTTGATCGGAACGTTCTCAACAATTTCCAGTCCATAGCCGATAAGCCCGGCACGCTTTGTCGGGTTATTGGTCATTAAACGCATTTTATGGATACCGATGTCACGAAGCATTTGTGCCCCTACCCCATAATCGCGCTCATCGGGTTTAAAGCCCAGCTGGACATTTGCTTCCACGGTGTCGAAACCCTGCTCCTGCAATTTGTATGCTTTTAATTTATTCACCAGGCCAATGCCACGGCCTTCCTGGTTAATGTAGATGATCGCCCCTTTTCCTTCGGCCTCTATCATTTCCATAGAAAGCTGAAGCTGCTCCCCGCAATCGCAGCGCATGCTGTGAAAAATATCTCCTGTTATGCATGACGAATGCACCCGTACAAGCACCGGTTCATTCTCCTGCCAGGTGCCTTTTTTAAGCACCAGGTGCTCCTGCCCGTTATCTTTTTGCTTAAAAGCGATCAGCTCAAAATCGCCATGTTTGGTTGGCATCTCCACCGAGATGATCCGGCTGATGAGGCTTTCGGTTCTTAACCTGTATTCAATAAGGTCTTTAATGGTGATGAGCTTTAAACCGAAACGTTCGGCCACTTTTACCAGGTCGGGAAGCCTGGCCATCGAACCATCTTCATTCAGGATCTCCACAATGCAACCCGCAGGTTCGAAACCTGCCAGCACAGAAAGATCTATGGCCGCTTCAGTATGTCCGGCCCTGCGTAATACACCTTCCTTTTGTGCGATCAACGGAAAAATATGCCCGGGTTTTCCAAGCTCTTCCGGTTTGGTATCAGGATTGATAAGCGCCTGAACCGTTTTAGCCCTGTCCTGCGCGCTGATGCCCGTGGTACAACCTTGCGTAAGCAGGTCGACCGAAACGGTAAACGCTGTTTCATGAACCGCGTTGTTGTCTTTCACCATCAGGTTAAGGCCAAGTTCTTTGCTGCGTTCACCGGTTATTGGTGCGCAGATCAGTCCGCGGCCATGCGTGGCAAAAAAGTTAATTACTTCAGGGGTCACATTACGGGCGGCCGTTAAAAAATCGCCTTCGTTTTCGCGGTCCTCATCATCAACAACTATAATTACTTTACCTGCTTTTATATCGTCAATCGCTTCTTCTATCGTATTGAATGTAAAACTCATTTGTTGTTTTTTTCTTGGTAATTTTTAATTCGTTCTAAAGCTTCTGCATCTTCAGGATCTTTATGTGTTCAGGTAACGCCAACGGTTAAGCAGCCGTCCGTCATCAATACCCATAGGTTGAGGAAGCCTGTTTTTTGCCCGCAGCAGTAAGCATCTTATTTATTTGCCATAATGCCTGTTATAAGATCTCTTCTTTACAAAACTGCAATAATCGTCCTGTTACACCCTTGTTACTGTATTCTTTTTCAACCAGTTTCCTGGCCTCAGCTCCAAGTGCATCACAAAGTAACGGATTGTTTAACAATAGTTCAATACATTGACAAAACTCATCTGCAGTGTCTGCAACCAGTACATTTTTTCCGGGTTCATGTTCAATTCCGCGTATGCCTAAAGAAGTAGTGATAACAGGCTTTCCCAATGCCATTCCTTCCAGTATCTTAACACGGATGCCGCTTCCTGCAAATAAGGGAACAACCATAATGCGGTGGGTTTGCATGAACGAAACAGCATCATCAACCTCTCCCACTATTTTTATGGTTTTGCTTTGGTGGTTGTAAAACTCCTGCGGCATTTTTTTACCGGCCATGTAAAAGGTTGCTCCGGCATCTTTTTGCGCTACTTTCGGCCATACCTGGTCAACAAACCACTGCATGGCCTGTTGGTTGGGCTGCCAATCCATCGCACCAAGGTGAAACACCGATTTTGGTAATGGCTTGCTCTTGGATACGGTATTGTTCAGTTCGATCCCGACCGGGGAAACATGGATGGGCTTTGTGCAGCCCATTTGTTCAAAATCTGCCTTATCCTGTTTGGTAAGTGCAATAATTCCATCAAAAGCATTGAGCTGGTGTTTTTCAAATGCCTCAAGGCGGGAAGCCAGCAGCTTAATATATCTTTTCTTTACCGGGTTACCTGTGTTTTCTGCCAGGCTTGTCCATATTTTATACTCTACATTATGTTGCCTCAGCAGCAATTTTGCGCTTGTCCTGCTTCTCACAAAATCAACATAAGGTGCAGTAAACAGGTTATCAAAAATTACGAGGTCAAATTTTTTTGCTTCGAGAAGATCACCAAGAAGTTGCTTGAAACCGGGGGTAATAAATCGGCTGATGTGATAGGATTGCTTGCTGAACAGGTTCAGAAATGCACCCAAAGGTCTTACTTTATTATCAACAAAAGAAGTATGCAGATCAGCCAGGCGCCTGAACTTTTCGGGTAAAGCATTCACTTCTGTGTAATGTTTGCTGGTGTTCATGGCTGCAAGGGTTACCTGGCAACCGGCATCATGC
>JAZKGM010000129.1:0-6268 GCA_040385895.1 Bacteroidota bacterium
CAACCGGATGAAATACCAGGTTGTATATACGGCAGCTGAATTGACAACAGCAGGCTTGTCTTCCGGATCTATCATCAATAAGATGGGCTGGTCTGTATCCGAAGATTATGGAGGCGGAAACCTTCTCGGGTATACCATAAGCTTTGCGCACACCACGGCAACCAATTCGTCAAGCCATAACGGGGCCACTTTAACAACCGTAAAGAATTCATTTAATTATAACCCTACTGTAACAACTGCGGGTAACTTCGACATGATCACCCTGGATAACAACTTTACATGGAATGGAACGGATAATATTTTAGTGAATGTATGTACCAATGGTTCAAATCCTTACACCAGCCCTTATGGTGGGGTAAGAACAATAGCTGCCAGTACAACGAACGGATCCCGTTACTTTCGATGCGATAATTCAGGTACCTGCACTGCGATCTGCGGCAACAACACCACAGACATCAACTCAAACAAGCCACAGATCAGGTTCGACTTTACACCTCCGCCATGTACCGGAACGCCTAACGGTGGCAATGCAGTATTGTCTGGTATACCAGCATGTAGTGCCACTCCGTTTACATTAACGGTAAGCAACGGTACGCTTGCTTCTGGTGTTATCTACCAATGGCAATCATCTCCCGATTCAAACAGCTGGTCGCCATTATTAATAACCGACACATTCAGTACATATACAGGTGTGCCGATATACGCCACAACCTATTTCAGGCGTATGATCACCTGTGTGTCTACCTCCCAGCCGGCTTATTCGTCAGGGATTAAAGTACTGACGCTTTATGGAGGCACCACATCGTCAACCGCGCCTGTTTGCGGAGACAGCATCACCTTATCGCTGGCAAATCATTCTGCCACCTCATCTTCTTACCAATGGGAATCGTCACCCGACAGCTTCAGCTGGAACCCTGTACAAACCACGACCACAAGTACCGTAAAAATACCTTCTCCAACATCAGTTACATTTTACAGGGCTGTATTGTCCTGCAATTTTAATGGTGCAACGGCTAACGCTATCCCGGTGAAAGTGATCCCTCTTACAGGAGGACTTACCAGCCTTACCTCAAGTGTGTGCAACGACAGTTCAATTGTTGCGGTTACAGGTGCCTCAACGGGCGCTGCCTTAACTTTTCAATGGGAGTCTTCTCCGGATAGCCTCAACTGGGGTCCTGTTGCAGGTGCCATTTCTGCCAGCTTAAAAGTAATTACCCCTGCAACTTTCAGTTATTACAGAAGGGCCACCACTTGTGGCGCATCAGTGGAATATTCGCGTGCTTTAAAAGTGATCAATCCGTGTGAAGGCTTTATTTATGGCTTTTCGGCCGCCAATAATGTTTCTTATAACAGTATCCAGGCCACAGGCAATACATTCAACTGGAGAGAAACAGATGGCGATGACAACAGTACATTCCCTGTTTTATTCCCGGCCGGTTTTAATTTTACATACAACGGGGTGGTTCAACCTGCATTTTATGTGTGCACCAATGGCTGGCTTTCTTTTGACACCACTACCGCTTATTCTGTGGCATGGACCAATGACCTGACCGCTGCTTCTCCTAAATACATCATAGCGCCTTTTTGGGAAGACATGGTTACTTTAACAAATAGTTTTGCCAATTGCAGCTATATTAAATACCAGCTGCAAGGTACTGCACCTAACCGGGTAATGGTTGTGGAATGGGCTGAAATGGAAAGATACCAGTATGGTTCGCCCAGCTTAAACTTCCAGGTTAAGTTTTATGAAGGAAGCAATAATATTGAATATGTGTATGGAAAAATGCAGGCATACGATGGTTCAAACACCGGTGAGTTTAGCTATTCGGTAGGTATGACCGGCAGGGTGCCTGCAAACGGACAAAAACTATCCCTGCTGTTGGAAAACACGTTAAACTTTTCTAATAGTGTAACGAATAATGCGCTGCCATTGGTTCCTTTATGCAACTCCTCTAGTTTATTTACGGCAGGAGGGGTATTCAATCCTACTAATGCATCTGCAAGGCCTTCTAACGATAGCTCGGGTACACCAGTTGTGCTAACTGTTAATGCAACGCCTTGTGTTGAGGCATGTGGTACATATTACACGAGCAAAGCCGCTACGCCTTCGGCTATGGGTATAACACCGCCAACCACTACTCCCGATGATGATGTTTGGTTTAAGTTCACAGCGCCTGCTTCGGGCCAGGTGAGCATAAATATATTCAGCTGTTCGGGATATAATCCTGCGTTCCAGGTAATGACCACCACGTTTGATAGTGCGGGTTTAGGAAGCGCCTGGTTCAGAAATGCAAATACAAATGCACTTGAACAGGTTACGATCACAACCCTTACGCCATTTGCTGATTACCTCATCCGCATTTACCATGCCGGTGCAGGGTTCGGTTCAAATGCAGATCCTGCTACCAACAGTGGAGGTTTTTCGGTTTGTGTAAATGAAGTGATCCCAACACCGCTTAATGATAATATTGCCGGTGCAGTAACAATTACCCCGGGTTTAACATGCACACCTGTTGCAGGAACTACTTTAGGTGCAACGGCCAGCCCTCAGGCAGTGTGCGGTGGATTGGCCGATGACGATGTGTGGTATAAATTCATTCCATCAAGCTCGGTTGATACGATCACGGTTGATGGCAGCGGTACGTTCAGGGCACATGTAGAGGTACTGAGCAATCAGCTTGCTTCATTATCATGCCAGAATACAGCCACCAATGGAGGAGACCTGAAAATCACCGCCAGTAACCTGCTTAAAGATTCAACCTATTACATCCGTATTTACCATACCAATGCAGGAACAGCGAGCGCTAACTTTACCCTATGTATAACAGGTAATAATGCAACCGTTCCTTCTGTTACCACCCGCCCGGTAAGTAATTTAACTGTTTCGGGAGGTACATTTTCGGGAGCAGTTAATAATAACGGTGGTTTTAATATAACCCGCAGTGGTGTTATTGTGAGCACTACACCGAATGCAACCATTGCCACCTTTGGTGTAACTGATTCGGCAACAAACCCACTTGTTACCTCTGGTAATTATTCAATAAATGTAACCGGGCTTACTTTGTCTACCACGTATTATGTGCGTGCTTATGCAATTAATGCCATGGGTGTAGGATATGGCGGTGACAGTACATTTGTAACACCTGCGGCAGCTGTTGTTCCTACTATCCAAAAAACTGCAGCATCCAACATCACGGCAACTACCGTAACATTAGGGGGTAATATCATTTCTGATGGCGGTGGAACAATAACGTCAAGCGGTATTGTATATGGCCAATTGCCTAACCCTGCGGCTTTTGGGAATGGTGTTGTGGATTCAACAACAACTCCGCTGGTAATATCAGGAACATACAGCTTTAATATTACAGGCCTTTTGGCCAATACCAAGTACTATTATAAAGCGTATGCTACCAATAGTGCCGGAACAGCATATAGCACCCAGGACAGCTTTACCACTGCTCCGGTAATAAACGCGCTGCCATACCTGCAAAATTTTGATGCAGCAGGTATTACAGGATGGACCTCTGCAATTACGGCCGGAACGGCAAATGATTGGATGGTTGGAACTCCGGCTAAAGCGGTTATTTCTGCTGCTTATTCAGCACCAAATGCTTACATCACCAAATTAACCGGTAACTACAGTACGTATCATGATGCCGCGATCATCTCTCCACAGTTTGATTTTACGGGCACCACAGCAGATCCTGTGCTGAGGTTTAAACATAAGTTTGTTACAGAAAGTTCGTGCTGCGATGGCGGCTGGCTTGAAATGTCAATAAACGGAGGAGCCTGGACTAAAGTTGAAAACACACTTGGCACAGGAGGAAACTATAACACAACCAATGCAACAGCTTGGTATAACTATACAATTGGTGCTGGTAATTCCTGGAATGGAAGCAGCAATGCGTATGCTTCCCAAAACAATGGCTGGATCGTAAGCAGCGTGCCGCTTCCGGGAGCTTTGGGTCAGCCGAACGTGAAGATCCGCTTTGTATTTCATTCCGATCAGAGCGCAGAATTTGATGGCTGGGCGATAGATGATATAGAGGTATTTGCACCTTCTGCACCTTTTCTGACCACGGGAACACATACGAATGTGACCACTTCTAATGCTACACTGGCAGGTAATATAACAAGCGATGGTGGCAGGGCAATCACTGCAAGCGGTATCGTATTTGGCACTTCACCTGCACCAACCCGTTTAGGTTCGGGTGTGATTGATTCTGCTACAAACCCCCTTGCTACTTCTGGTAATTTCACCATTAACACAACGGCATTAACCGGGGCAACAACTTATTATTACAGGGCTTATGCGGTTAATTCGTTAGGAACATCTTATGGTGCGGACAGCGTGTTTATTACACCGGCTTCAGCGGTAATACCTACCGTGATCATGATCTCAGCTTCTGCAGTTACAGGATATACTGCCCAGGCAGGAGGTAACATTACCAGCAACGGAGGTTCACCAGTAACAGCAAGCGGTATCGTATACGGCACCAGCCCTAACCCTGCATTATTAGGATCGGGTGTGGTAGACTCCACTACAAATCCTATGGTATCTGCAGGTGTGTTCAGTATAAACATGGGTGGCCTTGCAGCAAGCACCAAGTACTATTTCCGTGCATATGCAACCAATAGTGTAGGTACAGCTTATAGCGGTACCGATAGTTTTACTACGGGCCTTGTTGTTTCAAGCATGCCTTATAACCAGGGCTTTGAAACAGGCAATGGCAGCTGGAATGTACAACTGCTTGCCGGAGTTAATAACTGGATACTGGGAACACCATCCAAAACATTTATTACCGGGGCGCACAGCGGAACACAGGCGTGGGCCACTAAACTCACTGGCGATTATGATGTAAATTCAAATTCGGCTGTGGTATCTCCGCAGTTTAATATGAGCACACTGATAAAAGACCCGGTACTGAGGTTCTACCATAAGTTTGTTACAGAGAACGATTATGACGCAATGACCGTGGAAATATCAACGGACGGGGGTGCAAACTGGACGAAACTTGATCAGAACGCGGGAACAGGAGGAAACTTCAACACAAGCAGCAGCTATTCATGGTATAACAATACCACTACTAGCGGTAATGTGGCCCCGCCTAAGTTTTCAAGTAATGTAACAGGTGTGGGATCAAATGCGATCTATTCAAGCCAGGTAAGCGGGTGGATAGAAAGTGCTGCTGTGCTTACAGGTGCAGCGGGCAAATCGAACGTAAAGGTACGTTTTAACTTCAGCTCTGATGGCAGCACCAATGGTGAAGGCTGGGCTTTAGATGATATACAGGTAGTGAGCATTGATAGCCCTACTGTGTTGGCAAGCAACATTACGATCATCCCCGCAAATACATCGGCTGCATTAACCTTAACAAAAGGAAGCGGAAGCAGGCGTTTGATCGTGGCCCGTTTGGCTTCAACAACAAGGGTTGCACCAAGCAACTGGACCTTATACACGGCTAACACTGCATTTGCATCAGGATCAACAACAGGAACAGGTAATTATGTGGTATACAGCGATACCGGACGTGCAGTTACCGTTACAGGTTTAACGCAACTTACTGCTTATACATTTGATGTTTACGAGTACGATGGCAAATACATGCATGTTCGCTTTGGCCTGCCTGCAAACGGTGGCGCAACCACCACACCTGTTAAGCTGGTATCCTTTACTGGTGTTAACCAGGATGGCGATGGTTTGGTGAGCTGGTCAACATCAAGCGAGCATAACAATGCCGGATTTAACCTGGAGCGCAGCATTGATGGAAAAACATTTGAGTATGTGGGCTTTGTTAAAGGTGCCGGTAATTCAAACAGTGTTAAGCAATACAGGTATAATGATGCCAATGTGTTTGCAAACACATCATCAACCAAAGTATACTATCGCCTGAAACAATTGGATCATGATGGTAAATTTGAATACAGCGCAGTGATATCGATCACCAGCGAAAGCCTTTCCGGATTTGATGTTACGGCATACCCGGTTCCTTTCTTTAAAACGGCTACATTAACTATTCTTTCTATACACGAAGGCCCTGCTATAATAACAATTGCAGATGTACAGGGAAGAACAATATCCGACAGGAAAGTAGAAGTAACAGGTGGGTCCGCCAACCTGGTACTGGAAGAATTAAATGAGGTCAACTCAGGTGTTTACTTTGTTAAAGTGATCCAGAACAACGAAAGCAAAGTGGTTAGACTGGTAAAAGTTAACTAATAAAGGCTTTTACATACTTTTTTTATTCAGCCCCGGTATTTATGCCGG
>JAZKGM010000129.1:6278-8386 GCA_040385895.1 Bacteroidota bacterium
CGCTCATCACAATACCTTAAACACCCGGGAAATAATCCTTAAACTCGTAGCTGCAATTATGTTCGATATTGATAAATGGAATGAGATCTATGCAACGCTCAGTAAGAATAAGCTAAGAACTTTTCTTACAGCCTTCGGAGTGTTCTGGGGGATATTCATGCTCATTATTATGCTGGGCTCAGGCAACGGGCTCCGCAACGGCATCACCAGGATGTTTAGCGGTTCGGCATCCAACGCTTTTTATATGTGGGCACAAAGCACATCCATGCCATACAAAGGCTTGCCCCGTAACCGCAGCTTCACCTTTAAAAATGAAGACGTGGAAGCGATCCGCAAGAGTGTTCCCGAAGCCGACATCATTGCCCCCTCGAATCAGCTGGGTGGGTACCGCGGAGACAACAATGTGGTGCGCGGTAATAAAGTAGGCCCTTTCAGCGTGCGTGGCGATTACCCGGAAACCAGGGAGATCAATTCGTTCCGTATACTCAGCGGGAGGTTCATCAACTATAATGATATGCGCGAAAACCGGAAGGTATGCGCAATTGGCGAACAGGTTCAGGCCATTATGTTTGATAAGGAGGAAGATCCTATAGGCCAGCACTTGCAGGTGAACGGTGTATATTTCAAAGTAGTGGGCGTTATATCGGTTGATAAGGCCGGTGAAGATGCGCAGGAAAGGATGCAAACCGTTTATGTTCCATTCAGTACATTTCAGCAGGCCTTTAACTGGGGCAATAATATTGGCTGGTTTGCCATTACTTCAAAACCCGATGTGCCGGCATCGGTTACTGAAGATAAAGTGCGTGCAGTATTATTGGCAAGACACCGGATCCACCCCGAAGATAAACGTGCTGTAGGGAGCTGGAACACCGAAAAAGAGTTTGGCAAGTTAATGGGGCTGTTCTCAGGGATTGAGATCCTGGTTTGGATAGTGGGTACAGGTACATTGCTGGCCGGTGTAATTGGCGTGAGCAACATCATGCTGATCGTGGTGAAAGAACGTACCAGGGAGATTGGTATAAGAAGGGCCATTGGCGCTACGCCTTTTTCTGTCATGAGCCAGATCATGATGGAATCGGTGATCCTCACCTCGCTTGCGGGATACCTGGGCCTGGTGTGCGGAATATTTTTAATGGAGGGAATTAACACGGCCATTAAAGGGGCTGATGTAAGCATGTTTCAAAATCCGGGTGTTGATATTAATATTGCGCTGAAAGCATTATTGATATTAATAAGCGGAGGGGCGCTTGCCGGGATCATCCCGGCCAGGAAAGCAGTGTCGGTAAGCCCGGTTGAAGCATTAAGGGCAGATTGATTTTCGTGTGAATTGAACCAGGATATGATTAACTGAACAATGAAAAAGATATTTAAAATAGCAGGTGGTTTGTTGCTGGCAGCGGTGTTTATTTATACGCTGTTTTTCCTGTATAAAAAATCGGAAAGCAAGCCGGTACTTTTTAAAACGCAACAGCCTTTTGTAACAAACATCACCAAAAAAACAGTGGCCACGGGAGCTGTTGTTCCGCGCAGGGAGGTGAATATTAAACCCAGGGTTTCGGGCATCATCGAACAGCTTTATGTAATTGCCGGGGACCAGGTGCGTAAAGGCGATATGATCGCACGCATTAAGATCATACCCAACATGGTGAGCATGAACGAAGCGGAGAACCGGGTTACACGTGCAAGATTATCGGCCGATAATGCAAAAATAGATTACGACCGCGGCAAAAAACTGTTCGATAATAAAATGATCGCATCGATGGAATTTCAGCAGGCACAGCTTGCCTACAATAACAGTAAAGCAGAACTTGATGCAGCCGAAAATAACCTTCAGCTGATCAAGGAAGGCATCAGCAAATCAGCAGGTACAGCCACAAATACCATTGTTCGCAGCACCATTGATGGTATGGTGCTTGATGTGCCGTTAAAAGAAGGAAGCAGCGTAATTGAAAGCAACACCTTTAATGAAGGCACAACCATTGCCACCGTTGCAGATATGGGTGAAATGATCTTTGAGGGAAAAGTAGATGAAAGCGAAGTGGGAAAAATAAAAACAGGCATGAACCTGATCTTAACCATTGGTGCCATTGAAACCGAAAAATTTGATG
>JAZKGM010000130.1:0-1960 GCA_040385895.1 Bacteroidota bacterium
ATTTTATTCTACAATGCCAATCCGCATTTTGCCGAGCTGGCTGCTGCGTTCTGGAACCGCTTTTTTGAGTTGTTTGGTAACTTCTTTGAATACATCAGCTTCGGAAGGATCCTGTTCATAGCGATCGGGGCATTTTTAACATGCGGTATTGTCTACAAATCAGGATTGACAGACAGTGGTAACGATTCATTGATTAACGATGCGCTAAAACGGATCCGTGCCATAAGAAGAGGGCGTGTTTTCGACCCGGTGAATGCGCTGAAAAAGGAATATAAAGTAGCTGTATTGCTGGTAACACTTGTAAACCTGTTATTACTCATCGTAAATGGCATAGACATCAGCTGGATCTGGATCAACTTTACGGTACCGGAAGGAATGGTGCTCAAACATTTTGTGCACGAAGGCACTTATCTTTTAATCCTCAGCATTCTTTTATCCATTGGCATCATCTTATATTTTTTCAGGAACAACCTCAATTTCTATCCCGGTAACAACCTGCTTAAAGTGCTTTCGTATGTTTGGATGGCACAGAACATGATCCTGACCATTTCGGTTTGCCTGAGAAATTACCACTACATCAATTACCACGGATTAGCGTATAAAAGAATTGGCGTGATCATTTTCCTGCTGCTCACCATTGCCGGGCTTGCAAGCATGATCATTAAAATTTCAAAAGTAAGGTCTTCCTATTTTGTCATCAGGCAAAACCTGTGGGCATGCTATGTCATGCTCATCCTGATGAGCCTTGTTAACTGGGATATGCTTATTGCACGGTTCAACCTTAACCATTGGAACAAATCCGGCATTGACGTGAATTTCTATTTCACCCTTTCACCTAAAGTCATTCCGCTGCTTTATAACTCGCTACCGGTTATTGATGAACAGATCAGACAAACCAATGCATCACACACCAATTACACCCCCTTTACCACGATCCGTGAATTTGAAAAGGAGCTGAACCAGAATAAGCTTAACTATTTGCGGGAGCAAATGGAATACAGCTGGCTTTCATGGAACTTATCTGATCACCGCACCATAAAAGCATTTTAAAAGGCATGAAACAGCTTATAAAAACGGCAGTTCATGTAACTGTCTTTGGCATTGCCATGGGCTTTTTGGAAACAGCGGTTGTGGTATACCTGCGCGAATTGTATTACCCCGAAGGTTTCAGCTTCCCTTTAAAAACAATGCCTGGCCATATCATTATAACCGAGTTATTACGTGAACTGGCTACCATCATCATGCTTGCGTATGTCGGTATCCTGGGCGGCAAAAACTTCAACCAGCGTTTTGCATTTTTCCTGCTCAGCTTTGCCGTTTGGGACCTGTTCTATTATGTTTTTTTGAAAGTGCTGCTCAACTGGCCTTTGTCCGTTTTCGAGTGGGATGTGTTGTTCTTAATTCCTGCGCCCTGGGTGGGGCCCGTGCTTGCTCCATGCATTGTTTCGGCAAGTATGATCCTTTTCGCGGTCATCCTTTTGTATAAAGAAACCATTGCTTCCATGCGTATCCGCGTTTCCGACTGGCTGGTTTTGATTGCGATAAGCATCCTTTATGTGTTCAGCTTTACCAAAGACCAGTTCGACACGCTATGTGTAGCATCCGGATCGATAATAAATATGACCCATGTGTATGTTCCAACAAGCTTTAACTGGTATTTATTCGCAGTTCCCTTTTTATTGTTTTGCTTATGGCTTGTGGGTTTCGCTAACAGGAAGCAAGCGGTAAATCCTTCTTTTTCTACATGATTTCTTACTTCAAACGCATGAAAAAAGCCATCCGGACTATGGATGGCTTTTGCTCCCTGACCTGGACTCGAACCAGGGACCTACTGATTAACAGTCAGTCGCTCTAACCAGCTGAGCTATTGAGGAATGTTTCTTTGAAACGGGATGCAAATTTATTTTCTTATATCTACAATCCCAAGTATTGAAGAGAAATTTCGTGGTTAAAACCGAAT
>JAZKGM010000131.1:0-10743 GCA_040385895.1 Bacteroidota bacterium
TTCAGGTTCATACAGCAATATAAAAGATGTTTTAATACAATGTTATGGGTTTCTCACCCACCGGTTAGGAAAGTATTTACTACAAGTTTACAAATGATACATGATCGCTCATGAATTTAACACCCTCAGCAATTAAAAATTGATTAGCCCCAACCTGTTAGGCATATTAGTGGTCTCTTTTTAAGAAAAAATAAATAGTAAATAATTATGCGATCAAATTGTTTAAGTATTTTATGCATGTGCCTGGGTATTTTGTTCTGGGGAAAAACAAACGCTCAAACACCCTGCTTTTTTAAAAGCGGTGGAGGGACGGGCGGGAATACCATTCCGCTTGGACAGGCCAGTACCCATACACAATTGTTGTATGCACCGGGAGACTTTAATATACTGCCGAACAGCGGAAAAATTGCAGTAATTTACATGCGTAATTCTGCTGCAGGAACCAACGGGGTATATACAGGCTTCAGGGTAAGCTTTATGCAAACAACAGACCCTTCTTTTCCCAGTACTTCTTATTACACTACGGGGTTCTCTGTGGCGCTTCCGGATACCAACATTACTATTAACGGAAATGCTGTAGCCGGTGGATGGTTTTATATTCCTTTAACCATCCCATTTACTTACGACAGCACAAAATCTTTGGTTGTTGATATCAGGTATACTGCTGTAACAGGCGGAATGAGCACGACCACTTCTGCTTCTGTAGGAAATAAAAGATGCTCGGGAACCAGTTTAACAAGCCTAACCGGAACGACCAACACCACACAAAATGATTTTGGAATGGAAGTAGTGCCTGCAAATGCCTGTATAACTCCTCCGGTACCCGGAACAGCTACTTCCAACCAGCCCTCAGCGGTTTGTGCAGGAACAGCTGTGCAGCTTGACCTTACGGGAAGCAGCATCGGAGCCGGGCAATCCTATAAATGGCAACAATCAACAGCAGCAAGCGGTCCGTACACAGATATTTCTGTCAGCAGGCCGATTACGCGCCACTTTATCCAGGCACCCACCAATTCAACATACTTCAGGGCAATGCTTACCTGCGGAACTGCAAGCGATTCTTCGGCCCCTGTACTGGTTAGCATACTTCCCCTTTTTGCAGCAGGCACATATACCATTAACCCGGCTCTTCCTGCCAGTGCAAGCAACTTCCAAACGTTTGGCGCTGCCGTGGGCATGTTAAACTGTGGAATTGCAGGTCCGATTGTTTTTGACGTTGCCGCAGCTACTTTCAATGAGCGGGTAACGATAGGGGCAATATCCGGTGCTTCGGCAAACAATCCTATTGTTTTTAAAGGAGCTGGCAAAGCCACAACAAAGATCAGCTACACCAGCAGCAGTACGGCCGATATGGCAACCATTCTTTTAGATGGCGCTGATCATATTACATTCCGGGATATGACCATTGAAGCAACCTCGCTTACCAACAGCGTAGGAGTGCTTTTAACCAATGTTGCCGACAGCAATCGTTTTATTAATTTACGTGTACAGATGAATGCTGCTGCAACAGCCGGTACATCTGCGGGCATTGTCGGTACCGGAAGTACCACTGCTGTTACAAGTACAGGCAATACAGCTAACTATACCTTAATAGACAGCGTAGAAATAGACGGAGGGTATTACGGAATACGCTTTAATGGCGTATCAGCCTCCGTACCGGTTACAGGAAATAAAGTGCTGAGAAGTACTTTAACAAACCAATACTATTATGCAGTTTACCTGAATTATACCAACCAGTTTACGTTTGGTTATAACAGCATTTCATCCATTCGCTACGCCACTTCTTCGTATGGAATGTATATTATTAATTCTGGTAATTATACAATAACCAACAATAAGATACTGGCTGCTGCCTATGGTTTTCACACCAGTAGTACGAACGAAGATTTTTACAACCCGGCTTACCGTACACTGGTGGCAAATAATATGATTAGTACACCTTCTACAGGAACGGCATATGGATTAAATATTACAGGCTCAAGAAGGATGCATATCCTGCATAATACCATTGCAAGCAATGGCATCGGGCAATATGCCACCGCTTATTTTACCACCGATACCTTAATTGATTTCAGGAACAACATCCTGGTGAATAACAATGACACAGCTCCCAGCCATGTGATGAACATTGCGGCCACGGCTTATTTCGATTCCCTGGATTACAATAATTATTATTCGGCCGGTGGCGGCCTGGTGTACCTTACGGCTACTGCAACCTATAATAACCTGACGGCATGGAAACAGGCCGTACCACAATTCAACCAGAATGCGTATTCGCAAAACCCGCGTTTTGTTTCCTCAACGGACCTCAACTTAACGCCTTCAAGCCCGGCCATGTACGGCATGTATGCGGGGGTGAGCAAAGACATTGATGACATGCCCCGTTCGCTGGTATCGCCAACTGCCGGGGCCAAAGAAAGGATCCCGCCACCCATCAATGCGGCTGTTGCAGAGCTGGCTTCCCCATCGGGGTTGTTCTGTAAAGGCAACTATGATATTAAGGTGAAGGTAAGGAATAAAGGAACCAGCCAGATCCCCTACATAACGGTGAGGTGGGAACACAATGGTGTGCCGCAACCATCCGTTACTGTTAATAGTGTTATTGATACATTCGGAAGTGTGGCAGGTAATGACACCATCATTACCTTAGGCAACTTAGCCTTTGTGCCGGGTATAGCCCAGAACATAAAAGCATGGACGGAGAACCCGGGAGGAGCAGCAGATCCGATCAATGATGATGACACCATTTACGTGCAGCCAACGGCATCGTTAAGCGATACGCTTACCATTGGCGGAACCTCGCCTGTTTATGCCACATTTACGGCTGCGGTGAATGCATTGAAAGCTTACGGGGTATGCGGAAAGGTGCTGTTTAATGTAAGGCCCGGAACATATAATGAGCGGGTTATTATCCCTGCTATTACCGGGGCATCGTCTGCCAACACCATTACTTTTAAAGGAAGCGGCAAAGCCAATACGCTGATCACAGCGGCCGGAAGCGGAACAGCCGATTACGGAACCGTGGTTTTGAACGGGGCTGATTTTATTACCTTCAGGGACCTGGCCATTACCAATACCGGTGCAAGCAATGCACTTGGTGTAATGTTATCTAACGTTGCCGATTCCAACCGGTTTATCAATGTAAAAGTGGAAGTACCGGGTGGATCGACAGCAAGCACCATCTGCGGTATTGTTTTCAGCGCATCACTTACATCGCTAACCGGGGATGGAAATAATGGGAACTATAACAGGTTCGACAGCATGGAAGTGACCGGTGGCTATTATGGTGTGGTTTTCAGGGGAACGTCAACAACCGTATTATGTACAGGCAACAGCATTACGAACAGTAACCTCACCCTGCAGTATTTTTCAGGCTTATACAATTATTACCACGGAGGGTTCACCTTCAGCAACAATACTGTGAGCCAGCTGCGTGCGGCCACCCATTATGCCGTTTATTCGTATTACACCAACAGCATTGTGGTGGAAAAGAACAGGATCAATACATTCAACGGGCTCTACTTTAACTACAACCAGGGGGGAACCAGAAGCCGTGTGGTGAACAACATGATCCTGGCCACCACTTATTCCTTGTATTTCAGCAACGCAGACAATACGGATGTGCTGCACAACACACTGGTGGCAAACGGAAGCACCGCAACCAACGCCCCTTTATATTTTAATACCACCACTACCATCGTTTGCCGCAATAATATTGTGGTGAACAGGAACACTTCGGCTACGGCCAATGCCATACATGTTCCTACCGCGGCCACATTCACCACATTAAACAACAACAACTATTATTCCTACGGAGGCGGTCTTGCTTATGTTTCGGCTTCGGCTACCTACAGCGACCTGGCTGCATGGAAAACCGCCCAGGCGGGTTACAACCAGGCTTCATTCTCGGAAGAACCTTTGTTCGTTTCGGCCACCGACCTGCACCTTAAACCAATAGGCACCATTTTAAGGGGCGCAAACGTTGGTGTAACAACCGACATTGACGGAACAAGCCGCCCCGTTGCACCTACCATCGGTGCGCAGGAAAGGATCTCCTATGCGAACAGCGCGGGCGTATCAGACATTCTGCCTCACGGATTTTGTGCGGGAACGCAACTGATCCAGGCGAAGATCTTAAACATCGGCAACAATAAAATAAACTCGCTGGTGATCAACTGGGAACTGAACGGGGCTATCCAGGCTCCTGTTTCTATTTCAACCCCGATAGATACATTCGGAAGTGCAACTGGTGCAGAACAAACAGTACCCCTGGGTTATAACACATTTACACAGGGAGTAGGCACCAACATTAAGGTATGGGTTTCTTTACCGAACGGATCAACAGACCAGTACAAACTGGACGACACGCTGGCCATGGCTTTAAAAACAGGCTTATCGGGATATTATACCATTGGCGCCCTGGGAGCAAGCTACGCCACCATAAGCGATGCGGTGAACGACCTTAATTTTAGCGGAATATGCGGACCGGTTACCTTTGGTATCCAGAACGGAACTTATGAGGAGCAGCTTAAACTGGGCAGCTTTTTTACTTCCGACCCTTCATACACCGTTACTTTCGAATCGCAAAGCCTTGACAGCACGGCCGTGAACATTAACTGGCCGGCAGCTGCAGTAGCCACGAATAATTACATTGTACAGCTGAACCAGTCGCGTAACGTGGTGTTCAATAAACTTACTTTTGAACGTACGGGTACGGGTGATAACAACATTATTATCAGCATGAACAATACCAAGGGCATTGCTTTTACACGCAACCGCTTTATTGCTCCTTTATCGACAGCAACAGCCACATACGAAAACCGCTCGGCCATTTATTCTTCGGATGCAGCTACTGAAGACAGCACACGGATCGTAAACAATTATTTTACCGGTGTTAACGGCCTGTGGTTTTTCAGCAGCCTGGCTGCACCTTCGAAAGGAACAGTGATCACCGACAACATCTTTAACAACGGTTACACCAGTATATTCTTAAAGCACCATCAATCGGCCATTATTACCAACAACCAG
This sequence comes from Bacteroidota bacterium, assembly GCA_040385895.1. Classification (GTDB taxonomy): domain Bacteria; phylum Bacteroidota; class Bacteroidia; order UKL13-3; family UKL13-3; genus UBA6183. The sequence continues at coordinate 5,029 of JAZKGM010000131.1, forward strand.
TTTTTACGCATAGCAGGCGGACCGGCCGCGGATTATTTTGGTGTGAGCCTCGAAAACTGTGATTCCGCCTTAAGGGTTTCACGCAACAGGATCCGCTTCGACAGGGGTTACGGGATCCGCCTTGTGGGATGTAATGGTTATGCTGCGCAACCGATCAACATTTTGAACAATACAATAAGCAGTGTGTTGGCCGCCAACAACATCGGGTATGGCATAAGCATTGAAAGCGTTGCCGCTTACAACAGCGAGTTCGTTAATGTGTACCACAACAGCGTACTGATCAACACCGCAAGCGCTACCGGGCGGGCATTCAATATGGCCGGAACAGCCACTTCGCAGGCCAATAATGTTTTTGTTAAAAACAATATCCTCCTGAATAAAGGATCAGGTTACGTGTACTACATCCCTAACAATGCCTTCTCATCAAACCTGGTGATCAATCACAATAATGTGTATGCAGCAAGTGCAAACATTGGTACTTACAACAGCACCACGGCCATTGCCAATGACGGATTGAGAAGCTGGATCTCTTTATCGAACCAGGATTCGTTAAGCAGCAATGTGAACGTTAATTTTACCAATGATACCACCCTGCTTTTAACCGGTGCTTCTGTTGGTGATTTTAATTTAGCCACCCCGCTTACTGCTTATACCACAACAGATATTCTTAGCAACACACGCTTTGGAACATATTTCTATAAAGGCGCTCATGAGGCTCCTACGCAACTAAACAGCTCTTCAGCAGGAGATGCCAGCGTATGGAGCATTATCCAGCCTACCACCCCACTCACCGCAGCCGTTACGGGTGATATTATTTTAAAGGTGCGTAACAACAGCCTCGTGGATATTTATTCTTTCCAGTACAATTACGACCTGAATGGTGTGCAGGGCAATCCTCAGGGTTGGTCGGGTAATTTATCGCCCGGGTCGACCGTTACCTTAAATATTCCGAATGTGACCATCACACCGGGTTCAAATATGCTTAAAACCTGGACCACCTATGTAAATACCCAGCTGGAAGACCTGAACAAGAACAATGACACGCTTGCCATTGCTTTTACTGCAACTGTTCCGCTTGCCGGAACATATAATGTGGGATTCGGGGAAACCTACCAGAACCTGAAATCGGTGGCCGACTCTTTAAAAACAAGGGTGCTGGGTGGTAACGTTGTTTTTGAGCTTACTGCTAATTACAGCAATACCCGCGATTCTTTCCCTATCGTATTCACATCACCGGCTGGCGGGGCATATACGGTTACCATCAGGCCTGCATTGGGCGTAACAGCACGCGTTACGCAGGTTGATCCCGGATCGACCAATCCTGTAATTGAAATAGATGGCGCTTCTAACCTGATCTTTGACGGAAGACCAGGTGGCGTAGGTACGACCACTCAGTGGATCATCAGAAACACCAGGACAGCAACTACGGTTGGTTCTGTTTTCCGTTTGATCGGGGGGGCAACATACAACCAGATCAAATACCTTCAGCTTGAAGGACAATCAATTTCAAGTTCATACGGGCTGGTTCATTTTTCTACTTCTACCTCTCTTAAAGGTGGTAACAGCAACAATCTTGTTACAAACAATATATTGAGAGATCGTACAGATATGGCTGTTGCGGCTCCTTTCGTTGGTATTTATGCTTCCGGTTCCACCGCAAACCCGAATACCGGCAATACCATCAGGCTTAACCACATTTTTAATTTTAATACCTATGGTGTTTATCTCACTACCGCAAGTGGCGATAACTGGATCATAGACAGCAACCAGTTCTATTACAACCGGACTGTTGCTTCAACAGCAGCAACACAAACCGCTGTTTACCTCTCACCCCTGGCAGGTTCTACCGGCTACCGGGTGCATGGCAATTCCATTGGCGGATCGGCTGCAAACACCGGTGGCGCTTCCTGGAAGCACAACGGAACCACTGCCTTCTATGGCATCAACTCAGGGGCATATAACAAAGTAACAATTACCAATAATGTGATCGGCAATATTGAACAGGTGAATACAGGGGCAAGCGTGGCCCTGCGCGGGATCCTTCATGACGAGGTGAATTCGCAGGTGACCATTTCAGGGAACACCATCAGCAACATGATCACCAAAACAAAGAACACCGCATTCTCAAACAACGGCTTGTTTGCCTTTAACGGGATCGTGGTGGGCAATGCCGATTCGGCCTGGGTTAAAAACAATACCATCCATACCATTAGTGTGGCCGATGTAACCACTACCGATGCCATTACTGTTGCAGGTATTGCTGTTACAAACCCTCCTTATGCCGAAGTGTTCAATAACCGCACCTGGGGCATTGTGAACAACACACAGAACAATTCCAGGACCACCGGCATCATGATGATGAACGTTCCCGCAGGCGGAACCCACCACGTGTACAACAACAGCATCGCACTTCAATCGAACACAGTTGTGAGCCTGTCGGGGATCATGCACAATGCAAATTCCATGCAGCTTGGAACCATCAATGTGTTTAACAACAGTGTATATATTGGCGGCACCCCGTCAAGCGGAACAGCTACAAGCTATGGCATATACAGGCAGTTTGCCACCAGTTTTAACCTGCGCAACAATGTGGTGTACTGCGAACGCAACGGCAACCAAAGGGCGTTTTACGACAATGGCGCACAGGTTGGCCTTACTGCCGATTACAACTTTTACATCCAAACCGGCAATCCTTTAAACTCGGGCGCCACCAACATGAGCTTTGCCACATGGAAAAACCTGGGCAACGATTCATCCGGTTATTACGCCACCCCTGCACAGCTTCCTTTGGCCTCCTTATTTACCAATGCTGCAGCAGGTGATCTTTCGGTGGTGAACACCAACAGCAATTCGTGGGCATTGAATGGCAAAGGGTTGTCGAACCCTATGCTGGTTACAGGCCTGGGCGGGAACACGCGCAGCACTGCCACAGGCACCCCTGTCGATATCGGTGCTTACGAGTTCACGCCAACAGGTGCAGGTATTGAACCTGTGGTAGTTTCGGCCACACCGGCAGCTTCGCCATCGGTTACTACTTTATCGGTATACAACAGGCCGGTGGCCACCATCAACTGGCGTTCGGGAACGGTTCCTACCAGCCTGGCACTGAAATATTATTCGGGTGTTCCGCCAGCAGGTGCTACAATCGGCAATAACATCAATTCATACTATGCCATTGAAGCCACAGGCGGCAGCGGGTATGTGTATGACATTGACCTTGCTTATACCCCTGCCGAAATGGGAACGGTGAATGAAGCCAACTTAAGCATGGCTAAAAAAGATGGCGCTGCTGCATGGACACACCGTGCCGGCTCATTTGTGAATATGGCAGGCAATACGGTTAAAGATACCTTATTGAACAGCTTCTCTTTGTTTACGCTCACCGACAGAACCAATCCTTTACCGGTTACGCTCACCTCGTTTAACGCTACTGCATTGAACAAAGATGTACTGGTATCGTGGATCACAGCAAGCGAAAGGAATGTTTCACAATTTGTAGTGGAAGTTTCAACAGATGGAAAACGTTTTGAACAGGCCGGTAAAGTAAAAGCAAATGGTCATTCGTCTGCCCCGCTTAGTTACAAATTTATACATGCTGAAGCACAGGATGCCATGAATGGGGCAAACGTATTATACTACCGGTTAACAAGCATAGACCATGACGGAAGCAGCAGCACATCTGGTGTGGCTATCGTGCGTTTCGACCATAAAGTGAACACGCTGGATGCAGTAGTTGCTTACCCGAATCCGTTTAACCAGGCCATTACATTAAGCATCCCTTCAAGTGCCGGCACATCGGCAGAGCTTGTGTTCATGGACCTGCAAGGCCGCATCGTAATGAGTGAGAACCATACTTTGGCGATCGGAAGCAACGAAATCTCGTTAAACAAGCTGGACGGACTGAAACAAGGCGTTTACCTGATCAGGCTAACTACAGGGTCTGAATCAAAAGTGATCCGAGTGGTGAAGAACTAATAATGAATCAATAATTTCATAAAACAGCCTCCGCAAAACGGGGGCTGTTTTGTTATATGCAGGCATTGCGATCCTGACCGCAACATGATTTAACACAACTCTTTTCCTGATAGAACTTACACCCCATACAGGCTCAAGCTTTATTTCTGCACGCTCGGTAATTATTAAGTAAACCTTAGGGGTATTTGAAACGATTAGCGGGTCTTATTCGTTAACTTAGATTGTTGTTAATATTAAAAAGAAATTAAAATTACTTTTATGACGAGAACAAACCGCATCTTATTATTCATTTTTTGTTCGTTCAGCATGGCGCTGCACGCACAAAATGTAACATTAGGCATACAAACTGGTGATGCTTCAACAAATGTTTTACTGGCCACATCCACTACAGCAGCAGCCAACTACTCGCGAAGCGCGGCCATCTATACGGCTGCTGAAATTATCGCGGCAGGGGGCCATGCCGGGTATATTAATAAGCTTTGGTGGAATAAATCAGCGACCGGTACAGGCGAATATACCACGGCAAATGCCACGCTTAAAGTATACTTCAAGCATGTAACGCAATCATCGCATGGGGCAACAAGCATAACATGGGCAACCGATACCGTGGGCTCAGTGCCCGTATTCTCCAGCACAACATACAGCATTCCAACAGGCACCGGGTGGAAACAACTTACCCTGACCAAACCGTTCATCTGGAATGGTACTGACAACATAGAGGTTTTCGTTGACTGGTACAGGGCCTCGGCTCCTACTGCTGCGATCAACTGGGCAAGATCGACAGGCACGAACATGAATGCTGCAACAACAAGCGCTGCGGCCACTCCCGGAGCTCCGGCCACGCTTGCCAGGAACAATAACCGGCCCCTGCTCCAGCTTGAGATCATTGACTCGAATGCCACGGATATTTCCCTGCTAAGAATTGAAACACCTAAAGAAACCATTAATGCCGGGCTCGACAGCGTTTGCGTGAAACTCCGTAACTGGGGAGGGCAACCGGTCAATAACCTGAACATCGACTGGGAGATTGATGGTGTTCTGCAGCCCACTTTAGCTTACACGTTCAGTACCCCGCTTAAATCAACCGATTCATCGGGGGTGATTAAGCTGGGCAATTATACTTTTACAAGCGGTTACCATACCATCAGGACATGGACAAGAACGCCTAACGGGATTGCAGATGCCGATACCAGAAATGATACGCTTACAAAAACGATATGGGCAAGGTACCCGACATTTGCGGGTACTTACACGATCAACCCGGCATTACCGGTAACAGGCAATAATTTCACTTCATTTACCAATGCAGTAAGGGCCATCAATGAATCAGGCATCAGCTCAACTGTTTACTTTAACGTTCCTGCAAATGCCGTTTTTAATGAAAGCAACATTTTGCTTACCGCAACAGGAACAGCAACCGACAGCATCGTGTTCAGAAAAACCGGGACTGGCAACAATCCCCTTATCACTTCAATGCTGGGCTTAACCACCACCAGGGATTTTATCATCGGGCTTGAAGGCGCTGATTATATTGTTTTCGACCGCATTAATTTACGCGATGTTACCGCAACAACATCAACCACGGAACAGATGGAATGGGGCTATGCATTTTTTGTTAAAAGCCCGGCAGACGGGAGCATGCACAATACGATAAGGAACTGCCGCATTGATATGCCTGCTGCCGTAAGAACATCTGGAGGGACTGTTGGCATCTATTCCATTAACCAGACCGCTTCAGGA
>JAZKGM010000131.1:10753-15398 GCA_040385895.1 Bacteroidota bacterium
GGTAAGCTGCATGACGGGTGTTTCGTTAACGGGAAGCAACGACTCTGCTTATTATGACGATCAAAACAGGATCGGTGTTGACGGGGGCAATGTGATCATTAATATGGTGGGTTCTTCCAGCAACACAAAAGGCATCTATGTGAGCTACCAGGATAATATTATGATCGCGAACAACCTGATCAATTCAGGAACCGTGGCAAGCGGAAACATCTTAGGGATCCATACCATTAACGGGTTAAACTCGAACGTTGACATTTACAACAACACGATCGTTATCAAACCCATGAGTGGCGAGCCTTTCGGTATCAGCAATGAAATGGGCAAGAACGGGGTGAATAACACCGTAAACATTTATAACAATACGATAAAGGATTCGTACCTCGCAGGGGGCACCAGTGCATTCATCCTGATCAACAATGAAGCAGCGGCTATCCGCGTGAACATTCACCATAATATCCTTGAGAACGATTCATCAAACAGCACCGTAAGCTTTTACGGCATTAATAACGGGTTCAGCGCGCAAGGCAGCCCGGTGTGTACTTCAAACATCTACGCCAATACCATCCGCAACCTCAAGCGTGTTTCCACAGGAACATCTCTTGCGGGAGGCATCTACAATGCCCCGCTTATTGCCGGTTGTGTTTCGAACATCTATGATAACAACATTTCACAGCTGAACAGCTATGGCGGTTCTTTAGGCAGCCAGGCATTGAACGGAATCTTATTCTCAGGTTCATCAACCATTAATATTTACCGCAATACCATCCACAGCATTACCTCTCCGGCAGCCATCGGGCGCGCAAGCGGGATTACCTTCTTCAGCTCAAGCTCTGCAGGGTTAAATGCATACATCTATAATAATTACATCTATAACATCACTGCACCAAACTCGAACAGTGCTGATGCCATAATAGGTTTGTTCCTGTCTCCTGTAAGCGGGGCCGACAAATGTTTTGCAGGGGCTTATTATAATACCATCTACCTTAACGACACGGTATTATCTGCAAGCTCCACTTATGGAAGCTCAGGAATTTATGCGTCATCAGCCCTTCCTGTATCGCTCATCAATAACATCATCATCAACCAATCTGTTCCGGGTACTTCCGGGGGTATTGTTGCTGCTTACAAAAGAAGTTCGGCTGTGCTTGCTTCTTATTCCGACAGTTCTAACAATAATATCCTATACACCGGCTCATTTGGAAACCGCAGGTACATTTATTACGATGGCCTTGATTCGGCATTAACGGTGGGTGCATTCAGAAGCAAAATGATCACCCGCGACCAGGCTTCGTTAGGCAGCCTGCCCCGGTTTGTTAATACAGCAGCTTTGCCGTATAACCTGCATATCGATCCTGCCCTGGTAACACCCGTTGAAGCTGCTGCAAAACCGATCTCTTTACCTGTTGCCATTAATACCGATTTCGATGGCAATACCAGGAATACAACAACACCTGATATTGGTGCCGATGAAGGAACTTTTATTGCCGGTGATTTTGAAGCCCCTGCCATTTCTTATACCAGGTTTAAAAACACAAGCAGCACCTCGAACCGCACATTCGTGGTTAACATAACCGATGCTTCGGGCATTGACAGTTCGGCCAGTGGAAAACCACTGCTTTATTACCGGAAATCTTTCGGAGGTTACATCAGTGCACCTGCAGTTTCGCGTAATGGCAATGCGTTTACATTCGTTATCGACCATACTTCGCTTGGTGGTGTATTTATAGGTGATGTGATCGAATATTATGTTGCCGCGCAGGACCTTTCTCCCCTGGTAAATGTGTCCACTTCGCCTGATGGCGGTATAGGAACAAACCCTCCCGGAAGCACGCCTACGATCGTTCCTGCATCGTACATGATCCTGGCCCCGCTTAGCGGAACATATTATGTAGGCCACACCCTTCATAGCCCACCGGCTACCTACGCAACATTAACTGATGCGTTCACTGATTATAACAGCAAAGGCCTGTCGGGTGCCGTTGAGTTTATCCTGATCGATACACTTTATACCACTTCCACCGGGGAAACTTTACCAATAACCATCAATGAGAATCCTGATGCATCTGCGGCAAGAACATTAACTGTTAAACCGGAAGCAGGAATAAAAACACTCATCACCGGGGCATCTGCATTCAGGAACAGCGTGTTAAAACTAAACGGCAGTGATTATGTAACCATTAACGGGGTTAATGCAAACAACACAAGCCTTTCCATTGCAAATCAAACGGTGTCGCATCTCGATTCTTTAAATGCCGTGGTTTGGATCTCCAGTGCTGGGCCTGATAACGGGGCCAACAACAATGTGATCAGGAATTGTATGATCTACGGGGTTTCTGCAAAGTCAACACCCATCGCTGTTTATATTGGTACAGCCATAGGAACCGGTTTCGGGCAGGCAGTGGAAGCCAACAACAATAATAACCTTATTGATTCCAATTACATTTCGAAAGCACAGTTCGGTGTGTTGTTTACCGGGAACTCTCCTGCTAACCCGGCTACCGGGAACAAGGTGAATAATAACCGCCTGGGAACTGCACTGGCAGGTGACGGATTTTACCAGCAGGCGGTTGTAATGAACAGGCAAAGTAACGGGGAGGTTTACCGGAACGACATTCAGAATATATATAGTGATGAACCATTGAATACCGATGATGTGTACGGTGTCAATTTATTGAACACCAGGAACACCATTGTTCATTCTAACAAGATACATAACCTCACCTTTGCCGGGGGCTCCTATAGCTATGTAATTGGCATCAGTTCTACTGCATTTGCCTATAAAACGGCTGTTAATCCTTCGAACAACACCATTTATAACAACGCAATTTACAGGCTTTCATCCACCTCTACGAACTTTACATTTAACACCGCAGGGATCAACCTTAGCGATGGATATGGTGACAAGGTTTACTACAACACCGTTTCTTTAACAGACCAGTTAAGCAATGGCAACGGACCGTCTGCTGCATTCAGCAACGGGTATGGCGCAATTCCGGGAAACAGCCCTACTTACGGGAATAACATAGATGTGCGCAATAATATATTTTATGTTACCGGAACAGCAGGAACAACAGGGACTAAAAAGCTGTATGCGCATTTCAGCAAGGCACCCAATACAAGCGGGTCGATCCTGAATAACAACTTTCTTTATGTGAACGTGCCTTCACCGGCAGTTGGCTTTACGGGCGGCTTAAATGCCATTGATTATGCTACGCTTGCTGCATGGCAGGGTGTAACAGGCATGGAGGCAAACTCTTCTGCAGCTAATCCGTTGCTGAACACCAGTTCCATATTGGTTCCCCAAACCGCATCACCTGTTTTAGGTGCAGGAACATCCATTGCAGGGATCAGCACAGATATAAACGGGGTTGTCCGCAATGCATCAACACCATCTATTGGTGCTTATGAAAACGGTGGTGATTTCCGCGGACCGGACATTGCCTTTACCCCTTTAAAAAACACCACCTTAACCTCAAATGTCGCTGCAACAAATTTTGCGATCATTACCGATGCAGCTGGTGTAAACACAACTACCGGTACAAGACCAAGGTTATATTATAAAAAATCGGGCGACCTGAATACGTACAACGGCAATACCCCGATAGACAACGGATGGAAATGGGTAGAAGCCACGAACAGCACTTCTCCTTTCTCATTTATCATTGATTACACTTTACTGCAAGGCAGTGCTGTTCAGGTAACAGATACGATCCAATATTTTGTGGTGGCGCAGGACAACAATGCCCCGACAAACGTTGGAAGCACCGCCCGTTTATTTAATACACCTGCAACCGTGAACCTTGCTGCACCACAGTTCCCTGCTGCAGGCTTTAACTCGTACCGGATCATTCCGGGCGCACAAGGGTATGTGTATGTGGGCAGCGGAAAACAATACCTTAACCTTACCGATAGCGCAGGTCTTTTTGCAGCACTCCGCGATCAATTGATCTTAACGGGTGACCTCACGGTATTGATCTCTTCCGACCTGACAGAGAACGGAACAAACGACCTGGGCAGCTGGCAGGAAGAAGGAACCGGTGGATACCGCGTATTTATAAGGCCCGACCAGCCTGTTACCAGGACCATCTCGGGATCGGTTGCCAACGCACTGATCAGGATAAGCGGCACACGCGGGGTTATTTTTGACGGGATAGATACGGTTACCGCAAGCGGAAGATACCTCAGGTTTATTAATCAAAACACCAGCAACCCGGTGTTTACTTTTATAAATGATGCCCGCTTCGACAGCATCCGCAATTGTATAATAGAGGGTGCAAACACAAGCAGTTTAAGCGGCCTGGTATTTATAGGCACATCAACCGGGGGCGGGAATAATTTTAACCAGGTAAGCGGGAATATCCTTTCGCATAGCGGACCGGCCAGGTATAATACGGGAATTTATGCCGGGGGAAGCACCCTGAGTAAAAACAACAGCAACACCATTAGCGGGAACCTGATCAGGAACTTCAGCGGGTCGGGCATTTATGTTTCTTCCAACAATGGCGATCAGTGGGCGATCAATAACAACCACATCTGCGACAGCTTCGGCAGTCCTGCAACTACTGCACAGATCGGTATTGAGTTTTTAGCACAGTCGAAAAGCAATGTGGTTAATGGAAACTATGTGGGCGGACGAACCTGGTTT
>JAZKGM010000132.1:0-3727 GCA_040385895.1 Bacteroidota bacterium
ACATGCCCGCATCATAACCCTTGTAGCCGCTCAGAAAGCTCCCGAACAAGCTATCTGATGATACATCCAGCAAATAACGCGTAAAGGTGCCCGATAACGGTGCACTCCAATTAGCCGTAAAACCTGTACTACTTATATTGCCGGCTGGTAAAGGAACAGGGGCTGCCGTCATTGCATAACTTGCCAGCCAGTTGGATGTATTGCCCGTTAACCCGAAATTGACCAATGTTGCATTGTTGCTGTATGATATCTGGTCGAATAATACCGTGTTCCCATTGTTACTGCCTCCCGGAATGCCCTGATCGAAATTATAATATGATACCAGCCCGCTTGTATTAGGCGCAACTGCGTTCAGCATAGATGAAGAGATCTGTGAAGCAGTACGCGCCACAGTCCAGATCCGCAACTCATCCAGCTTGCCGTTAAAATATTCATCACCGCCTGTTCTCCCTGCTAAAAAATTACCGGAGGGTACTGCATGTGTACCCGAAGGCTGATCGGATGCAATAAGCACTCCGTTCAGGTACAGCTTTCTTGTATTCGTTGTGCTGTCGTAGGTGGCGGCAACGTGGGCCCAATTCCCGGTAAAATCAGGGATCACCACACCAAGGTCATTATCCCACCAGTAATTGATCAGTACCTTCTGATCACCTTGCATGCCCAGCATCAGGCCGTTATATTCATTTACACTGCCTGCGGCTCCCCACCCTGCTATACCATGTGAACCGGTAAGAGATGAAGGGTTGATCCATGCTTCTATGGTGTAGCTCGACCTTCCTGTGGGTAACGTACTAACGGTTGCCGTGAGGTAATCGTTAGACCCATCCAAGTGCAGGCAATTGCCGGGTGCCTGTGCACGTGTCAAAACAGGTAAAAGAAAAAATAAAAGGAAAGCTGCGCGGGTAAAAAAAGTTTTCATTTGTACGAAGAAGTGCGGAGCCATGGGTGTGAATGACTTCGCACGCGAAGTTTAATCTATCCGGTGACTTATTTCCTTTATATTCAGGAAAACGCATGAATAGTTCAGGAAACGACCAATGAATACATGAACGCAGCGCCTTTTACAGCTCAATGAATTGGTGTTAACCGAATACCTCTTTATCCCTGTTTTGATTTTAACAGCGAACATTGCACCTTTACCGGGTTATAATTGCTATGATTATGAAATACCGGTGCATTGTTGTTGACGACCACCTGATGCAGCGCGACACGCTGGAAATGGAGCTGGAAAAAACCCGCCTGCTGGAGGTGGTGGCCACCTGCGCAAACGGGCTGGAAGCTGCACAGGTGCTGGCGGATCAGGACATTGATATCGTGTTCTCGGATATTGACATGCCCGCCATGTCGGGGCTGGAGCTGCTTAAAAGCCTGAAGAAAGCGCCTGTTTTTGTTTTCATTACCGCACATGCTGAATATGCCGTGGAAAGCTATAACCTGGATGTGGTGGATTTTATGGTGAAGCCTGTTCCGTTCGAACGGCTGTTCCGTTCGGTGCATAAGGCCATCGAATATTTGGATATTAAAAAACAGCTTGCCCAAAAGCAGTACAATGAGGAGGACGCAAATGCCACTTTACAGGAAGGCAACGACTTTTTCTTTATCCGCGAGAACCATAACCTGGTGAAGCTAAAATTTGAGGATGTGGCCTACATCGAAAGCATGGGGCATTTTTCCAGGATCTACACCCTGAATGATAAAAAGCACGTGACGCTGGTGAGCTTAAAGAACCTGGAGCAGGCGCTTCCTGCGTCTTCCTTTATAAGGGTGCATAAACAGCACCTGGTTAATTACAGGCACATCAATGTGATCGGACAGGGTGATGTGACCCTTGCGGATAAATATACCGTGCCGGTAGGGCTTGCCTATCGCCAGGCGCTGGTCGACCTTGTGGTTGGAAATAACAAAACCATCACCCGGTTTTCGGGATGATATGCTACTTTTTTGAAAGATAAGAGGTGTTTGCTTATTAAACCTTTGTCAGGCTGAGCGCAGTCGAAGCTTTATGCCCTTTTCAACACCACTGTAAAACAGCTGCCTTTACCCGGTTCGCTGCTTAGTGAAATGCTTCCTCCCATGAGCACGATAAAGCTCCTGCATAGCAGCAAACCCATGCCGGTTCCTGTTTCGCTTGCTGTTCCGGCAGAGCTTTCCATCATCTCATGTTTGTTGCTGTTAAAAGCATCCACCTGCTCCCTGCTCATCCCTACACCATTATCCTTTACCTGCATCAGCACATATTCTTCTTCCCGTGAAACGGATACGCATACCTCTCCTCCTTCAGCTGTGTATTTGATGGCATTAGTAAGCAGGTTCCTGGAGATAAGGGCAAGGATGTTGCTGTCTGCATAAACCATTGTGCCCGGCTCAATGCTGCTTTGCAGGGAGATGTGTTTGCGGCCTGCCTCCTGCCCGAGTGAAGCGATTTCTTCATTCACCTGCTTATGCAGTTCCAGGGATTCCATGAGCGGCTTATAACCCTGCATTTGTGTGCGTGCCCAGTTCAGCAGGTTATTCATGAGGGAAGCCGTATATCCCAGTGTATTTTTAAGTTCAAGGGTATAGGCCGTCATTTTTTCGGGCGAAAGATTGCCGCGTTCAAGCAGCTTGCCGAAATTAATGAGCGAATTTACCGGTGTGCGCATATCATGGCTGATGATGCTGAACAAACGGTCTTTCACCCGGTTAAGCTGCTCCAGCTCGTTCTTCTGCCCGCTGATCTCCACATTTTGGGCTTTTACCTTACTGTTGAGGCGACCGGCCTTCCACAAAGCAAGCATAATAATGATGGCGAACAAAAACAATAAGGCCACCGCAGTGGTGAGCCGTGCATTTCTTTCGCCAGCAAGAGCGATCTCTGCATCTTTCAGCTCTGCCTTGTATTTGATCATGGCATCATTAATGCCTTCTGTATAATTCTGCTCGTGCATCCGGTTCACGGTTTGCCCGTATTCAATAAATAAAGCGATGGCTTTGTCCTTATTGCCGTATTTAGCTTCCAGGTTCGCATATCCTTCCAGGAAGGATGAAAAATTCAACAGTTTTTCATCCTTTTTCAAGGGTTCGTAAAACGCTTTACAGTATCCGAGTATCTTGTCAGCAAGGGCAACATGGCGTTTATCTGTTACCGGCTTGTTCGACATGCACTCCAGCACATTAAGCAACAGCGATGTACCCAACCTTGTATCTTCCAGCAGGAGTGCAAATGAAAGGGCTTTTACATTTTCCTCTAAAGCTTCAATGGCACATGAATCTTTTGTAAATGAAAAATAGAGGCCTTTGGTCTGGTGATAAAGCAGCTGCTCATATTCATCACCGCCCTTCCTGCTTAAAACGGCTTCAAACCTGCGGATATATAAGGCTGCCGAATCAGTTTGATGAAGCCTGATCATGCACAGGGCCATATTATTCATCACCATGTTGGTGCGCTTGCTCTCTTCCGAATAAAAAGTGAGCGCTTTGCGGAACTCGGGCAGGGCCATGGCAAACTCATACTTGGAAAAAAAGAAGGCCCCAAGGGTATTATACAGGTCGTGCCTGTAAATATTATCTTTAAAATTAGCCTGGTATTTTTCGGCCTCTTTCAGGTAATACAAGGCACTGTCTCTTTTCACCCCGTCCTCTTCCAGGTATAGCTTAGCCATCTTGAGCAACGCGGCAGGATACATGCTGTGATTTGTGCCATGAACAACGTTTTCGGCTTCCTTCAGCCACATCAATGCAGAGTCGC
>JAZKGM010000133.1:0-1944 GCA_040385895.1 Bacteroidota bacterium
CTATGGCCAGGAACCAGCCCACACCCGAACCGAATCCAAATACAGTAGCTTCTCCCAATGTGGCATATTCCCTTTCCTGCATGAATAAAGCGCCGCCCAGTATGGAACAGTTTACCGCAATAAGGGGTAAAAAAATGCCCAGGGTTGCATACAATGCAGGCGCATATTTTTCCACGACCATTTCGACCAACTGGGTAATAGAAGCAATAGTGGCTATGTACATGATAAAACTTAAAAAGCTGAGATCAACAGTTGAAAAGCTGGCAGATAACCATTTTAGTGCACCAGCTTTTAATACATAATTTTCCAGCATATAACACACCGGTACTGAGACGGACAAAACAAATATTACAGCTATACCCAATCCCACAGCACTTTTAACGGTTTTGGAGATGGCCAGGTAAGAACACATGCCCAGGAAATAAGCAAAGATCATGTTCTCAATAAATATGGCTTTTATAAAAATATTTACGTGTTCCATAAAGCATAATTTATTTTGGTTCAATTAATTTTCTGTTGCGGCTTCGCTGTATCCAAATGATAATGCCGACAATAATGAGCGCCATCGGTGGCATAATAATCAGCCCGTTATTAAAATATCCATGTGCATAGGCAGATTCAGGTATAATGCGGAACCCCATAAGGCTACCGGAGCCAAGAAGTTCCCGTATGGTGGAAACAATGACTAATATCAACCCATAGCCCAATCCATTGCCAATACCATCGATAAATGAGGGCCAGGGTTTATTAGCCATGGCAAAGGCTTCCAGCCGGCCCATAACAATACAGTTTGTAATGATTAAGCCCACAAAAACCGAGAGCTGTTTACTTACATCATACACAAATGCTTTTAAAAACTGGTCAACGATAATTACCATTGCAGCAACAACCGTTAACTGAACAATGATTCGGATACGGTTCGGTATTATATTCCTGATCATAGAAATAATGAGGTTAGAGAAGGCGGTAACTACCGTTACTGCCAGCGCCATTACAATTGAAGGTTTCATCTGCACGGTGACTGCTAATGCGGAGCAGATGCCTAAAACCTGCACGGTGATCGGGTTGTTGTCGTTTAGGGGGTCATACAACAGGCGTTTATTCTTTGCTGAAAACATAGGCTCTTTCGGGGCTTTTGTTTTTACAGGAGCATTGATTGATTCTGTACTCATAGTATTTAATTAAAAATTAAAGCAACTAAGGCCTGGCTTTTTTAAAATATGGAATATAATTGCCTAATGTTCTTTTAAACATTTCACTAACCCCATCGCTGGTGACAGTGGCACCGGAAACGGCATCCACGCCATGTATGTTACCCGGTGCAGCTCCCCCTTTAATGGCCTTTACTGATACAAAATTTCCGGCTTCATCAAATATTTTTTTTCCGATAAATTGATGTTGGAATCCTTCTTTTTCTATCTCTGCACCAAGTCCGGGCGTTTCACTTTTGTGCCCAAAGCTTGCGCCATGGATCGTATTCATGTCGCTCTCCAAAGAAACGTAACCCCAGATAGGGCCCCACAATCCTTTTCCCCGTACGGGTATGATATAGTAAGAATTCCCTTCCCTGTTGCCTACAAATAAGGGAAATAGCTGATCGTCTGCATTGCCTGTTTTTATTTTATCCTGTTCTTTTTTTAAGTCTATATCAAATGCCGCCACATCACCGGTTACTTCTTCCCCTCTATTATTTAATACAACCTGTTTGGTAATATATTTTTTAAACAGTTGTTCTGCTTCGCCGGTTGCAGCATGCACGCCAACACTCGTCAGGATATTTTTCATTTTTTCAATCCGCACATTTTTTGCCTGGTATGGCGCAAGACCGATGGAAGCCACCGATAACATTATAGCAATAACCACCACCATACCGGAGGAGAAAAGAAAAGTGGCTTTATTACTGTCTTTATGCATTTTGTTTTTTTTCTAAAGGGTTTACCCTTT
>JAZKGM010000134.1:0-5763 GCA_040385895.1 Bacteroidota bacterium
GCCGATGAATATGCAGAGCAGCTTAACCTGGATGGAATGGCTTACCTGATGCTGGTTCAGAAAGTATCGGCTAAAATAAGCAAGGGTGATGAGGCGTTTGCCGTTTTGTTCACCTATGCGGCCTTAAACAAAAAAGGCATGGATGTGCTGCTGGCTGCAAATGAAAAAAGAATGACACTATATGGCAGCACCACGTTCAATATAAAAAATGTGCTGTATGTGGTTCGTAATGGCAAAGTGTATTACGACCTTTCATTCGACCAGGGTAAGGAGCCGATGAATGAGCAGCTCATCAATTTACCCGTTGCTGCCAATGCAAAACCAATCGGTTTAAATAAATATTCACCACCATCGCTCACTGCCAATGCAGAAGTAAAAACGATCCCGTTCGAATACGAATCAACCGTTTATTTTTTTACCATTCACCTCAATCAATCCCTTGTTGCTTATTATAATGATCTGCCGGGAATCGAGATCAGCAAGATCTATCTTAACTATGGCTTATCCGAAAAAGGGAACCACACCCTTGTTGAGCAATTGAAAGACGCCACCTCTTATATGAGCAAGGAAAAGGTGGTTAACTTTATCCTGGCATTTATTCAAAGCCTCGATTATGCAAAGGATGCAGAAGTATTGGGCAAAGAAAAATTTGCCTTTCCGGAAGAGTCGATGGCGAATGATTATACCGATTGCGAAGACCGCAGCATGTTGTTTGCCTATCTGGTGAGGGAAGTGGCCCACCTGCAAAGTGTGGGGCTTCTGTATAGCAATTCATCGCACATGAATGTGGCGGTTGAAAGCTGGAAGAAAAAAGAAGAAAGCGACTTTAATGTGTATGAAATGGATTTTGTGGTGTGTGAGCCATCGGGTAAAGGATTTAAAGCTGGACAGCAAACCATGGATGTGTCAATGGCCAAAGTGGTGAAGTGGTAGGAGAAGTTGCATAGATCATAGTCCATAGCTAATAGAAGTGAGACGTACGAAGTGGTAGGGGAAGATCATAATCAATAGCTAATGGAATTGGGAAGTGCGGAGTATGTCATTGCGAGCGAAAGTTCGGTACTCCGGAGTGAAGTGCGGCAATCCCTTTTACAGTTTACCGGGATTCCGGTGTGCCCTTTGTGGTTATCCCCAATACCATAAGTCATAAAACCACAAAACCTGCTCTACTTCAACCGGTATACGTAAAACGACCCTTCTTTTAAAAGCAATGTTTTCAGGTATGGCGCAAGCGCTGATTGTGCCGGATCCGTATCCGATTTAATATACAATGTTGTTGCGCCCCTCGAAATGTTATTGGCGATCTGCGTTTCACCCCCATGAACCTGCTGCAGCAACTGGTCTTTACCTGCATAACAAAACCCTTTTTTATCCAGGAAATAAAAGAAGATGCAGTTTGATACATCACCGCTTATGATACACCGCTCCTTATCATTTACAGCCTGTTGAAGCCTGGTACGTGAATCTTCATGATACAACTCGGCCGGAACAAGCTTGTTTGGATTGGCCCATCTCGAAAAAATAATACGGGTAGAACAAACCACAGGGCTTAACAGGAGAAAGAACAACAACACATTTGGTTTGAACAGGTAAACCTTATACGCACCGTATCCTGCAATAATGGCCAGAACAGGGTAGTAGGGCATCATATAATAACTATGGTACTTCATTTGTTTTAATTCGGCCAGGTGGTATAAAACAGCCCCGGCCACAAAGAATAAAAATGCATTGAAATATTGGTGTTTCCAGGCTTTGGTCCTGTAAATATAAAAAGCCGCTATGGCCACAAATACTGCATTCACATAGTTTAATATAAGCTCAGGCAGATCGGAAATAATGTTTTGCGTAAGGATGCTTATGGCATTGCTGATGTTGGTTTCATACCTCACTTCCAATCCGAAATCGGCCAGGCCTGTTCTTTTGATCAGGTCGATGGAATACTTGTACCAGAGCATGGGGATCACCACACTGATGAAACCGAAAATGATTAAGCGGATGATATACCTGGCATTGAAATAAAAGCGGAATTGTGGGATAACCAGGCCTGCAATAAAACCACCGATGAGCAGAAAGTACAGTTTGATCAGCCCGCAAAGCATGAAGAAAAAAGCTGAAAGAAGAAGCCATTGATCTGCTGACCGGTTTGTTTCCCGTGCTTCGGTATGCCAGCGGATGAAAAAATACAGGCCCCAGATCATGCAGCTCAGGGCCATAATATCAGGCAGCGCACTGATGCCGAAATAAAACAGGTCGGGGAAAAACAACAAGGCAATAGCAGATAGGTTGGCCATAACCAATGGGCCGGCTAAGGCAGTGACCACATAAAATAAGCCGATCGCACCAAGAGATAATACCAATAAGCTGAACACACGGTGAACCCAGAACTGTTCTCCAAAAACCTTGTATAATGCCGCAACGCTGTATTCGTATAGCGGAAAGTTCATGCCGGTAACCCCGTTGGTTTCAAAGCGGTTGTCTACCCTTGGTTGAAAGATGTTCATGTCTTCCTGGTAAAAATTACGGGCAACGGCCAGTGTATTGCATTGTCTCCACACATGCATGCTTTCGGGCGGTCGGTTAAAAAAAGGAAGGTGCAGGCAAACGTTCAGCAATAATGCCAGGAGCAAAGGGTACTTACCGGTGTTAAAAAAAGCAGTGAGTTTGTTCATGTATCAGTTCATTATGCTTTTGGCCCTTTAGGCTGGAGCGGGCGGATCTCTAAATTGACCGTATGGAAATTATCGGGCATTTTTAAGGCATAGATAATGTTTGATGCAACATCTTCAGGCATGAGCATATAATCGTGCGGTTTAACATTGGGGCTGTTCCTGAAAAAATCTGTTTTGACAGACCCGGGGTAAATGCAGGTTACCTTCACCTTGAAGTCGCGTACTTCGCGAAACAAAGATTCGCTCAGGCCTTTTACCGCCCACTTTGTTGCGCAATAGGCCGAAACCTGCGGCATGCCTTCCAGTGCCGCTGTAGAGGCAATGTTAATGATGTGCCCGAGTTGTTGTTGTTTCATTACCGGTAAGGCCTGCTTGCAGCAGTAAAAAATACCGTTCACATTGGTTTGGTACAATTCATCCCATTGCTCATAGGTAATATCCTCAAGCATTCCGAAATAACCAAGCCCGGCATTGTTCAGCAGGATATGAACCTGGTTTTGTGTTGCGGCATAAACCTGTTTAAAAGCCTGTTCAACGCTTGTTGAACTCCTTACATCACAATGAATAAAAGTATAGTTCGCGTGTTCAATGCTGTTGTTACGACCAAGCCCGAAAACGATCGCGCCTTCGTTTAATAATTGTTGTGCAGTGGCATGGCCAATGCCCTTACTTACACCGGTTACAACAGCTATTTTATCTTTCAGTTCCATCTTTGTTCTTGTTTAATGTAATAATAACCATTTGTACTGGGTTGGTTCCTGCCCTTTGGGGATCTTTACCCCGGGTGAAGGGATGCGGACCAGGTTTGCCACATTTCTTAAGGCGGTCCAGCCTGGTGATCTTGTTTTGAGGGCCCTTAAATTAAGGTCTATGCCCAACAATAACTCGCGCCTCATTGTGGGTTTATAATGATCTTCGATGCTATATCCCACTGCCAGGTTGATCAGTTCGGGCCAGTATTTGCCCCAGGCCTTGGGCAAAACCTTGTGTACATTCACACTAAGCCAGTAACTGTGGGCATTATAATCAATGGTGGGCGCCCATTTTTTGGGAAATTGATCGCGGTATACCTGTGTTGGCCAGAACCCGAATTTGATGTTGAAATTCTGAAAGTAGGGGATCTTCTCCTGCAAAAAACCATAACCAACCCCTGAAAGGTTGGCCGCCAGATCGGGCAATGAAAAACCATAAGGTGAAATGGCATCGCCAACTTCAATGCTGATGGCCCAGAATGTGGGAACAAGCACCGCTGTTAAAAGCCTTTGTTTCGGGGTGAATTCAGCCCATCGCATGGCTTC
Organism: Bacteroidota bacterium; assembly: GCA_040385895.1. Taxonomy (GTDB): domain Bacteria; phylum Bacteroidota; class Bacteroidia; order UKL13-3; family UKL13-3; genus UBA6183. The sequence continues at coordinate 3,968 of JAZKGM010000134.1, forward strand.
ATTTACAGCAGTGAAGGTGAGGTACGAAATATAAAAATGCCCGAATTTATCCATGCCCAGGCTGTAGTTGTTCCAAAAAGCATCTTTTTCGAGGTGAAAAGTACGCAGGCTGTCTACCCACCACCAGGCATATTCTACCAAAGCCCCTGTTACCTGCTGATAAACAATTGCACCGATCACGATGTTCTTTTTGGTAAGCCACTTATGCTGCGTGGTATCGGCATGCTGCGCACCAACAGTGTTAAACAATGCAAGCAATACAACTAAAAGAATAAGGAGTTTGCGCATGGGTTAAAAATCAAAATATAAACCCACTGTATTTAATGAGATGTGGGTATTGTAAAACTGGCCACGCTCTTCATAGCCACCTAAATAATTGTAGGCAAAGCGCAGTTTGCGTTGTGTAGGGCCGCTTAGTTTAAACCCGGCCTGCAAGCTGTGTGTGTTGCCGAAATCAAACTCCTGCCTTAGTTTTATATCTGCGCCTATATAGAAGCTGGTGGCTTTGGTCAGCTTTACCACATCTGCTTCAAAACCTGCCTGTATCATCACTTTATGGGAAAGATTTTCGGGCAGGTTATTGTTGGTGAGCTTAAAGTTATGAAAGTAGTACAGGCCACCGTATACCAGGAGCCTGTTTTTTATCAACTGGTGAACGGTTTGCAGCTGCATGTAATCTTTCACATAGTTTCGTGCCGTAAGCCCTGTTTCAATTGCATCATCACTTAAATGCTGGCTGGTGTGCCCGAACCCCCCGCGAAGCTTCCAGCGTTGTGTGAGTTCCAGGTCAAAAAGGAGATCAACAAAATAATCAACGTTAACAACGCGTCCGCGCCCCACATACCGGTTAAGCGTAGTATAAACAGTGCCCGCTATGCCAAACTGCAGTGTTTTACCCAGCGCATTGATATTTACGATGGGGAACTGTCCGCCTAAGCTTCCTACATAGCCTGCACTGTTGAGGTCTTTTAATAGCTGCAGGCGGTGGCTGCGTGCATCGGCTGTAAATACAGGAATGACCTTAAGTTGTGGTAAAGGATCGAATGTAACGAATGCCGATGAAGATGAAGTGTTTTTAGCGGGTGGTAATGAATCTATACCTTGCGCATGAAGCAGGCAGCTTATGAATAAACACAATGTAATACAGGCATACCGCATGAGTTGGTGCAATATACAAGCAGCCCGGAAACTAACAAAAGAAAAAGCGTGCTGTTGGGCAAGCTCTTCGTTTATAAAATAATGATTTGTTGTGAAACATGTTGATATAGCAAGCCACAGATTGCACAGATAGGATAACCTCGTAAATTCTTAATTGATCAATTAAGTTGGGTGAAGGAAGAGTTGCTTTGCAACTCTTAATCTGTGGCTAGGTATTCAATTCTTGCATGCAATGCACCAACTATTGCAGCATTCAGAAAATTATTTTAAGGCTTGTGATTTGATTTCGTTGTACCCAATGCCCATGTGCGATTCGGTGTACACGCATTCCCCTTTTTTAATGAGCAATACCTGTGGCGACTGGTGTTCGATCTCGTAATGATCGGCAATGGCGTTTGAAGTGGTGCGGTGTGCGATCAGGTCAAGGTAATAAGGCTGTACTTCGTTCATTTCCTCTTCATTCCAGCTTCTTTCCAGGCGGTCGAGCGCGGCAGAACTGATGCTGCACCGGGTGCTGTGCTTAAAAATAACAACAGGAGCGGTGTGCGATTGTACATCAATATCAACCAGCTGTTCTATGTTTTCGAGTTTTTTCCAGTTCATTTTATTTTGTAGGCTTTCACCCCAAGCCGTTTAGA
>JAZKGM010000135.1:0-3007 GCA_040385895.1 Bacteroidota bacterium
TAAAGCTTTTAATTTGTGGTGAAATGAAAATAACCATTCTTTTACTAAAAACCATCATTACCGCTTTCCTGTTACATGCAACAACTTCTTATGCCCAGGTCAGGATCAATGCCACGCTGGGAACAACAGGGCCTTCATCATACACTACTGTTAATAATGCGTTTACAGCTATTAATGCAGGAACGCATAAAGGGGTGATCCGGATAACTGTTAGCGCCAATACTACAGAACCGGCAAATCCGGTGCAATTGCTAAGTTCGGGTACAGGAAGCTCATCTTACCAGAGTATTTATATTGTTCCCGAAGGCAATGTAGTGATACGGTCTGCAGCCACTCCTGCAGCATCAAGAGCTGTGCTGGAGTTTATAGGTGCTGATAGCATTACAGTTGATGGTGATGATCCTCTTACACCCGGTGCAAGAAATTTAACGGTGGAAGTGGCTTTAACCACGAATGTAAGCACCGCGTGCATGCGTTTCAGTTCTTCTGCTGGAACCGGCAACGGATGTAAATATGCAACAATAAAGAACTGCATCATTAAGGGCGGAAGGAATTCTCCTGTTTCTGACGTTGAAAGCTTTGGTATTTATAGTGGTCAAAGCAGTGCTTCCGCGTTGATTGATCTCTATGCCGGAGCAGCAGACAATGACAGCATGCTCATCGAAAATAATGAGATAAACAGGTGTTATGTAGCTATTCTGGGATTGGGCCTCAGCAATTATTACCAGGATTTTTTACGGATAAGGAACAACATCATCGGATCACCCATACGTGCAGATAATATAGGTTCCCATGGCATCAAGCTTGCATACACCCAGAAAACAGCCGGGGTGAATGCTGCTCTTATTGAAAACAATGATATACAGGCAGGAGATTCGCTGAATAGTTATCAAGCGACAGTGCATGGAATTGTGTTGATCCACGGAACCTCAGGCACCATCATCAGGAATAACAACATCCATGATATTTCTTGTTTGCAATGGGGTAGTATGGCCATTAATATATTAGGGCCCATTGAAACTGACAGTATCCAGATCGTTAATAATTTCATCCGTGATATCCGTGCACCAAGACGGTCCGTATCGCATGGAGATCCCTTTGTTAATTATGGCATATGGGTTATTGATGCAGTCACCAACCTGAAAATTAACCATAATACCATAGCGTTTAACAAACCTAATTTCGGGGGGCTCCCCATTAACAATTCATCTTGCATATACTTCAGTTCTGCCGATGCAACAGTATCCGAATTCAGAAATAACATTATTGTTAACAGGCAGGATCTCGGTGGAACCAGCATCGTCCTTGGTTTAAAGTCGGTGAATACGATTGCAGGTGCTATCATGAATGGAAATTGCTATTGGGGCTTAGGCAGTGCATGGTTTAAGATCGATAACTCATTATCTCATAACCTTTCTCAATTTAAGAGAGTAACGGGCAAAGAAAGAACCTCGATCCTTTATTTACCCGGTTTTGTGTCTTCCACCGATCTGCATTTGCTCACTACAGCACCAAGCCCTCTTGAATCTGCCGGTGACACTACATACCTCGTTACAGATTATGACGGTGATCCGAGACCAGGCCCGAATGGTTCGGTTCGAGGAGGTGCAACTGCTCCGGATATAGGTGCTGACGAAGCCGATCTTTTTCGGATCAGGCTTTCGCAGGTACTCACACTGGCCGATTCTGCCGTTACCGCAACAACTGCAACTCTTAAAGGTAGCATCATAAATAACGGGAATGGCACGATTACTTCCAGCGGCATGGTATACAGTAAAAATCCGATTACAGATCCGGTAATGGCCATTGTATCTACGGTTGCTACAAATCCGGTTGTTGTAAACGGAGATTACACGGTATCGGCCACTGGCTTAACCCACTCGACAAAATATTATTACCGCGCATTTGTTACTAACGAGGCCGGAACGGCATACGGAACACAAGACAGCTTCACTACAGCGTTGCTTATTAATATGTTTCCCTATACTCAGAATTTTGAAAGCGGGAACGGGGAATGGAAAGAAACGATAATCAGTGGTCCCCCAACCTGGTTTTTAGGAACCCCTTCCAAAACATACCTGAATGGTGCCAAAAGCGGAACAAATGCATGGACCACGAAATTAAGCGGGAATTACAGCGACAGTGCAAACTCCTCGCTGGAATCGCCCCAGATCAGTTTTGCAGGAATTGGAGACCCTGTTTTGAGATTCACCCATAAATTTGTTTCACAGCCAGATAATGATGCTTTAATTGTGGAGATGAGCATAGATAAAGGATCATGGATAAAAGTAAATAATGTTTTAGGAACAGGACCTAATTTCAATACCGCTAACGGATATTTATGGTACAACAGCAACTCACCGGCAGGCTTGTTAAATCTGCAGCCTAAGTTTTCGGGTAACGATACTGCAAACAGGAGCAGTCTTATTTATTCAAACCACGACAATGGCTGGATAGAGAGCGCAGCTTTATTAACCGGGGCTGCAAACAAAACGGATGTGAGGGTCCGTTTCCGGTTTGCTTCTGATAGCGTTATTACGCATGAAGGATGGGCTATTGATGATATAGCGCTGGAAGATTTCAGGGCGCCATTTATGCAGGCAAATAATATGGTGGTTTCAGCATCTAACACCACAGCCTCTCTTACCTGGAACAATGGTAACGGGCAAAGCAGGATCATTGTTGCAAGATTGACATCAAAAGCCAGGGTTGCACCTGCCAACTTTAAAGCTTATTCACCCGGGGGTTACGGCCTTGGCGACAGCACAGGTACCGGCAATTTTGTGGTTTATAACGGAACAGGTAATTCGGCACTGGTTACCGGGCTTTCTCCACTTGTTGGTTATACGTTCGATCTGTATGAGTATAACGGCAAACAAAACCTGATCAAGTATATTAATGCCCCGGTTAGTTCAAATACAACTACTACACCCGTAAAATGGCTGAACTTTACTGCGGGGAGCAAGGGAGGTAGTGCGGTTCTTTTTTGGTCTACCCTATCCGAAAA
>JAZKGM010000136.1:0-8034 GCA_040385895.1 Bacteroidota bacterium
AAGTGAAATGCCCGCCAACGTCGCCAGCGGTGCGCTGAAGGTCCCATTTGCCAACCACAAAAGCCACATCGGCACCAAACAATTTAATGCTGAGCACCTGCAGCTCAAGCTTGCCCATGGCCGATTTATCGGGGTATGATTTTTTATAATTATCGAATGTGTTCTTCCAGCCACGCGTTACCCCGCGCTTGCCAACGAATGTTAACGAATCGCTTTTCCAGTAACCTTGCATATATCCTTCGAGGTTAAACTCGTTCCAGGCTTTTTGCTGGTTGCTTAATAACGTTTGGATTTCTATCCTGGGGTTAACAACAGCCTTTTTTTTCGGCTTAGGTTTTCCAAACGAAACGATGCTTAATGATACAAGTATCAGGATAAGGTATTTTTTCATGAACTAATTATATAAAGCAGGCCCTGCAATGAAATACCAAAGGAACATTCCTGCTGCACTGGCTGCGATACCAAAGGTAAAAAAGTTAAACCTCATTTGAGGGGTCCAGTATTTAAATATTACGCGGTAAGCCAGGTAGAGGTAAAATAGCTTTAGTGCATGAGTGAGTATAGAGACTACCCAACGGTAAGTGTACATGTTTCCGAAAACAGGAAACGCAGTGTTTTGAAGCTGTTCTTTATTGGAAACAAAACTGAATGGAAAATTCCCTAAAAAGCCATAAATAATGGTAAATAAGATACTGAGGGGAATGCAGAACAAAAGCAAAGAGCCCGCGAGTTTTTTATTTTCACCTGGTTGCTTACACAGTAAATAGCCCGAATACGTAATGATGAACAGGAGAGGAATGGCTATGGCATTAAAGAACAGATACATCCAGGGTTCTGTATAGCAGCCCAAAACGCCATGATAAGTAACCATTGCAGGCTTAAAGCCCATTAGCAAGTCTATGCCTAAAGAAATTACATTTTGCAGGTTGGCATGAAAAGCCGGGGCAAGCAGGCCAATAGGGATGATCTTATATTTAAGATGTGGGTTATCGGGAGTCATTCTGATCAAATGTACAAATCATAATGGTACCTGCATTACTATTCAATAAGCTTCCACAATGTATTCATGTATTCCGTATCCTTTATCTTTTCCTCGGCCCCGTGTGCAATTATTTTTTCCAGCAACACATCATTTTTACGGCCCTGGTTCAATGCATGTGTATAAGGACTCAGGCTAAACGTGGTGAGTTCGTATTGCGATCTGAACTTGTCGGGATACAGCTCTGTGAGATCGTGTTCGAGGTGTTTTTTATGAAGGAAATGTTTGTCGCCAACCTTATCGGCCATTTCATAGTAATTCTGTATAGCCAGATCGGCAATGGCGTCTGCGTTTGGCTTGCGTTCTTTCTGGTATTCATTAAAAACGGTGTGCCAGTCCGTGCCGTATTTTTCGATCATTTCATCGAACACCACCACATCTTCGAAGCTGCAATTCATTCCCTGCCCGTAAAACGGAACAACGGCATGTGCAGCATCGCCCATCAATGCCAGCTTATCATCCTTCACCCACGGAAAACATTTTATGGTAACGAGGTTTCCAACGGGGTTGTTCTTAAAATCATGAACCAGTGTTGGCATCATGGCCACCACATCGGCAAACTCTTCATTAAAGAATTGTTCAATATCAGCATCCGTTTTTATGCGGTCGAAAATTTCGAAAGGAACAAACAAAGTGCAGGTAAAATCACCTGTTGGGTTTGGTAAAGCGATCATCATAAATGATCCGCGTGGCCAGATATGCAAGGCATTTTTCTCCATCAGGAAGACTTTATTCTCGCCTGCAGGAATGCCCAGCTCTTTATAACCCACGTGCAGGTACTGCTGCGAATAGTTAAAACGGTCGCTGGTTTGAAGCCTGCTTCTTGTGGCAGCAAAGGCGCCATCGGTTCCTATGATGCGGTCGCTTTGAAATGTTGTATGCGAACCATCCTCCAGTTCAAAAGTGGCAATGCCCTTATCGATGTTCACATCAATACATTTTGTGTTAAAATGTAAAGTAATGTTTGAGAACCCATCAGCCAGTTCGATCAGTTTCTGGTTGAGCCTTCCGCGTGAAACGGAATTGATCGCTTGTCCTTCTTTGCCATAAGCATGGTAGCTGAGCTCACCTGTTTTGCTGTGCATCATCCGCCCGAACATGGGGATGGCATCCGACAGGATCTCTTTATCGAGCCCGATCTTTTCCAAAGCGTTCAAACCGCGTGTACTCAGTGCCAGGTTAATGGAACGACCCTGGTACACGTTGGTTTTGCGCATATCAGCCCTGCGTTCAAACAGGTTAACTTCATAACCGCGCTTGGCCATGTATATGGCTAATAAACTTCCCGAAAGGCCTCCGCCAACGATGGTGATTTTTTGTGTCATTGTTATTGGTAACTTAATAGGTACTGTTTCTTGCCGCTTTTGTATTCGATCTGCACAGGGCCTATACCTACGGCCCAGTATAGTTTAGTAACCGGATCTGTATGATGAAATACAAAGGCTTCCGAATCCGGTAAGGGTTTTATGGTGCCGCTTGTTAAAGCATATACATTTTTATATTTCGTACCATTCACCTTTATGCTTCTTACATACCCGGCAACAGGTAATTTGTCGGCAGATGAGTACAATGAATCCGGCTGCGAATAAAGCGGGATGAACTTTCCGTTTTTGATCTTAAACCGCAAAGCAGCATCTGCTTTACCGTTATTGTTTTTTTCGTTTGAATAATATCCGAACCAGATAAAGGTGGAGCTATCGGCTTCCGAAGTGCTTTCGCTAAAATGTAAGGTGAGTTCTTTTGTGAGATGCAACAAGGAAGATAAGTGTTCAACATACCTGAAGGTATCTAACTGCATTGCGGGATTCCAGAACATGGACTTATACGTATGAAAATATAACGTTGGCGTGCTGTAGCTTGGTTTGCCTTGTGTGATGTTTATGGTATCGGTAGGGTAAGTGCTGTTTGTATAAATATAAGATCTAACTGCAGTTAAAGGAGAGAAAAGAGATACCGCCAATGGATCGGGGGGAATGGCGTTTTTGGGAATGCGGTTGCTGTTTACTAAAGATGAATCGAGAAAAAGCCAGTGCTCTCCGAACCGGTTAGAAAAATGCAGGCTGTCTTTTACGATTTCAAATTTCATCCTTGCAATGCTGCTGCTCGTCCAAAGCTTCTGGTGAAACAGGTTTTCAAGAAACCCGGTTTCACCACCACACATTTTCAGGATAGCAGGTTCTCCTGGCGGGAAGAAATAAAGCGTGTCTTTAATTCGGTAATAACTTCCCAACTGTTTTCTGCAAACTTCATAACTATAGTAACCTGTTCCAAATATAAATTGGGTGCGGGCCAGAGGGGTGTTTGTAAAATCAATGCTTGTGCCTGCCGAATCATACTTCACAAAGACCCACTTTCGGTTAAGAAGTGTTGCTTCCTGTGCTTGTAAACAGGTGCAGCACACAAGCATGAGCAATATGAAAATACCGGGTTTCAACCTTTAAAATATGTTGTTATCGCTTCACCGATCCGGTACACTTCTTCAAAAGTATTATACATAGGTACCGGGCTCATGCGGATCACATCCGGTTCGCGCCAGTCGGGCATAATATTTTTTGCTTCCAGGTAATCGAATAATTTTTTACCGTCTTCTTTCACAATAATAGAAAGCTGGCAACCCCTGTCGGCCGTAGTTTTGGGTGTGATAATGGTGAAAAGGTTACCGGCATTCGCCTCGTTCAATACAAACTCCAGGTAACCAGTTAGCTTCTCACTTTTTGCCCTCAGGTTTTCTATTCCGGCTTCATCAAACAGTTGCAACGAAGCATTATGAATAGCCATCGGAAAGATCTGTGCGTTGCTTAATTGCCAACCTGCAGCGCCTTCCATAGGTATGAATCCTTTTTTCATTTTAAAGCGCGAACCTTCTTCGTGCCCCCACCAACCGGCAAAGCGAACCAATTCCGGGTTATTGCCATGCCGTTCATGAACAAATACACCGCTTGTTCCACCCGGGCCGGAGTTTAAATATTTATACGAGCACCATACCGCAAAGTCAACATCCCAGTCGTGCAGTTGTAAATGCAGGTTACCGGCCGCATGGGCGCAATCAAAACCTACCGCAGCTCCTGCATCATGACCGGCTTTTGTAATGGCCTGCATATCGAATGCCTGGCCGGTGTAATAATTTACACCCCCCATCATAACTATAGCAAGCTCATTTTTGTGTTCGTTTATTTCAGCAATAATATCTTCGGTACGTAAGGTGTATTCCCCCTCGCGTGGCTTCAGCTCAATAATGGCCTCATTGGGATCCAGTCCGTGAAAACGTGCCTGCGATTCCATTGCATACTGGTCGCTTGGAAATGCAGAAGCTTCCATCATGATCTTATAGCGCGTTTTTGTTGGCCTGTAAAAGCTTACCATCATCAGGTGCAGGTTAGCTGTAAGGTTATTCATCACCACTACTTCACCCGGTTTTGCGCCTACCACTTTCGCAGCTTTTTCAGTTAAAAAATGATGATAGTATTTCCACGGGTTCTTGCCTTTAAAATGGCCTTCCACACCAAGGTTTGCCCAGTCTGTTAACTCCTGTTCAATTGCTGCGCGTGCATTTTTAGGTTGAAGCCCAAGTGAGTTTCCGCACAAATAAATAACGGGATCTCCGTTGATAACAGGAAGGTGAAATTCATTGCGGAATTTTGCGAGCGTATCTTCTTTATCAAGCTGCTGTGCGAAAGAGAGGGTGTTTTGGTATTGCATCTGGAAAAGTTATTGGCCATTAGCTGTTGGCTATTGGCGGGTTTTATGATCAGATTTAATTTTAGTTATTAATGTATTTATTCTTTATTGATCAGGCCAATCTCGAAGGCTATCCATGTCTGGTTTCTAATTCAAAAGCAGATCCTATAGCAATTTCAAGAAATCTTTTGAATTCAATTTCACTGTGCCTGCTGCAACCTTCTGCTATGTTAGAGGGAATTGAAACGGCTGATCTGCTCATCTGGCTTCTCAGCCCAAAGCGTTCATCCATGGGAAAAGTGGAAACGATCTTATATGTTGAAACCACCTTACTCATCCCATCTTTCCAGATATCAAGCGTTCTAAAATCTCTCATGGGCTTAAAAATTAATCTAAGTTTTCTAACAGGGCCAAGAGCTAAAGGCCAACAGCCAATAACCTCCCTACTTCACCAAATTCACCAAGCTCATCTCCAGTCCTTTTTTCAACAGGCCTGTGCGTTTCGGGTTGAACTGATTTAAGCGCATCATGGCCGAGCGGATCGTTTTTGAAGCATCTTTAAAGATCTCTTCATCCTTTAGCTGGAACTCAGGGCTCATGCAATAGGCAAACGTACGTGCCATACCGCAATTCGCTATAAAATCAGGGATAACAGCCACCTGGTCATCGGCACTGTTGCTGATCGGGCCAAGGAAAATCTCTTTATCTGCAAAAGGCACGTTTGCGCCACACGAGATCACTTCCAGGTCGTTACTCACCATGGCGTCTAATTGTTGCTGGCTCAGCATCCGTGAAGCTGCCGCAGGCACAAAGATCTCTGCACCGATGTTCCATATCTGCCCGTTGATCTCGTCATAAGGAATAAAATCAAGGCCAAGGTTCTGACAGGTTTGTTTAGAAAGCTTGTTTCCGTCACGTTCAATGAACAGGGTTTTTATTTCGTCTTTGCTAAAACCTTTGTTATTGATCAGGCCGCCTTCACGGTCAATGATCCCAACGATCATTACATTCATTTGCGAAAGGTAATAAGCAGCTGCGGCAGCCACATTTCCCCATCCTTGTATGATGGCGCGTTTGTGAGAAAAGTTTGGCCCCCAGAAATCATAAAAATGACGCACTGCTTCTGCAACACCCCAACCTGTGATCATATCGGCCACTACATAATGTTTTGTTACATCGGGCGAAAAACGGGCATCGTCAAGCACTTTCGAAACACCTTCGCGCAGGTTCTTGATCATGCGGTTTTTACCTGTTTCATCGGGTTGATAATGGCCAACAACTGTTCCCTCCTGCGGATGCAGCAAACCGAACTGTTCGGTGATCGGGATCACTTCATGGATCTCATCCACATTCAGATCGCCTCCTGTTCCATAATAGGTTTTAAGCAATGGCATCACCGCTTTATACCAACGTTCCAGCACGCCTTTTTTGCGCGGATCGGCCGGATCGAAATTAATGCCCGATTTTGCACCGCCAATTGCAGGGCCCGAAACGGTGAATTTTATTTCCATGGTTTTTGCCAGGGAAGTTACTTCATCTTTATTTAAACCTTTACGCATGCGGGTTCCTCCACCTGCACTTCCCCCACGCAATGAATTAATAACGATCCAGCCTTCTGCTTCTGTTTCCGGATCTTTCCATTCAAATACAATTTCTGGTTGCTTTTCTTCGTATCGTTTAATTAGTTTTTGAATCTGTGCTGACATACTAAATTTTTATAAATAAAAAACGCCCGTTTTTGGACGGGCGCAAGTTAATGATAATATTATTTTACAGCGTGATTTACATCATTGTTTCACAAACCTGGCCACCGAACGGCTGCTGCCGTTTTTACCTTCAATGGCCATGAAATAATTTCCGGGTGCAAGGTCGCTGAAATCGAAAGAAAATTCCTGGTTGGTGAGCTTCAGATCAGGATAGGTTTTAATGACTTTTCCGGTCACGTCTACCACCTGTGCAGATACCGATGAACTGTTTTGCACATTCATTTTTAAGGTAAGCAGGCCGCTAACAAAAGTAGGATACAAGGTAAATGGCTGTGTTTGAGCTGCGTTTTCTTTTACGAACGAGTGTACTTCTGGTTCACCAATAATAATGGCAAAACGCGATCTGCCATAGGTTTTATCATTGTTGCCATCGATTTTAAACCGGTATGAAAGGGTTGTTGCCAGGTTTGATTCGGAGTTCGTATAAAGATCGATCAGCTTAACAGTTTTGTTCTGTATAAGATTGGAAACATGGGAAAATTCAAACAGGTAATCACCGCTTGTTTTCGTATCCAAAAATAATGGAATGGTATCACCCACGCCATTAAAAGGTTTTGAGTTACCGGTTAACGATAATCCTGCTTCTGTAAGGGATGAAATATTTACTGCGCCTTTAAGCTTGGCAATGTCGTATTTGTCCATTTCATCCGTAGCTTCATCCACATATTTGATAAACAGCTCATCACTGTTAATGGAGTCTTTCACAAGTTTTACAGTGAAAGCAGGCATGTCATGACCTGTTTTGAATAAAGAAACAGGTGCCGTGGAAACTTTATAGGTTTCAACAAAACTCATGGAAGGTGCAGCAGTTGCAAGAGCAAAGAATGCAGCACCCGATGGAATAATGCCGTTGGTTAACGAGCCGCTGTTTGCATTTGCATTATACGATTTGTACCCGTTTGTATTGGGATCATAAATATAGATGGTGGCATCAAGGTTCGTATAGTTTGCAGCTGCATCATAATAAGCGTTCCAGTCGTAGTTACATGGATAAGGGTTGCCCAGTAAATTCCATCCATCGCCAGTTCCTGCGCCTGTGTTGGTATAGTTAACAGGCATGGTAATGTTGCCGCTGTGTACGGCACCCACTACATCAACAGTAACTGCATTCTGGGTAGGTTCCGTGTCGTTGAGCCTGTTGGAATTGCTCCTGTCGCCCCGCATGAACACGCGGTAGCCTTGTCCGCTGTTTATGGTATTTGTGATGTTTGTCGCCCCGGTCCAGCCGTTATCCGAAACACCTGCAGTAGCTTCGTTATAGGAAAATACCGTGGAGGTGTTGTTTGTGGTGGCGTCAAACCCGTTTACCGATCCACCGGTTCCGGTAATGTAGAATTCACCCTTCCAGTCGTTCAGTGTTCTGCCGCTCACCGGGCTGCTCATAAACCTGAACCTGCGTGCAACGGCAGGAATAAAACGTTGTACTGTTACATTGCCTGTAATATACGAACCACTTCCGGCAAGCAAACAAGCTGTTCCTCCCGCATTCGATATCATGGTTAAGAAGCCGCCCGTAGCAAGCGTTCCGGCTGTTGGCGTGATGGTTCCCGT
>JAZKGM010000136.1:8044-13969 GCA_040385895.1 Bacteroidota bacterium
AACAATTACACGATGCATTGGAAAAGGAATTGCAGCGTAATGGTTTGGGTGGCCCTGTTATAAGTAAGGTTGGCCAGGCGGTTTGTTGTGCCAGGTATAGACTGGTCTAAAAACAAGCTGCTGCCCAGGGCACCGCTTCCTGCAATTTCAATGGAAGAAGATCCGTTAGCGATCAGTAAATTGTTAGCCGAGTTCGTGAGTCCACCGTTTATAGAGAGCGTATTTGACCCGATGGCAAGATCTCCCTGGGCCAATGTAAGTGCAGCGTTAACCTGCAGGTCACTTCCCAGGCCGAGGAAACGTGTATTGCCTCCGAGGTTCACTGTAAAAGCAGCGAGCCGGTTGGTGGTTCCCGGGGTTGTTTGATCGAAGAACAAAGTTCCGTTTGTGATGCCTGTATTATCTGACGTGGTGATAAAGAGGTTCGATGAGCCGTTGCAACGGAGGTTGTTACTGCTGTTCATTGCTGCTCCAAGAATGTTAGCGGCAGTACTGTTAATAAACAAAGTGTTTGAGCCTATAGCTAGCTGCCCTGCCGTGAGGGTAAGCCTTGCAGTGCGCATATTTCCGTTCTGGGTGATCACGTTTCCGCTCCTGTTCACGGTTAATGCTGCGAGCCTGTTCGTAGTATTATCCACCGATTGATCCAGGAACAACGATGCGTTCCCGCTTCCTGTAAAGCTGAGGGTTGATAAACCGTTAGCAATAAAATTGTTCGAAGCCGATGACGTAAGTGTTCCGTTTATGGTAAGCAGGTTGCTGCCTAACGCCAGTTGCCCGTTGGTTAGGGTTAAAGCTGTTGCGCTGTGCAATGCGCTGCCCATGGTAAGCACATTTCCGGCCCTGTTAAAAATAAGTGTGGCAATGCTATTGGTAGTTCCCGGTGTAGTTATGCTTAAAAACAAGGAAATGTTACCGGTATTGCCAAAAGTTAAATTAGAGGATCCGTTTGCAATAAGGAAATTACTTGCATCATTCGTTAAAGTTCCGTTTATGGTTAACGTGTTTGAGCCGATACCCAGGTCGCCACGGGTTAAGGTTAATGCGGTTTCAACATAAAGGTTATTGCCTAAGCTTAATGACCTTGAGCTGTTCCCTAAATTCACAATGAAATTTGCCAGCTTGTTTGTAACACCATCGTTGCCCTGGTCGAAGAATAGAACAGGATTTGTTACATTAACATTGTCGCTTGTGATAACAGACAGCGATGAAGAACCGTTGCATATTATATTATTGGAAGCACTCATTGCTGCGCCTAAAATGTTTGCTGCTGTGCTGCTTATGATGAGGCTATTGGAGCCAATGGCGATCTGGCCTGCAGTTAACACCAGTCTTGCTATCCTCAACTCATTGCCTTGTGTGATCACATTGCCTGCGCGGTTAATGGTAAGCGTTGCCAACCGGTTTGTTGTTCCCGGTGTGGTTTGATCAAGGAACAAAGCAGCATTACCCGTTCCCCCGTAAGAGATTATTGATGAACCATTGGCAATAAAATTGTTTGAAGAAGACGATGTTACCGTTCCGTTCAGCGTTAATGTATTGCCGCCAATAACCAATTGTCCATTGGTAAGAGTAAGGGCTGTGTTCGCTTGTAATGAATTGCCCAATGTGAGCGAGCTGCCACTGCGGTTAAACAATAACGTTCCAAGCCTGTTGGTGGTATTGTTCGTGGTCTGGTCCAGGAACAGGGTCATGTTTCCGGTTCCGGTAATGGTTATGTTCGAACTTCCATTGGCAATAATATAATTGGTGGCCGAAGAAGTTAATGTGCCGTTGAGTAGGAGTGTATTGCTGCCCGGTGCGATTCTGCCTGCCGTGAGGGTTAACGCGGTGTTTACATACATCGTATTCCCCATGGTAACAGTTGAGGTTCCGCGGTTTACGATAAAGGTTTCAATCCGGTTTGATGTGCCATCGATTGTAGGGTCAAGGAAAAAGCTTGTGGAACCGGTTCCGGCAAACGTAATGTTTGAAGATCCGTTTGACACCAGGTAGCTGGTAGCAGAAGAAGTAACCGTTCCGTTCAATGTTAATGTGTTGCTCCCCAGGGCCAGCTTTCCGGATGTTAAAGTAAGGTTTCCTGATAAAGTTAAATTGCCGGGAATGGTTTTAACAAACCCGTCAGAAACGGCCAGGTTATTATAGCCAAAAGCAGGAATGGTTAAATTGGCACCGTTATTAAAATCAATGGTTGAACCGGTTACTGTATACGTGTTCGTACCGGGTGTAAATGTTCCGGCAATAAAAATAGTTCCGGCCGCGGCTAATGTTCTTGCCCCGCTTGATGATGAAGTTAAATGAAAATAGGCGGATGCGGGAATGGTTTGAGAGCCGGTACCGTTAAAATTAACAGTTGAATTTGCAACACTGTAAGTACCTGCACCCACCGTATAGGTCCCGGAAATAAAAATGGTTCCCGTGGGCGACAGTGTCCTGTTTCCTCCGGTCCCGTTCAGCGAGCTGTATACTCCATCAACAATGGTTTGGGCTGATGCACTGTTGTATGAAACCGCAGAAAGCCAGGTTAAGCCTGCCGGTATTGGCGTGGCGGATACATTGGCAGTGGATAAGGTCCCGGTCCCTGTATTGCTGAAACCCATGCCGGTGGTTAATGTAAAAGTGCTTAATGCAAAAGTTACCCCTGAGGCAATGTTCAACTCATCATTAACGGTAACGTTTCCTGCGGCTGTTTTAACATTGGACCCGATAAACGAAAGGTTTTCATAAGCCTGTGCAGGAATGGTCTGTACATTGGCCCTTCCGAAAACAACCCAGTTCTCGGCACCGCTTGTTGTTAATGCAGTTATCGTGGTTGTTGCAGCATTCAGCCTTAAATAGCTGCCGGCATCATTCACCAGTGTTCCCGTTCCGCCAAGTGTTCCGGTAATTTGTAAAGAATCATCATTGGTTAACGTAACGCCCGTAACAGTAACAGCTCCTGCGAATGTAAACATTTTTGAACCGCTCAGACTTTGGCTGTTTGTTGCAAACGTATAGGTTCCTGATCCTGAAATAAAAGTGCCATCGTTCTTTATCCCGTTCCTGATGGCAAAGGCTTCACCAACAGTTGATTGAAAGATACCCGTAGCGGTAATATGGATAAGCCCGATCAGGGTCACGTTACCTTGTGTGCTTGTTTCCTGGTACGATCCTTCTATATAATAAACGCTGTTTAGGGTTAAGCTAACATTCCCGCTATTCGTAAGCGTTGCTCCTGGCCGTATGATCAGGCTGTCATTGGTTATCACGTTCCCGTTAGGAACTTTATTCCCGCTGGCCAGTATTAATTTGTTGTACGTAGCCGTGCGGATGTTTTGCAGGGAGCTACTGTTGTAAATAAATGTGCTGGTTGCCGAAGTATACGTATAAAAAGAGCCTGTCCATGCGCCTTTAAGTTCTATCGTTCCCGAACCCGAACACACCACCTGGTTTTCGGCAACAGCGCTGGCGTCCATCACCATATTCCCATTAATAGTAATGTTACCTGTGCTTAACAGGAGCCGGTCAATTTCACTATTGGCGCTTGTGTTGGCAAAGCTTATCGTGTTGCAAACAAAGTTGCCCGCACCCACATTAATGGTTTGTGTGCGGTTGGCCGTGGCGGGATCGGTATACCTCACATTATTTGTAACGGTAAATGTTATTCCCGTATTGATATTAACGGTGCTGTTGCCTGTTGAGTTGGCTATAAAAAACAAGCTGTCGCAGGTTGCGCTTACATCAACGGTTAAGGTAGCACCGGAAGCGATCAGCACAATATCCGTAGAAGAGGGCACGCCCGCAGGCGACCATTTGCTGCCATCGCTCCAGTCCCCTGTACCCGAAAATGTTTTCTGGGCCAGGGCTGTATTGGCATTTATTAAAAGTAGAGTAGATAAAAAAAAGAAGGCTGGAAAGAACGGTTTAAAAAAACTGTTTAGCATACATTAGGAATAAAGGTGCACAAGTCTAATATTTACGCAAACTCTAAGCCATTGGTTTTGTTCGAGGGGTTATTTTTAACCATAAACAACTGGGTTTATGATTTGACCTTCCCCATGTCGCATTAGCATAAGATTAGCAATCTATTAACTTTATTTTAACCCCAGATGCAGCCGCCCATGTTATCTTGTCTTGAGCCGGTTACGGAACGTAAAGAGTTTGCCTGGTTTGTGTGTCTTAATACGCCCAAAAAAGCAAAGATCAGGGCTTCTTTATAATGAATGATCGAATTGTTTGCCGGTGTAATTTTAATACCTGAGCCGGTTTCAATGTATTCGATCATCACCTTATTAAAAGCACCTCCACCTGTAACCAGTAAATTTTCAAGCTCATTGCTCTTTATCACTTCGGCAATCTGGATGCTGATATGGTAATTAAGCGTTGCCATCAGGTCTTCAATGGTAAGGGTAAATGATTTTAAAAGTGGCCAGAACTCTTTTTCGACCCATTCGATGCCTAGTGATTTTGCAGACTTAACCAGGTAATATGGCAATGCATTAAGCTTATGCAGCAGTTCTTCATTGATCGTTCCCGCGCGTGCAAGCCTGCCATTTTCATCAAACAATAACCCTGCCTGTTGGGCTACTTTGTTCAATACAATGTTGCATGGGCTGATATCAAATGCGGTACGCCTGCCTGCTTTATTAAAGCTGATGTTGCTGAACCCACCAAGGTTTAAACAGGCATCATACCCGGTAAATAATAATTCATCGCCAATGGGAACAAGCGGTGCGCCTTGCCCGCCCAACGCTACATCCACCACCCTGAAATCGTTGATGGTTCTTATCCCTGTTTCTGCATAAATACTTGCCCCGCTCCCGATCTGGGATGTAAAACCATTTTGTGGCTGGTGAAAGATAGTGTGGCCATGGCTCGAAATAAGATCAACAGGGATCTGGTGTTCTTTTATAAAATCGTTGATCAGCAATCCCAAATATTTGCCATAAAAAGCATCTGTTTTGGGATAAACAAAAGCAGGCTGGGCATGCAGCTGGGTTAAGCGGGTGATCCACTTATCATCATAAGGAATGGTTTTGGCCTGTTCAATGCTGTAGTGCCATTTATGGTGTTGATGTGTAAAAACACAATAGGCAAGGTCAACCCCATCCATTGATGTACCCGACATTACGCCAATTACTTTGTATTGCTGCATAAAGCAAATTTAAGCCTTTGTTGAAATTTTGGTCAAATTCATCATCTTTGATATAAATCGTTCAATAGAAGATTGAATAACCCAAACCCCATTCTCCTCTAAACCCCTAATCCCATCATTATTTATGAAAACCAATCGCAGAAATTTTATACAGCTGGCTTCGGCTGCACTTGCCACGGTTGCCATGCCGCTTCCATCAATGGCCACACCAAATGGATCAAAACTGCTTAAGACCGGGGATGCCGGGCCTGATGAAAACTACTGGAAAATGGTGCGCAAGCAATTTCCGCTTAATAAGAACCTTGTTTACCTGAACAACGGAACCATGGGGCCATCGCCTTACAGCGTTATTGAAAGCATGCAAAAAGGAATGATGGAAGCCGATGTAGACGGAAGTTATGGCGGGTGGGAAAACACCTGCAAAAAACTGGCTGCATTCGTTGGGGGCCATGAAGATGAAATTGCCCTGACAAGAAATGTAACTGAAGGGATCAATATTGTTGCACAAGGCCTGCCGCTTGGCAAAGGTGACGAAGTGATCATGACCACGCACGAACATGTGGGCAATGCTTTGCCATGGATCAATATTCAAAAGCAAAAAGGCATTATTATCCGCACATTTACCCCCGCCCCAACAGCCGATGAAACGCTGAACAGGATAGCGGCCCTTATTAATAAAAGAACAAAAGCCCTTGCGATACCGCATATTCCATGCACACAGGGCCAGGTGTTGCCAGCAAAGCGGATCAGTAAGTTGGGCAAAGAAAAAGGGTTATTTGTATTTATTGATG
>JAZKGM010000136.1:13979-24625 GCA_040385895.1 Bacteroidota bacterium
GATGGCGCGCATGGTCCGGGTATGTTGCCTCTGGATCTGCATGATATGGGTTGTGATGCGTATGCGAGCTGTTGCCACAAATGGATGCTTGGTCCTAAGGGAACAGGGTTTTTGTATGTAAGAAAAGATTTTATAGAAACACTTCAGCCGAAGTTTGTAGGCGCAGGCAGCGATAATGCAAAATGGAATATGGCCACAACACCGATAACAACAGGTGAGTATGCATTAACGGCCCATCGTTTTTATGGCGGAACTTATAATGCCGGCCTGTACAAGGGGGTTGATGCCGCTATCGAATTCATTGATACAATCGGTATGCAGCATATCCATGAACGCATTTTATCGCTTGCTGCTTATGTGCAGCAGCAGTTATTAAACATGGGAGATAAAATAGAAATGCTTACGCCAACAGAGCCGGAGAGCAGGGGGGCAGTGATCGGGTTCAGGATAAAAAATGTGGATGGTATGCAGTTTTATAGTGATGCCTTAAAGGAAAAGGTAAGGATCAGGTACGTTGCAGAAAACGGGCTGAACAGCCTGCGTGCTTCAACCCATATTTATAACAATAAAGAAGAAATAGATAAATTGATCGAAATGGTGAGTAAGGCTTGATCGTTTTTTTGTTTTGCAGTGTGCGGTAAACGCGAATAGTGGATCGTAATCCCTGGCAAAGGAGAGCGAGAGCGCTTCTTTGCAGAAGCTTTTTTATTCTATAAATAAAAGGTGTTTCTTCTGCAAGAGGCAAAACTTTGCGAAGAAGGCTTGAGCTGTTATTTATTTTACAAGCTCCACATCAAAAGCCTGCATGCCTTTTAAGCCTTTCTGAATGCTGAATGTAACTTTTTGTTGCTCTTGCAGCGGACCGTTGAGGTCGTTGATATGAACAAAAACACTTTCGCTGGTCTTGGCATCTTTTATAAAACCGTATCCTTTATCGGTGTTAAAAAAGGTAACCGTTCCTTCGTGTTTTTCATCGGGCATAAATGTAGCACGTGCAACATCTATCGTAATGTCTTCTGTATTGATCTGGCGTTTCTTTTTAGGATCTGGCGGGGTTGAGGTAATATTCCCGTTCTCGTCAACATAAGCAAGCATCTCCTCAAAGCTTTTTCCTTTATTTGAATTGGCTTTGCGTTCTTCTTTTTTCTCCTCTTTTTCTTTACGTTTTTGTATACGTTTTTTTTCTTTTTCCTTTTTGCTGAATGTTTCCTGCGATCTGCCCATTATATAATTGTTGTTGGTTTGCTCTGTTTATTTATGCTACGAGTAGATAAAAAAGGCAGAAAACATTGCTGCTTCTGCCTTTAAGTTAATAGATTTATTAGTTTAAAGTTACTTTTGTAAAAGTATAACAGCTTACGCCAGTTTTACCTTAACAGCAGTAGGACCTCTACGACCTTCTTCAATTTCAAACTCAACTTCATCGTTTTCGTTAATCTCATTAACAACACCGGAAACGTGAACAAAAACTTCGTTTCCTGTTTCAGTTTTTATAAACCCGAAGCCTTTTGCCTGGTTAAAAAACTTTACTACACCTTTAGTCATATATAATTTAAATGAGGAACAAATATATGTTTAATAATTGATATTAAGGCATTTTTATTCCAATATATGATTTTTATTCTGCAACAGCAGGTTTTTCCACTTCAAATTTGCTCATTCTGAGCATGAAGGAAGAGTCAAGACTGATTATAACGCTCTTATTACTAAGCCATTCGCGCATGAGCTCATTTTCGTTCAATACCGTCATCAAATCATATGCAGCCGGTTTTACATCGGTTTTCAAAGCCGGTTTGCCATTAATTATTTTAAGTGCAAACACATAACTGGTTGATGTAACTCCCGGTTTTTTCAACTCATGCTTGTATAATTCAAGCGTTTGGTCAGCCGTGTCTGTTTTTTTAAGTAATAACCGGATCACCGGCAGGTACTTTTTCCAGAGGGCAATATAGATTCCTTGATTTTTCATTGTTGTGTTTAGTCGGCTAACATATTAACGGTAATACAAAAAGAACCCATTGGTTCGATCAGGATATTTAGTGCACCTGATAGGTTTAATTCCCTGATCGCCTTTACATATTCAGCAACCGGAACATTAAGGCGTCCCGCTTCTATGGCGTTGTTTATCACCAGGGGATGTCCGTCTGACTGCAGTTTAAGATCTTTTAAAATATCAGATAATACCAATGTTTGTTTTCTCCTTTGCCTGTTAGCTTGCTCTTATTGCTATTTACTGATTTTTGCAACCGCGGAAATCGCTGATCAGTTTACAGGGATTGCACGAGACAGAAAATTAATTCGTAGCTTTTTCAGAAATATGGTGCAAGATAAGCGTTTGTAGCAGAAATCGCTATTTTTAATAGAAACCCACCTCATTTCTGCCTTTATTATAAGAGAAACTTAAGCAAGCTTTATCCTGGTTTATTCAGTAAAATAGGTTTGTGTCCCGTAAAACTTCACAACCGCTGTATTGTTTACACAGGTAAATGGTTTCGTATGAAGAAATAAGCATGACCGAAGCGGTAGCGGTTCAGAATGAGCTTCGGGAAAGGACCATTCTTTCTGAACAGGAACTAACTCCCGCTTTTATAGGTGGTGCAGACATTTCCCTCAATCTTTACAGCACAACGATCTATGCAGGTATTATCCTGCTTTCTTTTCCAAGGTTAAAGCCTGTTGCTTATTCTCTGGTGAAAGCAGAGACCCGCTTTCCCTATGTCCCCGGTTTCCTGGCTTTCCGCGAAGTTCCGGCACTGGTAAAAGCATGGGAGCAAATGCAGGTAAAGCCTGGTGTATTAATTGTTGACGGGCATGGAATAGCCCACCCGCGCAGGATGGGGATAGCAGCACATTTTGGTGCATTAACCGGCCAGCCCTCCATTGGTTGCGCCAAGAACTTATTGTTCGGCAAATACGCAGAACTTTCTGCCATACGCGGTTCGTACAGTGCAATAATGGATAAGGGCGAAAAGCTTGGGTATGCTTTAAGAACAAAAAATAAAGTAGCCGCGGTTTTTATTTCGCCCGGCCATTTAACAGGTATGGATAACAGCCTGCAGCTTATGCTCGGCTGCATGGGAAAATACCGGATCCCGGAACCAACAAGGTTGGCCCATGAGCTGGTTAACAGGTTCAGGCTTGGCGAATTAAAAGAAGGCTATACAGAAATACCTCCATCACTGGAGTTATTATAATAAGGAGCAGGAGGCTGGGGTTGTTAAACCCTCAGTTCACCTTCAATAGAATCATCAAGCGTTTTCCCGATCACCGACCCGATCAGTTGTTTGGCAAAAGCCACCATTTGTCCATGCTTGGTATCCCAGTAATAGCCATCAACCGGTGTTACTTTTATTACAGAGATGCGTGGATCATCAATGCCTTCGGTGAACCATGTTTTTAAAACCGGTTCCCAGAGCCATTTGATTTTATCTTTATCCCGGCTAATTGTGGCTTGCCCATAAAGGGAAAGAAAATCCGAGTATTCCTCACCTCGGAAAAGCAGCTGCACATAATTATCGGCCTGGATGTGTTTATTCTTATAACTGTCGGTGGCGCTCAGGAACCAGCATACCCCATCCTCATCTATCTTTTGAACAGACATAGGCCTGGTTGAAAAGCGGCTGCCTGTTTGAATGCGGGTGCAAAAGAAGCAATTCTTTGATTTTTCAACGATCTCTTTGATCTTTTTGCCTGCTTTTTCCCCTTCCAGGTTTTTATGGTTCTGTTCGGGTTGTTGTTTGTTGATGCTGTCCATGTGTTTTAGATTTACACACACCAAACAAAAAAGCTGCCAAAGCATAAAGTAAAAGAGCCGCTCAACTTAATTGAACGGCTCCCTGTTATTAATGAGTATTATTTACTTGGATATCGCTTTAGCTAATTCTTCGCTTTCGGGTTTTACCGATGAAGGGTAATAGGCGACCAGGTTCCCGTTTTCATCGATCAGGAATTTGTTGAAGTTCCATTTTACTTCGTAATCGCCCATACCGTTATTATTTTTCTGGCAAAGCCATTGGTAAACTTCGTGTTGCTTATCACCTTTCACATCAACTTTTTCTGTCAACGGGAAAGTAACGCCATAGTTTTTCTTGCAAAATTTATCGATCTCTTCTGTGCTTCCGGGCTCCTGGCCGCCAAACTGGTTGCACGGAAATCCAATCACCACAAGCTTGCCTTTATACTGTTCGGCAATTTTCTGCAGGCCTTCGTATTGCTTGGTATAACCGCATTCCGAAGCGGTGTTCACGCATAAGATCTTTTTGCCTTTATATTCAGCAAAGTTGATGGTTTGTTTTCCATCAAGCGTTTTAACCTTAAGGTCGTAAAACTTCTTTCCTAAAGCTGCATGTTTAACATGGCCGCGCCTGGTAATAAAGCTGTATGTTAAAAAACCTACGACAATAAATGCCGCTACTATTATTAATGTTGTTTTCATATATGTAATTACTATAAACTTAGAATCGCTTCCTTAACGTCTTCCATCTGCCATTGCGGGGTTGATGTTGCTCCGCAAATGCCAACGGTGTCCCCCTCTGTAAACCATTCTTTCTGCAATTCGTTTTTGCTGCTCACAAAAAAAGTGTTCGGGTTTACCTCCTTACATACGTCATAAAGCACTTTTCCGTTTGAAGATTTTTTGCCGGCCACAAAAATTATTTTATCAAAGCGGGTGGCAAACTTCCTCAACTCCCCGTCCCTGTTGCTCACCTGGCGGCAAAGTGTATCATTAAAATCAACCTCAATGCCCCTGTTTTCTAGAATACCTTTAAGTGCATAAAGGTTTTTGGTACTTTTGGTGGTTTGGCTGAACAGCTGAACTTTTTTAGGCAGATCGTGAAGGTCGAGCTCTTCAAATTTTTCGATCACAATGGCTTCTCCGTTCGTCTGTCCTTTCAATCCATCGACCTCAGCATGGCCATGCTTTCCATAAATAATTATTTTTTCTTCGTCATTATGCGCTTCACGCACCCGGTTTTGTAATTTGAGCACAACAGGACAGCTGGCATCAACCAGTTCAATGTCGTTGTCTAAAGCAAGTTTATAGGTTTCGGGCGGCTCTCCGTGGGCGCGGATCAGCACGCGTTCATTATGCAATGTCTTAAGTGTATCGTGATCGATGATCTTCAGCCCCTTTTTCTTCAAACGCTCCACTTCCTCATCATTATGAACAATATCGCCCAAACAATATAAATGACCCGTTTCATCCAGGATCTCTTCGGCCATGTGGATGGCATAAACCACACCAAAGCAAAACCCCGAATTGTTATCTATTTCTACATTTACATTCATAAATCCCTGCAAAGCTAACCAATTAAAGCCAATATTGTGAAAACGGTTTTGGGTTGATAATGTTACATTTGACCGGATTATTTATGACAGACGAAAAAGAATTTGAAAGTTACAATGGGCCGGCTTCCTTATCGCCCATTCCGTTAAATATTGGTTCAGTTCCAATTGTTCCGGAAGATAAAGGGAAGATCCGTGCCAATGCGGTAGTGGCAATGCATCATTATGCGCAGCAGGAAATGGACCTGCTTCGCAAACAGGCCGATCTGATCATGCAGCAGGTGCGTGAAATTGAAGGACGGGTTAAGATCTCCGAACAGATCTACCAGGCCGATATGCGCTTTACGCCAGTGATCAACCAGGTGTATCATTTATACGAGCAGCAGGATCATTACACCATCTCTTTAATAGGCCCGAACGAATGGGGAAGCCGCAAAACGACCCTGAAACATGTGGCTACTGTGAAATTGCTTGGCGATCATAGCTGGCAGTTAATGTCGGACACCAAATAATATAAGCGGTTTTGCCGCCCCGAAAAATGTGGTTATTTTGCCCGCTTAAAAATATAAAACCAGGTGGCCGGTCACCTCACAATACCAACAAACAGTAAGATGAAGATCAAACTCCTATCCATAGCCTTATTAGCAGCTTGTTTTAATTTACATGCGCAGGAAGTAGCCAATAAGAAAGACGGACATTTTAAGTTCACCATTTTAAAGAACCTCGATAAAACAGAGGTGGATAACCAGAACCGCACCAGCACCTGCTGGAGCTTTTCATCGCTTTCGTTTTTCGAATCGGAGTTGTTGCGCATGGGAAAGGGCAAGGTTAACCTGAGTGAAATGTTTGTGGTGCGTAAATCATACGAGGAGAAAGCGGATATTTATGTGCGTATGCATGGCAACCACAGCTTTGCCCCGGGAGGCGCTTTTCATGATGCCATCAATGTATGGAAGCGTTACGGCATGATGCCGCAAAGCACGTATGCAGGCTTAAACTACGGGGAGCAAAAGCACAATCATGCAGAGCTGGACGAGATGCTCACCGATATGGTAAAAACCGTTGTAAAAGCACCTGGGGGAAGAATAAGCACGTCATGGAAAGAAGCGATGAACGGGGTGCTTGATGCATACCTGGGGAAAGTGCCGCAAACAGTTGATGTAAATGGCAAAAAGATGAACCCGGCAGCATATGCGCAGTCGCTGGGTTTAAATCCAGATGATTATGTAATGCTGTCTTCATTCACGCATCACCCGGCTTACAGCAGGTTTGTGCTTGAAGTTCCTGATAATTGGGCAATGGGCGAAGTATATAACCTTCCTTTGAATGAGTTTGCCGAGACCATGGATCATGCCATTAATTCGGGTTACAGCATTGCCTGGGGAGCCGATGTGAGCGAAAAAGGGTTTGCCTGGAAGAATGGTGTAGCCGTTGTGCCGGAAAAGAAGTTTGACGATCTGACGAAAGCAGAGGCCGACAGCTTAACCAGCTGGCCGGTGAAACAATTAGCCATTACACCCGAAATGCGCCAGCTTGCGTTTGATAATTACGAAACACAGGACGATCATGGGATGCACATTACCGGCATTGCAAAAGACCAGGATGGTACTAAATATTACATTGTAAAAAACTCGTGGGGAACAAAAAGCAACGATTGCGATGGTTTTATGTATGCATCCGAATCGTATGTGTTGTATAAAACAACCTGCATCATGGTTCATAAAAATGCACTACCAAAAGCTGTTGCTAAAAAATTAGGCTTATAAATCTGTTTTGTATTGTTCCCGGCTCTGCCGGAACCGCAGTATATCTCAATAATCAACATTTAAAAATTCAAAATTTCATCACATGTACGGTAAATTACAACAACACTTACAAAAAGAATTAGCTGACATTGAATCAGCAGGTTTATATAAAAAGGAACGCATCATTGTTTCAGAACAGGGAGCCGAAATAAAATTGAACACAGGCCAAACGGTGCTTAATTTTTGCGCGAATAATTACCTGGGACTGTCGTCTCACCCAAGGGTGAAAGAAGCGGCCAAACGTGCCATTGATACGCACGGCTTCGGAATGAGCAGTGTTCGTTTTATTTGCGGAACGCAGGACATCCATAAAGACCTGGAAAAAACCATTGCCGGTTTTTACGGAACGGAAGACACCATTTTATATGCAGCAGCTTTTGATGCCAACGGTGGTGTTTTTGAACCCCTGTTCCAGGAGGCAGATGCCATTATAAGTGATGAATTGAACCACGCTTCTATTATTGATGGCGTTCGTTTATGCAAGGCGCAACGTTACCGGTATAAGAATAATGATATGGCCGACCTGGAAGCCCAGCTCATTGCAGCAAATGAAAAAGGCGCACGGTTCAAGATCATTGTAACAGATGGCGTGTTCAGCATGGATGGTTACGTGGCGCAAATAGATAAGATCTGCGACCTTGCCGATAAATACGATGCCCTGGTAATGACAGACGAATGCCACAGCGCTGGTTTTATAGGTAAAACAGGCCGCGGTGTTCCCGAGCTTTGCAATGTACTGGGTCGGGTTGATATCATAACAGGCACATTGGGTAAGGCCCTTGGAGGTGCCATGGGCGGATATACAACAGGCCGTAAAGAAGTGATCGAATTATTACGCCAGCGCTCGCGTCCTTATTTGTTCAGCAATTCCCTGGCCCCATCCATTGTTGGTGCAAGCATAGAAGTGTTCAAGCTGTTAAATGAAAGCACAGCGCTGCGCGATAAGGTAGAAGCCAACGTAAACCAGTTTAAAGCAGGCATGGAGGCAGCAGGATTTGACCTGCGCGGTGGCGCAAGCGCCATTGTTCCGGTAATGCTGTATGATGCAAAACTGGCACAGGAATTTGCTGCTAAATTATTGGATGAAGGGATTTATGTAACGGGGTTCTTTTACCCGGTGGTTCCTAAAGACCTTGCGCGGATCCGCGTACAACTTTCTGCCGGTCACGAACCGCAACATATTGAAAAAGCGATTTCTGCCTTTACAAAGGTGGGTAAAGCGCTAGGCGTAATAAAATAGTTTTGGTAAAGGCATTGCTCATTTGGGCAATGCCCCTTATATAAAAAGCAATCACTTGCCTGAAAGGGCGAAAGCAACAAGGCCTGCAACATTACGGGAATTGGTTTTTTGCAGCAGGTTGTTTCGGTGCCCGTTAACCGTACGCGGGCTGATGAACAATTCTTCCGCGATCTCTTCCGTGGTTTTTTGCATGCAGATCAGGTTTAAGATCTCTTCTTCCCTTTTCGTTAATTGAACACCGTTAAACCGTAGGTTAAGTTTCCGTGCGGTGTTCTTTTTTGAAAAGTCGTTTTGTATGGCATCCAGCGTTTTTTTGTTAATGTGCGCCCCGGTTTTATGCACATCCAGTATGGCCTGGTAAACCTCCTGGGGATTGCAGTCCTTGGCCAGGTATCCATGGGCACCGCTCTTGATCAGTTTAGAAACAAAATGTGCGTCATCATGCACCGAAAGGATGATGATTTTTATACCCGGAAACGAAACCCTTAATGCCTCTGTAAGATCCAGGCCGCTATATTCCTTTGTGCCTTCAGCAGGCAAAGAAAGGTCTACCAGCATCACATCAGGCACCGGCATGCTTTCTTTAAGTTTTGAAATTACGGAATACCCGTCAGATGATTCGAACATCACGTTTATTTCGGGCCAGGCAGACAGAATGGCTTTGATCCCTTTCCGGAATAAGATCTGGTCTTCAACCAGGCCTACCTGTATCGTACCAGGTAAATGATCTTGTAGTTCTTTCATGGCAAAGTGTTTCGCGTTATATGATCGTTATGTCGGGGAGCTTAAGCATGGCATAAAATCCCCCGGTCTCATTATTGCCCATATTTACAGTGGCGCCAATGGATATCGCCCTTGCCTGGATATTCTTTTGTCCCAGCCCGTTTTTTAGTTCCTTCTCTGTTATTCCTATTCCATCATCCACGTAAAACAGTGTTAATTGCCTGCCATCCAACCGGATGCTTATATTGATGTGCTTTGCCTGTGCATGTTTGATGGTATTATTGATCAGCTCGAGACAGATCCTGTAAAGGCCCAGGCTAACAGACCAGGGCAGTGATTCCAGCTTATCATCGCAATTAAGCCGGATATTGATTCCGTTAGAATTGTTTGCCGTTGACACGATGTGCTGCAACGTTTCCAGCAAACCAAACATCTGCAGGTTCTGCGGCATCAGTTCGTGGCTGATCCTCCGGATGGAACTGATGGAGGTTTCGGTAAGCTCACGAATGTCTTTTAACGACCCGATACATTCTTCCGGGATCCTGGTTTGTTGTTCAAGTGCAACAAGATGCATGCGCGCAATAGACAGTACGGCACCCAGCTCATCATGCAGGTCCACTGCAATACGCTTCCTTTCATCCTCCTGTACCTGTATGCTCGATCTTAGCAGCTCTTTCTGGTGGTTTGAGATGATTTCCTCCTGCATTAATTTCTGGTGGAAAAGATTTTTCTGAAAGTGCAGGTTAAGCATCAACACACCGGCAGCAACTATAAAAATAATTGCCAGCAGCGGAAGTAAATAAACCAGGTTGCTTAGTTGTGTTGTTCCTTCCATAAGCCGATGGTAAAAAATACATACATAGTAACAGAGAAGAAAGCATGCATAGCCCATGCATACCTGGCTATAGCAGGTGCAGAGTGAACAGCAAGGATACTTCCGAAATAAAATATAAGCAGGCTGCTTGTATAATAAATAAACAACCCGGAATTGATCCAGTTTAGGCTTTTAATGGCCTTTGCATTAACCCCTCCCGGTATGCTGTTCAGCATAAAAATAAATGATGATAGGGAGTAAATAACGATGAGAATAGATTCAACGGTTAACGCATAAGAATTATACGTATTGATGGGCTGAATAAAAAGGGTGTTTATGATCGAGAACAGCATGAACAGGCAAAGCAAACCCCACAGGATATACCTGTTGATAATGCTTTTTAAGATGCTGTGGTAAAAAAAGGTTAAACAGGCAAGGCCTAACGGAACATAAAAGTGAAGAAGAGGAAGATTATTGACCTGCTTGAACCACAACACGAGTGAGACCAGCTGGACCAATCCCGATAGCAAAAGAAAAGAACAGAATATCCTGATGTGCCTGCCCAGTTTATGGAACGAGAAGGCAGCATACAGGATACTGACCAGCACCGGAATGTGAGATAATAATACGTAAATCTTCAAAACCGTTTCGGGCTTTATTGTCCGGCCAGGTATAAAGGACTTGAAAAGTCACATGTTCCCGGGCAGGGTGCAATCAGGTCGTATACATGTGGCCCGTAACTAGGCTCACTTTCAAGATACCCCCGGTATTCTCCTAC
>JAZKGM010000137.1:0-2028 GCA_040385895.1 Bacteroidota bacterium
GGTGAATTTTTGACGCCTGCAAAATGGTGCTTCTCGTTGCGGTTAACCACCTGAAACGTGATGCTTCATCCAGCTCCCCGATAGGGCCCGAGTCTTTTTCCCCGTTTGCGATCCGCCCGAAGGCCTGCATGTGCTGCAATACTTCTTCCACGTCTGTATGTGTAGCAAAAGCTTCAAGCCGCGCTGTTTTAGCGGTAAATTTCACTTTTACACAGTTCAGTTTCTTGCAAAACAGGATCACGCCAATGTTAATAAACTCTTCGCGCTCTACCTTTGGCACCAGCCTGATGATGGCATACTCAAATACGTGCTTGTTTTGCATGTTGTGCTTCGGTTAAAAACAGGTGGGAATTAATGCTGCGTGTTACCAAAAAATCGACATATGCCTGGCGGTGTTCTCCGGGTGTTTCAAAAACACCGTTTAACCATTCGTCAGGGATGAGCGATACCACCGAGCTGAGCTGATCGGCAGTTAATACACTCCTGCACAACCGGTCTGCTTCTTCCAGCTTATTGGCTACAGGAAGCAAAACATGGTCCTTTACCAGAGTAAATGGCTTAAGGGCCTGCTCCTGCGGGTTTTGCCAGGTGTGGTGAAAATACATAGAAGCTCCGTGGTCAATGAGCCACAATTCTTTATTCCACATCAGCATATTGGTGTTCCGTGCCGTGCGGTCCATATTCATGATGAGGCAATCGAGCCACACGATCTTTGATGCCGTTAGCTCGTCTACATTGCCAAGCACCGGGTCGAACGTAATAGAGCCGGATAAATAATGCAGCGCCAGGTTACGGCCAACACTGGCTTTTAAAAGGTCCTGGATCTCTTCATCGGGTTCGGTTCTTCCAAAGGCTTCATCCAGGTAAGCGAACACCAGCTCCGGAACTTTTAACCCCAGCAAACGCGCGATCTCACCACCAATAATTTCCGCGATCAGGGCTTTTGTACCCTGCCCCGCACCACTGAACTTAAGCGCGTATAAAAATCCGTCATCGGCTTCCACAATGGCCGGCATAGAGCCTCCTTCCCGCAATGGCGTGATGTATCGGGTAACGTTAACTGTTCTTAATGGTGCGATAACCGTCATGGGTGCAATGATACGCAATTACCATAAATCCTGAAACTACGGGGATATAACCACAAAGGACACAAAGAAGGCGCAAAGAGCACAACGGTGGCTGGCACCCAGTAACAAATCTTTGGGTACGCAATGGTTAAGACCTTAATTAACTAATCAACATAAAACCACACTGCCGTAACTAATTCTCCGGCCTTCCCAGCATCTTCTTTTCCTGCAGCATCTTTTGCTCTTCTGCAATTAAAGCCTTTCGTTGTTCATCAGTAAGGTTCTCCGGTTTGGTATTTAAGTTATTCAGATCGGGTTGCCCTGCATCAACCCATGCCGTGTACCAGATGCTTCCCACAGCTAAAATGCTGGCCCGCATCCTGCGTTCCACCTGGTTGCCAAGCATGGTATGGTAAGCTTCCGAATATTCTTTCGAGTATACCTTTACCTGTGTTTGTCCGCGCAGCTCAGTGGTGTATTTGCGGTCGCTGCCAAATTCATTGTTGAGCCTGCGTTCAAAATCAAGCACACTGTCTTTTGCCGCATAACTGCCTTCGCTGGCCGTCCAGGCTGCCAGTTGTACATGATCAATATAAGCCGCGCGGCCTACAAAAAAATCATAGTTGTTGCTGAACAATTCAGGCAGCCGGCTTTCCCAGAATCCATGGATGCCGTGCTGGTTGGTGAGCTGGCCGTTATAGTTCTGGGTGGAGTGTAAAGGCACGTGTGCATCGGCAATGTAATGCCCGATATCAGCCGAAATGCGAAGGATCTTATCCATGTCCTTTTCTTTAAAAGCTTCAGTGAGCTTATACTTCATCAGGCTGATGTGCCACGGAACGATCCCGTATGCTTTCAAAGTATCTTCGGTGTATTTGGCTACGGCATCTTTCCAATACTTCGGTACCGTATCAATGGGCGAAGATGCTTCATAATAATCAAGGTCCACATAATGCCTGCA
>JAZKGM010000138.1:0-2488 GCA_040385895.1 Bacteroidota bacterium
TCAAATAGCAGCTCCGACACCGGAACTCTTCGTTTTTTTCATGCAAAAAGTATTCTATCAATGTTACAGAAATAAAATAAATAAACAGGTTAGTTATGTATTAAAACAAAAACACCAGGCGGTGTAAATGCCTGGTGTTTATTTTATGGAATAAGTGTGTTTAATTTTCTTCCGGTTGGATCAGGTCGAGGATACGTTGTAATTCGCCTTGCGACCTGAAAGGGATCTTAATGCTGCCACGTCCCTTATCATCGGCTTTGATGCTGATGCGGGTATTGAAACGTTCACTAAGTGTTTTCTGGTAATCAACCAAAGCCTGTGCTTTTGCCTGCTTAACAGGTGCTTTTGCCGGTTTGGCTTCTGCATTGTTTTGTTCTTCGCGAACAAGGCTTTCCACGCTGCGCACGCTTAGTTCGTTGGCCAGCATTTGCTCCAGCATCCATTCCTGTTTCTGGGGATCTTCTACACTGATGATGGCCCTCGCATGGCCCATGCTGATCTTTCCTTCTTTTAAGGCAGATTGAATGGAATCGGGCAGCTTTAATAAACGCAGGTAGTTATTTACCGTACTCCTGTTTTTACCAACACGGCCACCCACTTCATCCTGCTTCAGGCTGCATTCTTCCATCAGGCGTTTGTAGCTTAAGCCTATTTCTATCGGGTTCAGTTCTTCGCGCTGGATATTTTCGATCAATGCCATTTCCAGCATTTCCTGGTCGTTGGCCACGCGAATGTAGGCAGGGATCTTTGTTAAACCCGCCAGCAGGCTTGCACGTGTCCTGCGTTCACCCGAAATGATCTGGTAGCTGTCGTAGCCCATTTTACGTACGGTAATGGGCTGGATCACGCCATGTATCTTTATAGATTCTGCTAATTCCTGTAAAGCAACTTCTTCAAATTCAGTGCGTGGCTGAAAAGGGTTGGCCTGGATCTGGCTGATGGGAATTTCGCTGATCGAGTTTGCCGGGTGTGCTTCGCGGGCATTGTTGGTTATATCGGTATTTGCGTTTTCAAGCAAAGCGCTAAGGCCTCGGCCCAAGCCATTTTTACGCGGATTGTTCATTTCTTTTGTTTTTACTGTCATGTTACAAATTTTGAATGCTGAATGTTGGATTTTGAATGCGTTTCAGTTCAGCTATTCTTTAAATTCTGTTGCGAGGTTTTAACGATCGCAGTTATTATATTTATTATTTCGTCTATCTCTTTTAAGTATGATGCATAATCAACATCAACAAGTTTGCTCCTGGAGAGAAGCATGAGCCAATATTTTGTTTCCCTGGCTTCCTTTGATGCAATGGCCATTTTATGAATAAATCGGCCTTACTTTGGGCAGCTGTCGATTCATTTACATTTGCGCCAATGCTGGTTGCGCTCCTAAGAAGTTGTTTGGAAAGAACAAATTCATTATTCGATTTCAATTGTTTGTAAAGACCAATGATCATTAAGGCAAAGTTGAAACTCTTGTCTAATATGATATTGTTACTCTTCATTCAAAACCTAACATTCAACATTTTGTCTAGTTCAACGCTGATTCAAACATGTTCATTTTGCTCAGCCCGTTCTTCTGCAACAGTTCTTTAGCCAGGTTTAAATAATTGATGGTTCCTTTACACTCGGCATCGTATGCAATTACCGCCTTGCCAAAACTTGGCGCTTCGCTTAAGCGGGTGTTGCGCTGGATAATGGTATCGAACACCATTTGCTGAAAGTGCATTTTCACTTCTTCAACAACCTGGTTGCTCAGGCGTAAACGCATGTCGTACATGGTTAATAGTAAACCCTCTATTTGCAGGTCGGCATTTAAGCCGCTCTGAACTATTTTAATCGTGTTTAATAATTTACCCAAACCTTCCAGTGCAAAGTATTCGCATTGAACAGGAATGATCACGCTGTCGCTTGCTGTAAGGGAGTTGGTGGTGATCAGCCCAAGCGAGGGCGAGCAGTCTACGATAATAAAATCATAGTCTTTTTTTATAGGTGCCAGCGCATGTCCAAGCACCCTTTCGCGGTTTGGGATGTTGATCAGCTCGATCTCTGCACCAACAAGGTCGATGTTCGATGGCAGGATATCCAGGTAATCCACCTCTGTTTTTAAGATCGCTTCCCGTGCAGAAGTATCATTGATCAAAACCTCGTACAAACCAAGCTTCACGTTTTTAGGGTCGAAGCCGAGGTGAGAAGTTGTATTGGCCTGTGGGTCGGCATCAACAACCAGTGTTTTGTATTCCAATACCGCAAGGCTGGCTGCAAGGTTCACCGCAGTTGTGGTTTTTCCCACACCACCTTTTTGATTTACGACTGATATTATTTTTCCCATGATTTTGTTAGCGTCTATCGGGTTGTTTATTGTATTTGTTAAATATTAAATGTGCTGCCAATGGCAGGTATGGTTAGTGTTTTATTATTTTGATCAAAGTATGATGCAACTTCCTGGTGGTTCACTTTTATAAAGCCGAACGTATCAAAATGCATGGCAATGATGTTGCTG
>JAZKGM010000139.1:0-4697 GCA_040385895.1 Bacteroidota bacterium
TCCGCCTGCACTTTGCATCACAAAACGGAAACGAACACGGTTTTGCTTATAAGCAGCGGCTAAAGGCTGGTTAAATGTAACCCATTGGTCGCTGGTAGAAGGTACAAAACTCACCGTGTAAGGTATCGGGCCATCACCTACAACGGTGCTTAGTTCTGTTCCCACAAATGATTTGATCAGTTGCCATGTTAAGCCACAATTAACGCTACCCTGGAGGTTCATCTTATCAGCTGTAGGATCGGTTGAACCCGGGTAAGCATTCCTGGCAAAAGCATATTTAAATTCAATATAGGGAGCCGATGCCGATGACAGGTCATAGAATGGTGAAGTAAGTGTATATTCTTTTCCATACATTTCAAAATCGCTGCCCGGTAATTTCATTCCGAAAGATCCCGATGTTGCAACTGTGGTCCTTTGCCAAACTACCGCATCTTCGCTTGACGTTTCCCAGCCATCGCTTGGTATGGCATAATCAGGGCGGTAAGCCGGGTAAGCAATAGGAGCCTGGTCGGTGATGTTCATGAAATCGGTAAATACTTTGGTATTTGTACCTGCCGATCCGGTTACTGTAAGCGTGATCGTTTTTTTGCCAGGGGTTGAATACATTACTCCAAGCGGGTTCTTAACAGCTGATGTGGCCGGGGTGGCTCCGCTGCCAAAATCCCAGCTCCACGATGTTGGGGTGCCGTTATACGAAAGATCTATAAAGTCTATGCCTGTATTTAAACAGGCCGAACGGCCATACGTAGGCACAACACCCACTTTTGTACCGATTGCCGGAATAGGTGCACATGCTGCAATAGGATCTAATACTCCTGTTGCTATCAGGTTTTCCTGCGAATACAATACTTTACGATAAGTTTCCAGCATAAACATCATGCGCCTATACTGGCCTTTGCTGAACATTACCCCTGAACATGAACCATCAAAATAATCCATGATATTTTCCTGCATATCAGGCATATCAGGTGTTTCATTTTTACAGGTATTGTAGGCTGTATCAGCACACTTATTTCCACGGCCGATTAATATGGCACCTGTGGCGGGAATAAAAAATGTACGGGGGGTATCATCCACTTCATCGTCAATGTTTGCGCAGCTATCAGGCAAGGCACTTCCCTGGAAAGGATGGAATAAACCAAGGCAATGGCCTATTTCGTGTGATACCGTGTTTCCGCTAAGCGATTGCTGGGCTACGATCAGTAAACCATCTGTTAAAGATGAGCCGGTAAAAGGAAACTGGGCAAACCCGCCCACTTGCCTGCCATTGCTGTAAACTTCTGATGCCGTCCAGATATTCATGTACCTTTTGGTGTCCCATACGCTTAATTTTTTAATATCGTTCGATGCACGTGCAGCAAGAGGCGTTTGAATGCGTATGATCCCATTCGTGCAATTCCCATTAGGGTCTTTGCGGGCTAAACGAAACTCAAAGTTGCAGTTGGCTACCAGGGTATCAAAAATATCACGTACTCCGCTTACCAGAGAAGGATCGGCACTGTAATATTTATTTAAAGCATCCACGATCCCGTTTATCTGGGCATCGCTAAGGTTTTCGTTTCCATTGTTATGAAAAACATGAAATACCAGCGGAATAATGATCTTATCTGCTTTTTTGCCCTGGGTACGGTTATTTTTAGCATTGGCTTTATAGGCCTCCCAATTGGCTTTCATGGCCGCCACGGCAGCATCATACACCTGTGGGTTTTGTTCTCTTAATGTTTGAGCATGAAGATCTGTGCCACAATTACTTATGTTTTGGGAACGGATAATTCCCGCTGTAAGTAACAAAGAAAAGGCCAGTAGAAGTGATTTTCTCATGATTTATTATAAAATTTCAGGTGAGCAAAATAATAACTTTTTTGCTTTAAGACAACCGCTTTTGAAATTTGGTTGCACCCGGAACAATAAGTGGTCAGAGAATAGTTATCAAACTATGCACATTAGTTTCCAAATTTAAAGGGCCGAATGGCCGGTAATATTACTTTACCAACACCTTTTGGGTGATGGCAGAACCACCGATACCCAGCTTTATAAAATACAAGCCTGTGCTCACACCTGTTTGTGCTTTATCGAAGGTAACTTCTTGTACACCTTCGGTCTGAAGCCCTTTATATAAAGTAGCTACTTTTTTTCCTACGATATCAAACACTTCGATGCTTACTTCTTCTGCTTTGTTCAGTTTATAGCTGATCTGTGTGGAAGAGCTGAACGGGTTAGGAAAAACAGCCAGGCTGATATCTTTTACATTTAATTCATTCAAGCCTGTTTTTTGCCCGATGGCAATGTCATCAAGGTATAAGTTATTTCCGCCTGCACTTTGCATCACAAAACGGAAACGAACACGGTTTTGCTTATATATATTGTCTAAGTTGGAAGAAAAGGTTGTCCATTGAGCAGGAGAAGACGGAATGAAACTTACCGTGTAAGGAATAGGCAGACTGCCAACCGTGCTTAAATTATCTGTAATTGGATCAACGTCTGTGTTTCTTTGAAATAATTTGATCAACTGCCAGCTCAGGCCGCAGTTAATACTTCCCTGCAGAAGTAACTTATCAGCAGTAGGATCCGAGGAACCCGGGTAAGCATTTCTGGCAAAAGCATATTTAAATTGAATGTATGGGGCCGATGCCGATGAGAGGTCATAGAACGGTGAAGTGAGCATATATTCTTTTCCGTACATATCAAAATCGCTGCCCGGTAATTTCATTCCAAAAGATCCTGATGCCGCAACAGCAGTTCTCTCCCAAACTACTGCATCTTCGCCCGATGTTTCCCATCCATCGCCTGGTATGGCATAATCAGGAAGGTAAGCCGGGTAAGCAATAGCAGCCTGGTCGGTTATGTTCATAAAATCGGTAAATACTTTAGTGTTTGTGCCTCCCGTTCCGGTTACCGTAAGTGTGATCGTTTTTTTGCCGGTTGTTGAATAGCGTATACCTGTTGGATTTTTCACAGCCGATGTGGCCGGGATGGCTCCGCTGCCAAAATCCCAGCTCCACGAGGTTGGCGTACCATTATACGATAGATCAACAAAGTCGATCGCTGTATTTGCACATGCCGAACGGCCATAGGTAGGCACAACACCTACTTTTGTACCAATAGAAGGAATCGGTGCACATGCGACAACAGGGTCAAGCACACCGGTTGATATTAAATTTTCTTGTGAGATCAATACCTTACGGTATGTTTCCAGCATAAACAACATGCGTTGATGCTGGCCTTTGCTGAACATTACTCCTGAACATGAACCCTCAAAATAATCCATGATGTTTTCCTGCATATCAGGCAAATCGTGAGTTCCAGTCTTACAGGTATTGTAATTCACATCGTCACAATGATTGCCCCTGCCCAAAACAGCCTGGCCCGGAGGTGGAATAAAGAACGTAGGCGGAGTGTCATACACCTCATCACCCTCACCTGAACAGCTGTCTCCCTGGAAGGGATGGTATAATCCGAAACAGTGGCCTATTTCATGTGCTACCGTATTTCCGCCAAGTGACTGTTGGGCTACGATCAGTAACCCGTCTGTTGAAGCAGAGCCTGTAATAGGAGTTTGGGCAAAACCACCCACTTTTCTGCCATTGCTGTAAACTTCAGATGCCGTCCATACATTCATATACCTTTTGGTGTCCCATACGCTTAATTTTTTAATGTCATTTGATGCCCGTTCTGCCAGTGGGGTTTGAATGCGTACGATCCCATTGGTGCAATTCCCGTTAGGGTCCTTGCTCGCCAAACGAAACTCAAAATTGCAGTTGGCCACAATCGTATCAAACACATCACGTACATTGTCCACCAAAGAAGGGTCTGCATTGTAATACTTGTTTAAAGCATCCACAATCCCCTTTATCTGTGCATCGCTAAGGTTTTCATTTCCATTGTTATGAAAAACATGGAATACCAGCGGAATAATGATCTTATCTGCTTTTTTGCCCTGGGCATGAGTATTTTTAGCGTTGGCTTTATATGCCTCCCAATTGGTTTTCATGGCCGCCACGGCAGCATCATACACCTGTGGGTTTTGCGCCCTCAATGTTTGAGCATACATATCGGTGCCACAATTACTTATGTTCTGGGCATTGATTATACCTGCTGTAAGTAATAAAGAAAAAGTGAGTAAAAGTGATCTTCTCATGGTTGTTTAAAATTTCAGGTTGAGTAAAATATTAACGCTTTTGCTTTAAGTCAATCGCTTAAAAAAAATGGTTGCACCTGAAATACCAAGGCTTAGAGAATCCCGATCACCGGTTTAGCTTTCTTATTAAACCGGATAGCTTCTCTTTCTTTAATGCAGCATAAATGAAAGAACTTTAAGTTACAAGATGATCTTTTTTGGCATTTCCCACACCTCCATATCCTTCATTTGTTTGCCGTCAATTACAAAACGCAAGGCAGTGCTCAATGAATGAAACCCTTTAAAACCTGCTGCGCCCGGATTAAAATGCATCAAACCATACGTTTTATCGCGCATGATCTTTAAAATATGTGAATGCCCGCAAACCACAATATCCGGGCGGTTCTGTTTGATGAGCTCCAGGCACCTGGACGAATATTTTCCGGGGTACCCACCGATGTGGATCATCAGCACTTTTAATTGTTCTGCCTCAAAAACCACCCATTCAGGCATTTCAGTTCTTAACTCTTTGCCGTCAATATTTCCCCAAACTGTTTTTAGCGGCTTAAACGAGTTGATG
>JAZKGM010000140.1:0-1748 GCA_040385895.1 Bacteroidota bacterium
CACATGCTGATCTCTACATTCCATTGGCCCGTGTATTTTTTTAACAGCTGGTGAAACTCGGCCGGGCTCACATATTTAACCCAGGGATCAACGGCTTTATCATGTTTTACGGTAAAAGAAACCGTTACAAGGAAAAGGATGAACAGGAGTTGGATTTTCATCCTGCTAAGTTAGCCTGGTGAATAAATAGTTATAACCACGTTATCCCCCGTGCGCTTTTATACACATTGCTTCAACATCGTTTCACATTCTCGGTCTCCACGGAGTTTCTGTGGCGCCTGCATCATGCACCAGCTTGCGCGAAAACATAAAGAGGAAATCGCTGAGGCGGTTCAGGTAACGGATAATAATATCGGGCACTTGGGTTTCTGTTGCCAGCTGAACTGTTAGCCTTTCGGCCCTGCGGCAAACACAACGTGCCACGTGGCAATGCGAAGCAGCGAGTGTACCGCCCGGAAGTATAAAACTTTTTAATGCAGGAAGCGATTGATCCATTTCATCCATGCTGTTCTCCAGCAGCTCAATATCGCTTTCGTGCACATCAGGTATCTTCATTTTTGATTTAACCGGATCGCTGGCCAGCACCGAGCCGATGGTGAACAGGCGGTCCTGGATCTCGAATAAAATTTCAGCAGCGTCTTTATCGGGCATGCTGTCTATCACCAGGCCTATGTATGAATTCAGCTCATCAATGGTGCCGTAGCTTTCAATGCGCAAATGGTATTTAGGCACACGAACGCCTCCTATCAATGAAGTTTCGCCCTTGTCGCCCGTTTTGGTATAAATTTTAAATGTCATGATCGGTAATGAATAAGCAGTACGAATTTAAAATTAAACAGCAGGTATCAAAGCGGGTAAATGTGGCAAGTATTTTCTTTACATGGCTTATCATCTTATCTTCGCCCGCATGAGCACATTACTGATCCGCAATGCAAAACTGGTGAACGAAGGCAAAACCTATTTTGCCGATGTATATATTAAAAACAAGGTCATTGAAAAAATAGATACCAACGGCATTGCCATGCCTGCCGATAAAGTGATCAATGCAGAAGGATTATACCTGTTGCCGGGTGCCATTGACGACCAGGTGCATTTCCGCGAGCCGGGCTTAACGCATAAAGGGGAGATCTACACAGAAGCCAAAGCAGCTGTTGCGGGTGGTATAACCAGTTATATGGAAATGCCCAATACCAATCCTGCGGCCACCACCATTGAATTACTCGAACAAAAATATACAAGGGCCGCCAAGTGTTCCCTGGCCAATTATTCGTTTTATATCGGCACCACCAACCGCAACCTCGACCAGCTGTTGCAGGTTGACGAACGGAACGTATGCGGGGTAAAGATCTTTATGGGCTCATCAACCGGAGACATG
The DNA here is from genome assembly GCA_040385895.1 of Bacteroidota bacterium. Classification (GTDB taxonomy): domain Bacteria; phylum Bacteroidota; class Bacteroidia; order UKL13-3; family UKL13-3; genus UBA6183. Next base: position 1,376 of record JAZKGM010000140.1, read on the forward strand.
GTGGTGGATGACCTGCATGCCTTGGAGAAGGTTTTTGCAGAAGTAAAAACATTAATAGCCACGCATTGTGAAGACGACCCGATGATCAGGGAAAATGCGGCACGCATCAAAGCCGAATTCGGTGAAGACATTGATGCTTCTTTCCACCCTAAGATCCGCACAGCAGAAGCCTGCTACAAATCGTCAAGCTATGCGGTGGAGCTGGCAAAAAAACACAATACCCGTTTACACATCCTTCACATCAGCACGGCAAAAGAGCTGGAGCTGTTCCGCAACGACATTCCGCTGAGCCGGAAGCGGATCACAGCCGAAGCCTGCGTGCATCATTTGTGGTTTAGTGATGCCGATTACAATACCAAAGGCAATTACATAA
>JAZKGM010000141.1:0-5218 GCA_040385895.1 Bacteroidota bacterium
AGCTTTTATTGCCGCACTTGTTTTTGCGGTACACCCGGTTCATACCGAGGTGGTGGCGAGTATAAAAAACCGTGATGAATTGCTGGCTTTTGTTTTTATGCTGCTGGCAGCGCGTCATGTTCATTTATTTATCAAAACCAAAAGGCTGCCTGCCTGGTTGCTGGCATTATTGTTTTTTAGTTTGGGAATGCTGTCAAAAAAAAGCATCTACCCGATGGTGTTTATACTTCCGCTGGTCCCTGTTTTTTTCAACCCGGTTGCCTTACAAAGGATACTTACCGCGTTTTTATCCTGTATCATCCCTGCCGCAGTTATAGGAGCTGATTTTGCAGTAAGCCGTGGGCTGGTGCTACTTATTGCACCTTTGGCAGTTATCTGTTCCTATTACTTGTTTAAGCAACATCAGCCGATCCGTTTAAAGCTTAGCGCATTTTTTAGTTTAAAATATACGTCTCTTATCTGGTGGGCTATTTCCTGGGCCATACTCTTTTTTGCATTTTTTCACTCGCAGATCGGCTACCTGTTGTTAGCAGCGCCATTCCTTTTCCTGGCATTATACCGCGGTACTCAAAACCAGGTCTTTATTGCTGTTCTGCAACTGGCAGTGGCTGCTTTTCTCTTTAAAAGTGGCACGCTCAGCATATCCGCATTAACTGTGGCCGTGGGATATGGCTGGTATGCGCATTCGAAAAATGAGTTATCATATAAACATATTCTATTAGCGTCAGCTTTAATGCTGGTTCACCTGGTCTCGCATTTTTCCTTTGGTGCAGTAGCTTTGGTACTTAATATAAATGTGTTCTTTTTCTTATTGTATAAAAGGGCGGTTTGGGCCATCTTATTTATTGCAGCATCAATAGTCCTTTCCTTTCTGGTATTTAAACCCGAACCTTACCTGGCTGCATTATTGATCTTATCCGTTGGTTTTTATTTTTTTAAGGATAACAAAATATTCATGGAAAGGCTGGCCATTTGCCTGGTCATCGCATCGTTGTTTCACGTATCGTTTAAGTCGCAGTCTGTCGCACAACTCTGGAACATTCATTTTGCGCCAAATGAAGTTGCGGTGGTTGATGAAACCATAAAACAGAAAAACAGCAGCCTAACAGAGGGTCGCCCGCTGCATTATATAGAAAATCCATTGGTTGCAGCGCATTCAAAAAGTGAACTTGCAGGCACGGGCTTTTTAACCCTTGCCGAGTACATGCGGTTAATGGTTTTTCCGGTCCGGCTTTCTTTTTATTACGGGTATGCAAGAATGGAAACAACATCCTTAAATGCCCTTTCCGCCTGGTTGTCCATGCTGCTTCATTTGGGCTTAATTGCATTGGCCCTTTGGCAGCTGAACAAACGGCCCTTGTTAAGCATTGGTATTGCCTGGTACCTGTTAAGTATTTTATTATTCAGCAATTGGGTTGAACTGGTTGCCGGTATGGTTGGAGAACGTTTGGCTTTTGGTGCATCGGCAGGCTTTTGTTTGATGGTGGCGGTATTGGTAGTATGGTTAAAGCCGGGGTTTAATTTTACGAAGCCCAAAGCGGTGGAGTACGCTTTTATGATCGTGCTGGTGCTGTTTGCTGCCCGAACAATTGCCCGTAACAATGACTGGAAAGATGCGCTTACATTAATGCAGCATGATATTGAACACCTCGACCGGTCGGCTTATGCGCATCATACCTTGGGCACGAACTTAATGTATGTGTCAACAACCAATACCCGGCTGAGCAATGCAGAAGCAGGTAACATGCAATTGCAGGCCATCCATCATTTCAACCGGTCCATCGAGGTATATCCGTATTTTTTCAACGCGCATTTCGACCTGGCCAGGGTTTATATTGCAAATGCTGATTACCCGCATGCAAAAGAAGCTTTATCGGGAGCTTATCAACTGGATAGCAACAATCTTTTTGTGCTGGAAGAGCTGGCCAAAACATCATTTGAACTGAAAGAGGTTCAACAAACAGCGTATTATGCAAACCGCTTGCTGGCCAAAGAACCGATGAATGAGAACGTGCATGAGATCCTTGCTTACAGTATGCTTGTTAATGATCGGAAACCTGAAGCAAAGAAATACGCCCAACGCGGGTTGCGTTATTTTCCGGAAAATAAGAACCTGAACATGATGTTAAAAGATGCGGAGAAGTAAACCGTTAACGGATCAGCTTACCTATTTTACCTTTTGGACCGGCTAAAAACACTGCATTCCCTTTTTTTGCTTTCCGCACAACATTAAATGCTTCGCCTGAAATATTTGTCCAGCTGAATGCTTTAAACAGGTCGCTGCCGCTTATTCCTGTTGCAATGGCAACTTCGGCCTGGTCTTCGGTAGGGAGCGATTCCACGCATGATTTATACGCTTTGGTATCTTTGATCCCTATGTGGTTTACATGACCGGATAAAACAACATAACATGAATTAGGCAATGTGGATGTATCGCTTACGTAATTGCCGCCTGTAACCATAAACCTTTGTTTCTCATTAACAAGGGCAAGTGAAAATGCCCCCTGCGATTGGAGTCCTTTTTGGATCTGAAGGTTTCTGTAGCTCCATTTTATACCACTGCGAACAAACATTCTCGTATGCGTACCACCTGATACAAATCCAAATTCATCCTTGCCCCAGCACCTCAAACTTGTTCCGCTCGCTGCAAACACTGCTTCGCCCTTCATTGCTATTGGTGTTTGCGAGGTATCCGGTTCATTCCATGTTTCGCCACCATCGTTTGTTTGAAGCAATACAAAATGCCCGTTGACCGGATCGCCAACCAATACACCCCGTTTATCATCCCAGAAATCCATGGCATCTAAAAAGTAAGCAGAATCGGTGTTCTTATATACTTCCTTCCAGGTTTGTCCGCCATCCGTTGTTTTTAAAATATAAGCGGGAGTTCCGCTGCTCATTACAATGGCGCGTTGCCCGTCAAAAGCTTCGATGTCCCTGAAGTCCGAATTTTCATAGCCTTTTAGCCGGGTATATGTAAATGTTTGACCACCGTTTGTGCTTAGGGCAATGGTGCCACGGCTTCCGCTGACCCAGATGTTCTGGTCATCAACCACACTTAAGCCCCTGAAAGAAGTTTTGCTTAATACCACTCCATGGCCTAACACAAATGTATTGCTGTCGAGCAGGTCAATTTTGTATTGCGCGTTTGCCTGCGTGCATAGCATGAACACGAAACAAAGCAGTGGTGTTATTCTCATTTCAGGTTATCTAGTTGGTCAAGTTTGACGCCCAGGTTTTTAATGATCCCGGGCCAGCCATACATGTTGTAAAATTCCTGCGGAATATTTTTAGGCCGGCCGGCCCATTCCACGATGGCATCGGCAAATGCGGGCCAGTTGCCATCTTCCACTATTACCAAATTATCTTTACATACAGCAGGATCAATTCCATCGGCTCCATTGCGTGTGGAAAGCACGCGCTGGTTACGCGCCAAAGTATCAATGGCTTTTGTTTTTACCCCGCCACCACTCAATATAGGGTTGATCATAATATCTGCAGCATCAATATATAGGCTGATATCATCAACAAAACCCAGGTAGCTTATTTCGGGCTTATCAGTGAGCTTCTTCTTAATATCCCCAGGCAAACCTTTTCCGCATAAAATGATCCTGAATCGAAAGCCTGTTCTTTCTTTCAGCAACGGATAAATGTTGTCGGCAATAAAACCCACGGCCTCATAATTGGGATAATAGCTAAGCGTGGAAAAGAAGAGGATCATTTTTTCATCATCAGCAACACCTAGCTGCGACCTGAGATTTAAGATGCTGGATCGTGTTCCGGCAGGTACCGGGGGCGATTCCTGGTTTAAGTTTTCAATTTCAACCCCATAAGGCGTAAGCAAAGTTCTTTCGGGCTTCAGGTCGAATTCATAAATGGCCTTTTGTCTTTCGCTTTCGCTAACAAATACCACAAGATCGGCAGCGCGGTAGGTCCATTTTTCGTATACATACAACATTTGCCAGAACCATTTACCCATGCTTTTAAAGCGCAGGTACTCGATATTATTGCTGCGGATAAAGATCTTTTTGCCGGTGATGAATTTTAATGCCCACATGATCCATCCAAACCAGGGTTGATCAAAGAACAGCCATTCCGCATGTGTCTGTTTAACCAGTTTTTGTAGCGTGCTTATCAAACGGATGTTATAATAACGGCTGGTTTTAAACGGCATCCCGAAAACAAGTTTCAGGTCACCGGTTTGATGTTTGTAGTGCTCATGATAAGGTTCAACCGTAAACACCGTTACATCATGCTGATGAGAAAGGTATTTTAAAATTTGCAGGGTTGAAATCTCACCACCTGTGGTGGCCGGTAAAAAGGGGTACGATATGATTGCGAGGATCCTGATAATGGTATGATTATTTATTTGAATGCTTCAATAATTATTCTGTCACCAGCTATGCCAAACCATTTGGTCAATACATAATTAATATACTGAAGCGACTTTTTTACGAAATTTTCTGCCGCATTTCCCCTTAAAGTGATGGTGGAGGGCGGTTTAATATCCTGTTTGATATTAACCTTGCTGAAGCCTGCCTGCTGAAGCATTTTTGTTGCGGTTTTTGCAGTAAATTCAGTTAAATGATAAGGTGGAATGTACATTGTTTTCTGTGAACCGGTGAGCTTATATAAAATAAAAGCCAGCTTGCTCGAGATCAGGTTAAGGGTTCCGGGAAGCTGGATCAGCAGTACACCGTGAGGTTTGAGTAGTGCAAAGGCCGTTTCTGTGGCTTCTGTCGGGTTGGTAAAGTGTTCAAGCACATCACCCATGAGAATAATATTAAATTGTTCGCTGCTGAATCCGTTTCCCATCAGCTGTTTATTAAAGGGCTTATTCACGATGTTAACCTGGAAGTTTTTATTCCCGTACGCTGCTGCAAATGCAGAAAGTTCAGTACCGGCAACCGTGTATCCTGCATTCTTTAATGCATATAAAAAATTTCCTGTGGCACAACCTACATCAAGAACACTTGCATGCTCACCGTACTTCCTGAGCTCTTGCACTCCGGCTTTATAATCGCCCTGGGAAAGGATCTGCATGTAGTCAACCTCCATGTGATGGGTCTGCTTGTCTGTTCCGGTAAAATAATCTTCCGCATACATCTCTTCAATTTCTTTGTCGGAAGGGCGCGGCCATATGGAGATCAATTCACACTGGTCGCATTTCACTCCCCATAAAAAGCGGTCTTTAAATTTATATCTGAAAGGAATAGTG
>JAZKGM010000142.1:0-2463 GCA_040385895.1 Bacteroidota bacterium
GGCACACAGGCCAGCGCCATCACTTTTCTTTCTGCACCCGGACAGGCCTACACCGATGGGATGCGCTTTGTGCAATACTACTTCGGGCTCCCGCTTGCCATGGTGGTGCTCTGCATCACCTTTGTACCTATTTATCACAGGCTTAAAGTTTACACCGCTTACGAATATCTAGAACAACGTTTCGACCTGCGTACACGGGCGCTTACCTCTGCCCTGTTCCTTATTTCACGCGGGCTTTCCACAGGCATCAGCATTTATGCGCCTTCTATTATTCTTTCTTCGTTGCTGGGCTGGAACATTTACATCACCAACCTGGTAATGGGTGGCTTATTAATTATTTACACCATTGCAGGCGGGGCAAAGGCAGTTGCCTACACCCAGATGCAACAGCTGTTTATCGTTTTCACCGGTATGTTCCTGGCCGGTTATATGGTGGTGCATTTATTACCCGAAGGTGTTGGTTTTACCGATGCCTTGCAGGTTGCAGGTAAAATGGGCAAACTGAATATTATTGAAACACGGATCGATGTCACCGATGGGGCATGGTGGAAAGACAAATACAACATCTGGAGCGGGGTGATCGGTGGTTTTTTCCTGGCCCTTTCCTACTTTGGCACCGACCAGAGCCAGGTGGGCCGGTATTTAACGGCCAAAGACATTAAAGAAAGCCGCATGGGTTTATTAATGAACGGGCTGGTGAAAGTGCCCATGCAGTTCCTGATCCTGCTGATCGGTGCATTGGTGTTCAGTTTTTACCTTTTTTATAAAGCGCCTGTTTTTTTTAATGAATCGCAGCTAAACAAAGCACATGCGAATGCAGCATATTCTTCACAAATCCACACCAGGCAGGTATCCTATGATTCTTTAAACAACCTTGCCCAACTTCAAACCACGCAGCTGGCTCATGCGATCCATTCAAAAAATGACGACAAAGTAGCGGTGATCCAGGCCAACCTCAAAGTAACAGAAGGCCGGAAACAGGAAACCCGCAAACAAACACTTGCCCTCATTAAGCAAGCCGATAAAACAGCCGATGTGAACGACACGAATTACATTTTTTTATACTTCGTGGTGCATCATTTACCCAAAGGTTTGATTGGCTTATTGATTGCCGTGATCTTTCTGGCAGCATGGGGAAGCATTGCGGCCGCGCTTAACTCGCTGGCCTCATCAACAGTGATCGATCTGTATAAACGCATATGGGTGCAGGGAAAAAGCGATCACCACTATTATACGGCCTCGCGATGGATCACCTTGTTCTGGGGTGTGTTTTGTATTGCAACAGCCATGTTCGCTTCCCAGCTGGGCAGCTTAATTGAAGCCGTGAATATCCTCGGCAGCTTATTTTACGGAACCATGCTGGGCATTTTTGTGGTGGCCTTTTACATGAAAAGGATCCGTGCCAGTGCGGTTTTTTATGCCGCTTTGCTGGCCGAAGCAGGTGTTATCATTGTGTATGCTGCTGATATTGTTTCCTTCCTCTGGCTCAATGTGATCGGTTGCCTGCTTGTTGTTATATTCGGGGTATTGATCCAATCGGTTAGCAGCAAAACAACATCCACCGTTTAAGCACCTACTGCTTTTATCCGTGGCTTCAAAAACAACATTTATGATAACACGCATCATTATCATTATTCTGTGTTTCTTTTCCCCTGCAAAAGCCCAGGAGCTTATTTCCACTGCGCAGGGCTTAAGCAACCGGTGGGCCACCTGCCTCGTGCAGGATGATGCAGGCATGATGTGGATCGGTACCATTAACGGGCTTAACCGCTATGATGGCTATGAGACCAAGCCCTATTTCACCCCACAGATCTCAAATAATAATGTCATCTGTCTCCTCAAAGACCGGTCGGGCTTATTATGGGCAGGCACAGGGAACGGATTAAATAGCATTGACGTTAAAACGGGTAACATTGTTAAGATCACACACCCCGACCAACGCAATACGCTGGTGGTGCGAAGCATTTTCCAGCGGGCTTCGGGACAGATCATCATCTGCGACCAGAACGGTATGGTGTTTACGGTTACCAACACCAATCAATTAGTCCCGCTCGTGAAGATCCCTGATGTAACAGCCACAACCAACAAACTGCCTTCACCGGTTGATTATATCAAGGAAGACAAGAACAAGGTATTGTGGTTCATTACCGAATTCGGGTTCATTTACAGGTATGACGGAAAAACACTGGTGAGCAAAAATGTAATGCCTACCCGCATTAAGTATGATTATCCCAAAACACTGCACATCATTTCAACCGATACCTTACTGGTAGGCTCGAGGTACAGTGGCCTGTATTACTATGCATTCCGGTATAATAAACGCTACACCACACCCTTTCTTGATTCGTTGAACAGGATCTCTAAACTGGTTTACGTAACGGCAGAGCAGGAAAAAGACCATTACTGGATCACCTATGTGGACCTTAAGGTAATGAAAGTGAACCTGGCACAAAACACAATGCT
>JAZKGM010000142.1:2473-3902 GCA_040385895.1 Bacteroidota bacterium
GAAGAATTGAACCAGACAAGGGCCCACCATGTATATACCGGCAAAGAAGGTACACTATGGGTGTGCACTGACCTTGGTTTATGGAAAATAAAACCCTACAACAATTCATTCAAAAATCACCTCACCAATACCGATAATAATTTGTTTAACCGCGTGAACAATGCATACAGCATGAGGGCATTACTCCCTTTAAAAAATGCGACCATGCTGGTGAGCACCTATAAAGGGTTTCTTACCTACGATGCTGCACGCAAAACCATCCTGAAAAAGATCTTGTTTCCCGATCGTAAAGTGATGCGGAGTGCACCTTTTGTAAGGCAGATGATAGAAGAACCGGAAGGGATCTGGGCCGTTGTGGAAGATGGCAGCCTTGTGCTATATGATAAAAATGCACAGGAGTTCAGGCTCGCGCCTGTTACTTTCCGACCGGATGATATGCCCATTCACGATTTTTTCGCTGTGCTGAAACAGGAAGGACAATTATGGATCGGCACCACGAACGGGCTTTATGTTTATACCATCAGTAACGGAAGGTATCATGAATTTTCTGCACGATTAAGGGGCGTAAGCGTTTACCAGCTCACCCGTCTCATGGACCATACCGTGGCCTTATCCACTTCGGAAGGGTTATTTATTGCCGCTAAAAACGGCATTGTTCAGCAATATACTTCCATGCAGCTTCCTTCCAACGAGGTGAATTGTACCATTGAAACAGATACAGGCATTTTGTATGCAGGTACGTCAAACGGGCTTTGCCGCATCAATACCCGGTTGCGTGAGATCCGCTCTTTTACCACTTCTGAAGGGCTTTGCGATAATTACATCAACTGCATCCGGCAAAGCAGGGACCGGGCGCTTTGGCTTTCGACCAACTACGGGCTTTCCCGTTTCGACCTTTCCAATTATTCGTTCGTTAATTTTTATAAAAAGAACGGGTTGTGCGAAAATGAATTCAACAGGTGGTCGGGCGCAACGGATGAAAAAGGGAATTTATACTTCGGCACCGTAAACGGCTTGGTATCGTTTGACCCCTTGCTGTATAATGCATCAAGAAAAAACATTCCTGACCTGTTCATTTCTTCGTTCACCAGGCATTCAAACAGGCTCGACTCAACCATTACAAGTGCCTATTTTAATCCGCATCACCTGTTAAGCTTATCCGTTAAAGATAATTTTATCGAATTCGGGCTTGGTTTAACAAGTTATACAGATGTTCAGAACAACAGGTATTACTACAAGCTCACCCGCAAACAAAATAAACCGGGCGATTGGATCCCGGTTGGAAACCAGAACAAGGTACGTTTGAATAACCTGGTGAGCGGGGCATATACCCTGCAATTCAAAGGCATCAACAGCGAAGGCTACGAATCGGCCAATATCATCTCCTTTCCATTAACCATTTCAGAAGTGTTTTATAAAACGTGGTGGT
>JAZKGM010000143.1:0-6494 GCA_040385895.1 Bacteroidota bacterium
ATTTCTCCATGGCTGCATCAGAAAGGTCAGTGCCCAGGTCTTTTGTACGTGAAATGATTTTTTTCCTGGTTTCAGAGCCTTTATCAGGTGCTAATAAAATGCCTACTGCTACTCCTGCAACAGCTCCGCCTAAGAAGGCTAATACTGTTTTTAATGAATCGTTGTTCATAATTGGTATTGATTAAATATTAATAATTAAAAGTTTGTTCTGAAGTTTAACCGGGTTGCCTCCGCGGATCACCCTTAATAAAATAGCGATGATGGCGATCACCAGCAATAAGTGTATAATGCTTCCTACGCTGTAGGCAAAAAATCCGATGGCCCATGCGATAACTAATATCACAGCGATTAAATAAAGTAGATTGCTCATAATTCAGGTTAATTAAATGTTTTAAATAAGTTGAGTTGCTTTACCTATGAAATTATTATGCCATGTGCTTTTCCGGTGGTTTAACACAAGGTTGAGGATGTATTTCAGAAAAAAATTCCCCACTACTGTGTATCACTTGCCTTAGTGAGTTCGGTATTCGACTCAACCACATGTTCATTTGTTTCTACCCAAACTGCATACTGGTTGGGTTCGATATGGCGGTTCTTAAGCTTAAGATAGGCCTGGGTGAATTCAGCGCCAAAGTATAGGATGATGGATGAATAATACACCCATAACAGGATAATGATAACCGAGCCCGCAGAGCCATAGGCGCTGATCGTAGCATTTCCCTCCAGGTAATAACCGATCAGGTATTTACCGCCCATAAAGAACAGGGTGCTGATGGCCGCACCGCCAAAAACATCCGTCCATTTTATTTTGGCATCCGGCAAAACCTTGTAAATGGCCGAAAACAAAAAGGTGATCACAATGAATATAAAAGCCTGGTCGAGGATATAGAAGATAAATACGGGAACATCGGGGAAAACACCCTGGATGCGGCTGGTAAATGCGGATATCACTGCGTTTAAAGTAAGGGAAACCACCAGCACAAAGCCCAGTGAGATCAGCAATGAGAACGAAACAAAGCGGTTGAACAATAACTTGATCAGTCCTTTTTTTGGTTTTGCTTTTAATCCCCAGATGGTGTTGATCGAATCCTGGATCTCTGCAAAGATACCTGTGGCAGTAAGCACCAGTGTAATAATTCCTAATGCCTTTGCCCAACCCGAACCCGAGTCGAACTTGGTCTTGATCATTACTTCCTGTATCTGGCGCGAAGCGTCTTTCCCGATCAGGTCGTTCATTTTGTACAACAGTTCTCCCTGGATCTTAGACGGCTCGTAAAAAATAGATGAGATCCAGATCAGGATAATAAGCATAGGCACCAGCGAAAACACGGTATAATAGGCTAACGCGGCTGCCTGCTTCATAATGTTGTCATCAATAGCTTCGGATCCCGATGTCTTCATCAGGTTTAAAAAGGTAAGTGCGCGTTGTTTCATGTAAAGTATTATTAAGTGGTTGGTTTACCTGTTGCAAAAACAATTCCTTAAGTGGCATGATTCTTTATTCACATCAATCTTTCTAAAATTTACGACCCATGGATACCCCAAATACTGCAAACCCTCCCGTTTCAAAAAAGCACAGGTCATTTAAGTGGCCTGTTATTATCTGTATTGTCTTATTATTGATCGGGTTGCGCGTGGCGCTTCCTTATATCATACTTAATTTTGCGAATGATAAGCTGGCCCGGCTTGACGGCTACTACGGCCACATAGGCGATATTGATATTGCCCTGTATCGCGGGGCGTATGTAATGAAAGGCGTTTACATCGATAAGATCGAGGATGACGATAAAAAGAAGCGGACTGAATTTGTGCAGATCAACCGGGTTGATATTTCAGTAGAATGGAGTGCATTGTTTGACAAAAAGATCGTTGCTGAGGTGGAGTTCGACCGGCCGGTGATCAAATATACCTTAAACAAAACCATTGGTAAAAAGGCAGAGGATGATACCACCGATTTTCTGCAACTGGTAAAAAGCTTCGTTCCGCTAAAAATAAACCGGTTTGATGTGCTTGACGGGGAAGTGCATTATGTTGATCCATACAGCAAGCCAAAAGTGGATGTTCCCATCACCGAATTAAATGTACAGGGCAAAGGATTGACCAATGAATCGCAGCCCGGGGAACTTTTACCGGCCACCATTGATGCCACTGCAAAATTGTTTGACGGGGATATCAGTGTTGATGTTAACCTTGACCCGCTCAACAAGCAACCTACATTTGATCTTACCGCAGAGCTCAAAGAAACCAACCTGGTTAACTTCAATCCGTTTTTTACAGCTTACGCCAACTTCGATCTTAAAAAAGGCAATGTGGCTTTATACTCCGAGTTTGCTGCAAAACAGGGCAACTTTAAAGGGTATGTAAAACCACTGATCAAAGACCTGGATATTGTTCAGTTCGAGAAACAGGAGGGATCTGTACTTCAAATTGCCTACGAAGCCTTTATCGGTTCGGTGGCGGAGATCTTTCAGAACCAGCGCAAAGAAACGCTTGCAACACGTGTTGAGGTGCAGGGCAAATTTAAAGATCCTGAGGTGGGTGTTTTAAGTGCAGTAATGTCTGTATTAAAAAATGCGTTTATCGAGGCACTTAAGCCTACTGTAGATAACACCGTGAACATTAAGAATGTGAACCAGAAAACAGAACGCAAGTTCCTTGATTTTTTCAGGAAAGATGAAAAGATCAAAGAACGCGAAACGAAGAATAAGTAGCGGGATGCCGGAAAGGTTAATATGGTATGGGTTGATTGGTTAATAGGGTAAAAGCTGTGAAGAACAGTTGTGCTGTAAGGATAACCCTATAACCATACCCGGACGATCTATTCCGGCTCAGCGCCCCAGTTGGTGAGTATGGCCACTTCTTCCCATTTGCCTTTTTCCTTTTTAAACAGGCTTGTGCCTCCGCGGCTTTTCGTTTTATCTGCACTCGAAAAATTAATGCTCATCAGTGCATACTTGTCGTCTTTGCTAAACAAGGGAATGCTGAAATAATAGAACTCGGCTCCGCCATATTTATTTTTAAAGCAGGGCCACAGGTCGCGTAGCACCGTGCGGCAGGTATGGATGTCATTGTCATCTACCCAGGTAATTCCAGCATGAACGCCATTGGTATCGATCCTCCTTTCGTCCCCACGTTCAAACGTAAACTCGTTGATGTATTCCGGGTGTTCAGCTTTAGTGAAATAACCATGAATTTGTGAACCGTCTTTCCTGGTAAAATACCGGTTGCGTGTGGTGGTAACGATATAAACAGCCTTGCCTTGTTGCCTGGTAAAATCCATAATAAATGATTTTTCTTTATCGCTTAATGCAGGCAGGGAAGGTGTTGTGTTTTCGCCATTGCCGTGCTTTTTTGAAGTGGTGTTGTTACAACCCGATATAGTGGCTGCGATCAATAAACCAAACAGTAATTTTTTCATGGGTGGTTTCCTGCTATTTTGTTAAATGGTTCATTCTTTTATTAAAATCGCTTGATCTGCCCTTGGCAATGCTGAGTGTTTTCCAATCGGTATTCACCACAATCTTGGCAATAAAAACGATCTGGCCCACGTGGTAGCTGTAATGGGCGATCTGGCGGTTTATGGCTTCCATCACGCTATGTGCCTCGCTCCTGATGTAAATAGGTGCGGCTAGGTCTGCTTCATGTAAAGGCGATAAAGCATCGAACAGGCATTGCCAGCCTTTTTCCCAAAGCTGCATCACTTCTTCGCGCGAAGGCTGCCCCTGCTGGTTAAATTCTTCATCCCTGTTGCGCCAATCCTTTTCCCCATCGCTGGTCATAAAATCCGTCCAACGGCTTTGCATGTTCCCGCTCAGGTGTTTTATGATCAGGTAAATGCTGTTGCTTTCTTCATTGGGTTGAAAGAACAGGTCTTCATCATTCAATTGTGCCATTGCTTTTTCGGCAAGCGTTTTATATTGTTTAAAAATAGCAATGGAAGATGCGATGTGGTTTGTGCCGGTTTTGCTCATGCGCAAGTTTACAAAAATGCACGGATAGTCCGGTTGTGTTCATTTGCGGTGCTTGCTCAAATAAATTTTCTATTCCGAAATGGAATGATACATTTGCGGTGCTTTTGGTTTTAGCGATACAAACTTATTTGTACTGCAAAAATTAAAAAGGGAACCGGGTGTAAATCCCGGACAGTACCCGCTGCTGTAAGTACCATTCTTTAAATAGAAAGGTTTTGTTCATCTCTAAGTCACTGGTGTAAACACCGGGAAGGCCGGACAAAACAGGTATAAGTCAGAAGACCTGCCATAAGCAAGATAAACCCATGTAGCTTTCGGGAAAAAAGGCGAAGAGGTATAGCATATTTCTATACTTATTACGTATTCTTTTTTGTGGAGCTGCATCAATACGGCAAGTAATGATGAACAGATCGGCTTTAATCCTGGTAATGATGTGCATGTGCATCCTGCATGTTGGTGCCCAGCAATTGCCTGCCGATAGCACAAAGCAGCTTCCCGAGTTTATCACCACTTCCACCCGGTTCAATACCTTTACCACGGGAGTAAAAACAAGCAGAACAGATTCGCTTACCCGCTTAATTACCGGGCAAAATAACCTGGCCCAGCTGCTCAGCTATAATTCGCCTGTTTTTATAAAATCGTACGGGCCCATGCAATTGTCCACCACAAGTTTTCGCGGGGCCGGGGCAGAGCATACGGCCGTATTGTGGAATGGCATTAACCTGCAAAGCAATATGCATGGCCAGCTTGATTTCAGCCTGATCCCCGCGGGGTTTATGGATGAAATTGATGTGCATTACGGAGGTAATTCGGCTTTATACGGGGCAGGTGCCATTGGTGGTGCAGTGATCCTGAACAATAGCGCTTCGTTTAATAAAAAATTATCGGCATCCTATAACCCGGCTATGGGGAGTTTTGGGCTGAAGCAACATTGGGCGATGATCCGGCAGGGAACCGCTAAGTTTTATTATAAGGCCAAAGCCTATTACACATCGGCCGAAAATAATTTTGGGTACTATAATTATTCATTGGCCGGAAACCCGTTGGAATACCGGAAACATGCCGATTACACCGGCAAAGGGGCTTTGCTTGAAGCAGGTTACCGCATCAATGCAAAGCAGGAGCTGAATGTGCGTTACTGGTATGCGTATGCGGATAGAAACCTCCCGCCAACCATCGGAATGGCCGATAACAGCTCTTACCAGGTAGATGAAACCAGCAGGCTTGGGGCGGAATGGAAACGCACAGGGATAAAAGGCCGCTGGACGGCAAGGGCCGCATGGCTTACTGAAAGGCTGGATTATGACGACCCGTCTACTTTCTTAACCGGAAGAAGCAATTCCGGCTCCCTCATTACCGAGGTGGAAAATAACCATGAAGTGAGCAAACGCATTCAGCTTAATGTTGGCGTTAATTATGCTCATTTTGAAGCCACCAGTGAAAAGTACATCCGGAGCGGGATCCAGAACAGGCTTGCCGGTTTTGCTTCTGTTAAGCTTCTTGCTTTAAAAAAACTGACAGCAACCATAAGCCTGCGGCAGGAACTGATCGATGCAGCATGGCAACCTTTTACGGCAACCGCAGGCCTGGATTATGCTTTGTTCAAATGGGTTTCATTCACCGCACATGCCAACAAATCATACCGCGTGCCCACATTTAATGACCTGTACTGGATCACCGGTAACCCTGATCTGAAACCTGAGAACGGCTATGGCGAGGAGCTTGGTGTGCATGTTAAACTGGCCAACACCAGGAATTTTTTAAACATTCAGCTCAATGCATTTAACCGGAATATTAATGACTGGATCGTGTGGCAGCCGAATGGCGGAACCTGGACCCCGCAAAACCTGAAAGCGGTATGGAGCAGGGGGGGCGAATTCAGTTATAAATATTCACGGACCTTTAACGGACTGACGATGATGCTGCGCGGAGATTTCAGTTATGTATCATCAACCAACCAGAAAGGCAGCTATGCGAATGATGCATCGGTGGGCAAGCAGCTGATCTATATCCCGAGGTTTACACACCAGCATTGGCTGAGCATCATGTGGAATAAGCTATACGCGGCCTATAATACCACCTACACCGGGTACCGCTTTATCAGTGCTGACAACAGCGCTTTTCTAAATGATTATGACCTTGGCAATGTATTTACCGGCTATGGGTTCAATTATAAAAAAACAGGTTTTGATATCCGGTTCCAGTACAACAATATCTTTAACAGAAAGTATGAAGTATTGCCGGCAAAACCAATGCCCATGAGCAATTACCTTTTATCATTAACAATAAAACTTAACACATAATGGATATGAAAAAACAATTACTTGGATTTGCGGCCATTGCATGCGCAACGCTTGGCTTGAATGCGCAAACCATATCAGACTTTGAAAACCCCAGGATGCCTGCACAGGGTTTTTTAAATGGCAAACGTGTAACCACGTCAGGGTATGTAGCGAGTAACGGCATCAGGTTTAATAACGGCTATTCAGGGTTCTGGTCGCAGGGCTTTGCAGTGAGCAATAT
>JAZKGM010000144.1:0-258 GCA_040385895.1 Bacteroidota bacterium
AAAGCACAGGTCGAAAATTACATCAAAAACAGCAAGGTCAATTGAAGGCAGATCGGTATCTTGTATCTCAGTAATATCACACTCAACGGATGAAAGTTTCTGCTTCAGGCCATCAATTAAATTTTTTTCTCCTCTTGCTAATATCTTCATGTGCAGGTGCTAAATTTGAAAACAAAAATAACACGCATAACTACATGGAAAAGAAAATAATTACCAGCGCCCATTCTCCTGCACCTATCGGCCCTTACAGCCCTGCAG
>JAZKGM010000144.1:268-10481 GCA_040385895.1 Bacteroidota bacterium
TTGGTAGCAAATACGTTATATACCAGCGGGCAGGTGGCCAAAGATGCTGTTACTGGCGAAATGGTTCAGCATGATATTAAGGCTGAAACAAAGAAAGTAATGGAAAATGTGCTGGCTATTTTAGCTGAAGCCGGTATGGATTTCAGCCATGTGGTTAAAACAACCATTTATTGCACCGACCTTGGAAACTTTGCCGCGATCAACGAAACGTATGGCAGCTTTTTTACAGGAAATTACCCGGCACGGGAAACCGTACAGGTTTCAAAACTCCCTTTAAATGCCAATGTGGAAATTAGTGTAGTGGCTGTAAAACCTTAAGCGCGTACAAGAGCCACATACCGGGTAAATAATCAACACTTATTTAACTTTATTTCGGATGCTAAACCGCGAAAATGCCAGTAAAACAGGGTTTTTCAAAAAATGGCATCGAAGTTGAACATGATGTTATATCAATTTCGGATGCTTCTCATCAAAACATTCCGAATCATACATAGGGGTTTAATTTGATGTAAATAAAAGGCTTACTGATCTATTCTGTAAGCCTTTTATTATTTATGGATTAATGAGAATGTCCTTCGTGCCCTTCATGGCTATCCACCGAATCTTCGCCTATTTGCGATTTAATGGCGTTTTCCAGTGAGTCCATCTGGGCCTGGTCGCTGTTAATGGTGCTGTCAACGGCAGCTTGTTCCTGTTCGTTCAGATCGGTTTTAGGCTTGTTGTCGTTGCCGCAGCTTGTTACAGCGAATAATGCTGCTGCGCATGTTAAGGTAATGAATACTTTTTTCATGTTTGTGTTTTGATTACGTTTGATTCAAAAGTAAACATTTATTGGTTTTTATGGACCCCAACTGCTAATTGCCTTTTTACAGGCAGGTTGGTCTACCTCAACACAAAGTTCTGGCCCAGGTACACCTTGCGCACCATTTCATCGTCAGCCAGTTCACGGGCCGTTCCGCCTTTCAGGAGTTTGCCTTCAAAAAGCAGGTAAGCGCGGTCTACAATGCTCAGCGTTTCATGCACATTATGGTCGGTAATTAAGATCCCGATGTTTTTATGTTTAAGCTTTGATACGATCTGCTGAATATCTTCCACCGCAATGGGGTCGATGCCCGCAAAAGGTTCATCAAGCAATACAAATTTTGGGTTAACGGCCAGCGCACGCGCAATTTCACAACGCCTGCGTTCGCCACCACTCAACACATTCCCCGGGCTTTTGCGCACGCGGTTCAGTCCAAACTCTTCCAGCAGGGTTTCCAGTTTTTCGGCTTGTTCCTGCTTGCTCAGTTTGGTCATTTCGAGCACCGCTTTTATATTATCCTCTACACTTAAGGTGCGAAAAATAGATGCTTCCTGAGGCAGGTAACCCAGGCCCTTTTGGGCGCGTTTATACATGGGCAGTGCGGTTATGTCTTCACCATCCAGCATTACGGTTCCGCTATCGGGTTTCACCAATCCAACAGTCATGTAAAAGGTTGTTGTTTTACCGGCACCATTCGGGCCAAGCAGTCCAACACATTCGCCCTGGTTCACTTCAATAGAAACATTGTTTACAACAGTGCGCTTTCTGTATTTTTTAACCAGGTTGTTTGATGATAGGATCATATAATTAGCTTCGCTGAACTTCGTTTCGTAAATTAGGTTAGTATGCTCTTGCGCTATTTCCTTCCATAAAATTGATGAACGATTTGTTCACCACCTTGTTTCCACCCGGTGTGGGGTAGTTTCCGCTAAAATACCAGTCTCCTTTGTGGTCGGGGCAGGCCTTGTGCAGGTTTTCTATACTTTGATAGATCACTTTCACTTCTGCATTCAGGTCTTCCGGACGGATGATCTCAGCCACTTTTTTGCTGATCTCATCATCGGTGAACTGGTCGTATAATTCTTTTAAATGATTGATCACTTCTTCTTTCGGGACATGTTCCTGCGCTTTGCATTTTGCATACACCTCCTGCAACAAATGTTCTTTGTTATTTTGTTTAAGCAAAGCCAGCATGGCCTGGAAAGCCACAAAGTCTTTTAGCCGGCTCATGTCAATTCCGTAACAATCGGGGTAGCGGATCTGCGGGGCAGACGACACCACCACAATGCGTTTTGGGGCAAGCCTGTCGAGGATGCGAAGAATGCTGGTACGCAGCGTTGTTCCACGCACGATCGAATCATCGATCACCACAAGTGTGTCCACGTTATTTTTGATCAGGCCGTAGGTAACATCATAAGCATGCGCCACCATATCTTCCCGGTGCTCATCATCGGTAATGAATGTACGGAGCTTGGCATCTTTCACCGCAATTTTTTCCCTTCGCGGTTTCCAGCTTAAAATTTCTTTCAGCTTATTGATATCAGGGCTCGGGCCCAGCTTGATAATTTCCTGCGCTTTATATTCGGTCAGGTAATCATGTATGCCGTCAATCATTCCATAAAACGCAGTAGCGGCAGTGTTAGGAATATAGCTGAACACGGTATTGGGCAGATCGGCATCAATGGCTTCCACCACTTTACGGCTTAATAAATGCCCGAGCTTTTTACGCTCAATGTAAATATCCCGGTCGTTGCCACGCGAAAAATAGATCCTTTCGAATGTACACGACTTTTTTTCCGTGGGTTCGAGAATGTTCACTTCACTAAACGTTCCGTCTTTTTTAATGATCAGTGCATTGCCCGGTCCCAGCTCTTTAATGGCTTCCAGCTTAATGTTAAAACCGGTTTGAATGGCAGGACGCTCGCTGGTAGCCACCAATACCTCATCGTCCATATAATAAAAGCAGGGGCGGATCCCGGCCGGGTCGCGCAACACGAACGAGTCGCCATTGCCGATAAGGCCCGAAAGCACAAAACCACCGTCCACTTCGCGCATCGCACGTTTCAGTATCGTTTCCACATCCAGGTTTTGGCTGATGTGCAGGGAGATCTCTTTATTGCTTAATTGTTTTTGTTTCCCATCCTGGAAAAGGCGTTCGTTCTCTTCATCCAGGAAATGCCCGATCTTTTCAAGCATCGTAACTGTATCGGCTTTTTCCCTGGGGTGCTGGCCCAATTCGATCAGCAGGTCGAAAAGCTCGTCCACGTTGGTCATGTTAAAGTTACCGGCAAGCAGGAGGTTACGCGTCATCCAGTTGTTTTCACGCAAAAAAGGGTGGCATAGGTCGCTGGCGCTTCCTCCGTATGTTCCGTAGCGCAGGTGGCCCAGCATTACTTCACCAACAAATGGTGCATTGGCCTTTAAAAAAGCAGCGTCTTTAACCTGTGCTTTGCTTCCTGTTTCGGTAATGCGTTTGCCGATCTTTTCAAAAATAACAGGGATGGCATTGCTGCCGCTTTCGCGTTTGCGGTATATGTAGCGGTTTCCCGGCTCAACATTTAATTTTATAACGCCAACACCTGCTCCATCCTGGCCCCGGTTATGCTGTTTTTGCATAAGCAGGTTCAGCTTTTTTAAGCCATAAAGAGGCGAGCCGTATTTTTGCTGGTAAAATTCTAGTGGTTTAAGTAATCGGAGAAATGCGATACCGCATTCGTGTTGTATGGAATCACTCATATAAAAAATGGAGTGGCGAAATTAGCATTTTAAAACCTACTTTTTATGACTATTAATCATAAAATGAAAGTAGACGCTCATGCTGTTTTTAATGATATAAGTTGCCACATTTTCATTGTATTACCGTGAAAAATAAAGAGAATACTATCGCTTGCTTTCAGCAATAGCCATATCGAGCACGGTTAAAAAAGCCTTGGCATCTTTATAACCCGGATCGATAAAAATGCCCATTTTTTTAGGGTAAATATAATACGTTGTAGGAAAACCGGTTGATTCGCCACGGGTTAACATGCGGTACAGCTGTTCCGGGTTGTAGGTTTGATCGCCTACCTTATAGGATGCATCGGCTATTTCCGGGTTAAATTTTATAGGAACAAAGTTGTCGTTTATTTTTTTGATCACCGCAGAGTCGGAATAGGTGTCCCTGTCCATGCGCTTGCACCAGCCGCACCAGTCGGTATACGCATCAACCAATACGATCTTGCCTTCTTTTACTGCTTTTTCGTAGCCTTCATTCCAGCTGTACCATTTTAATTCTTTATTGGCTTTTTGCGGTTTAAGATCGGGTTTAAACGAAGTGAGCAGAACGAAGGGGATCAGGAGCAGGCTGTATTTTAAAAAAAACTTCATTTGGTCAATTTATTGGTTTGATGCAGTTGTCAACAATTGTTCCGAAAATAGTAAAAATATTTTAAAACAAATTTTTCAGTACACATTATGTTGAACTGATCGAAGAGGGTAAAATTAAATAAGTGGCGTTAAGTCAGAAGGCTGTTTAACAGCGTTTTGCATGTTTAGGTTTAATAAATATATTTGGATATAACTTTAAACCTAACTAACCATGAGACATCTTGAATACGACCTTAAACTTGCACTCATTATAAAATCCATCAGAAAGCAAAAACTGATGAAGCAATACATATTGGCTAAAGCACTGAATATGCAGCAGGCTACATATAGCCGGGTTGAAAAAGGAACAATAGCCATTACCCCCGGGCAACTCCATATTATTGCACATGAATTAGGCACAACAAGCAGCCGGATACTTCTGCAGATGGAGCAATGAGTTCTTTATACTGATAAGGTATATTTTTTTTCTTGCAGGCGTATGGGATTTGTTTTCTTTTTGAAGGAACCAAAATCCCATTATTATGAAAACCATTAAAACTTACATCTCCTTATTGGCATTTTTAAGTCTGTGTTTGCTTTATGCAAAAGCAAGCGCAAATGATAGTACTTATATCGAAGTACTATTAAAACCCGATTCTAATGCCACGTTGCTCCCAACCAACACCACTCCATTAAGCAGCCATTCTGTTCTAAATACTTTATTTACTAAATACTCGGTAACTGCATATGACAGAATATATCTCAATAGCAACAGCCCTGAGCTGATACGCTGGATGCGGATATTAACCGATGGTGATATTGATTCTTTAATAATAGAGATAAATAATAACGACTTATTTGAAACGGTTATTAAAAAAAATGTGCCAAAGTTGTTGTGCAGTTCTCCTGTTAGCATTAATGATCCATGGACTTTATATAGCTGGACAGACAGGTGGCACTTAGATATGTTGGAAGCTGAGTGCGCCTGGAGCGTGCCAAATGTTGCCGCAAATAGTGTGAATCAAACGGTAGCTGTTGTTGATACTGAAATTGACATTACTCATGAGGACTTACAGGATGATGCCATAGTTAGTGTGACCGGAACCAATACCCTTACAGGAAAAACGAGAAGTCATGGAACAAGGTCTG
The DNA here is from genome assembly GCA_040385895.1 of Bacteroidota bacterium. Taxonomy (GTDB): domain Bacteria; phylum Bacteroidota; class Bacteroidia; order UKL13-3; family UKL13-3; genus UBA6183. Next base: position 5,565 of record JAZKGM010000144.1, read on the forward strand.
CTGGTATTATTGCAGCCCGCACAGATAATGGTATCGGTATTGCAGCTTTGGGGTATAATGCTAAAGTAGCTTTTTACTGTGAATCAGGTTGGACATTGGCAACTAATATTTATCAGGCCTACCAGGATGGGAATAAAATCATATCTGTAAGTTGGACCGGAAGTGTGAATGCCACCGCTGCAACAGAAATAACCGAAGGAGGAACAGTGCTGGTTGTTGCTGCAGGAAATACTCCTGATGCCGACTGTCATTTGGATATCGCAGATATTCCAGGCGTGATATTGGTTGGTGGGGTTGCTCCTGATAATACATATGGTTCCACACACCTTTTTGGAGAAACGGATAATTTTGCGCGGAATACACATGTAGATCTTTGTGCGCCAGCTATGAATGTGGGTACTACAGAGTTACCTTCACATAGCATTTATATAGGTGCCGGTGGTACATCTGCTGCAGCGCCTGTTGTTGCAGCAACCGTTGCTTTAATGCTTGCGGCCAATCCTTGCTTAAAACCTGGCGAAGTTGAAGATATCTTAAAATCAACAACAGACCCTATTGATGATGGATATTTATATCCGGGTTTGTTGGGCACAGGCAGGGTGAATGCATATAAAGCAGTACTTAAAGCATCCCAATGGGGTAATTCAGATTTAGAGATCACCACTGGTATGGATATTACTATTAGCAATCCAATGATGTATGATAATATATATGTAAGAGCAGGAGGCAAGTTAACAATTAGTAATACAACTGTTTTTATGGACGACATGGGTAAAATTCTTGTTGAAGCAGGAGGTAAACTTTTTATTAACAATTCAACCATAAGCGCTCACCCTGTTTCTGATTGTATAGCAGAGCCCTATTTATGGGCGGGAATTGAGGTAGAAGGTCAATCAGGCCAGGATCAGAACCCGACAAGCAACCAGGGTTTTTTATCTATTACCAATAATTCAATACTTAGAGATGCAAAAAATGCTGTTTGTGCTTTTTCTACATTTATAGATGGAAGCATAGATTGGTCTAAAACAGGTGGTATTATACTTGCTTACAACAGTACATTTACCAATAACCGCAGGCATGTTGCCCTTATAAGTTATCATAGGCCAAAAGTAAACTCGGTTGAACAAAACAACATGTGCCGGTTCACTTCTTGCATATTCGAAACGGATCTTACCCAGCTTACTGCCTCAAGCCAGGGAGCGCAAAAAATGTTCACCAATTTCGATACCAAAGGAGTTGGTGTTTACGGATGCACATTCAGAAACACAAATGGCGGAGTTGATATGAACATAACCGGGGCAGACCATGGAACCGGAATTTTAAGTTATGATGCTTCGATGTTTATACAGGATTACATTACTTATATCCCCTCTGTTACAAGTACGCCTTCCGAATTTTTTGATCTAAGCATAGGCATTGAAGATTATCATACAAACGGCAACCCCTTAAAAGGCCATGTTATAAAGAAAAACATCTTTGTAGGGAATATATATGGTATTCAACAAACCAATAGCAGCAGCAGCCGTATATACCGTAATGATTTTGTAATGGAATACCCGAGTGGTTATCCCAGCTATACCAAATCTGGCTTTTGGGGTATTAATGCAGGCGGGTTTCAAATGAGCGAAAACAACTTTGCTAATGCTGCATCAACGTCTTTTAATGATATTGGTTCCACATTTAACAACAGCCGGTTTTCGGGTGGTGGTATTTACCACCTTAATGTACATAGCGGAACTAATATTGGTGCACAAACCCAACACAGAAATGAGCAATTGTCATACAGGTGTAATGTGCATGCAGGCCAGATGTTAGCAGGGCTGACCCTCAATCCTAAATTCCCTTCAACATCGCCTAAAGACCCGGTTGCATGGCTGCCGGATTTTGGTGCTTGTCCTACAAACAACATCGACAGAAACAATTTTTTTAGCAGCAATATTTGGGATATAAATAATTACACGAATAACAATAAAGAATATGTGATCGATCCCAATGAGTCAGACCGGCCTGATGCAATGATCTGCCAGAATATGAACATTACAACATGTGTTGCGGAGATCGAAAATAGTTGTGAGGATCTTGAACCCGCTGAACCAAGCGATTGGGTGGAAGCAGATGATAAATTGAATAATTTTAATGAAAAGAAGGCCGAAGTGGAATTTGGAAAACAAGCATTATTAGATGGGTCAGGTCCTGCAATCATTGAACTGATAGAGCTTGGTACAATTCCTCCTGCAATAGATGTTTATACCATGCTTATCGATAATTCTCCTTACCTGAGTGATGAGGCTCTGATAAAAATGCTTCAATATTCTCAGCATTTAAGTAACCAGGAGATAACGGATATTTTGGTTGCAAATTCAAAACTAAGTCAGGATGTCATCGATGCTTTTAGTTTCCGTGAGCTTGAGCCGGAAAATTTAAGTGCAATTGAAGAGGCTCAGGCAAATCCCTCGCAAAGAGAAATACAGGAAATGACAGTTGCAGAGAACGAACGGGAGCTTAATAACCGCAGGGTGGAACTGATAAACTATTATCTTACAGCGAGCTTAACAGACACCATTATTAATTACGATGATAGCCTGGTGTTTTTCTTAGGTAACCAGGGAGATGAAGTATCATTGAGGCAATTGGCTTCAATCTATATCGATCAGGGTGAATTAGAATTGGCACAACAAAAACTTGACCTGTTAACGGCTAATTACATTACGGAGGAAAACGAATATTTTGTGGCTTTAATGGAGGTATTAATGGAGTTAAAGGAAAACGAGCAAAATATTTTCCAGATATCATCAACGCAGGAAGATATTATTCGTGTTGTGTCGGAAAGTGAAACAAGCAGCGCCTATTATGCAAAATCAATACTGGCATTGGTTTATGATGAATACATTGTAGAAAGACCTGTTGACATAACAGAAAGTTTAGGCAAAAGAGGCCGTGTTACGCATGTTCCGGAAACAACTGCAATGTCAGTTAATAATGATCTCTTGAAAATATATCCTAACCCGGCAACACAAACCACACTAATATCTTATACCTTTATAAAACCAACTAATTCTCCTGAAATTGTCGTACGAACAATAACCGGAGCTGTTATTTCTTCCGTTAAGTTAAATCAGTTAAGTGGAAGTCATGGAATTAATGTGGAGCAGTTAAGTGCGGGGCTTTATTTTGTTGAATTGCGGGCGAATGGAAATGTGGTTTCTATTAAAAAATTAATAGTAAGTAAATAACTTTGTTCTCAGGATCAGGGTGCTAAAAATTGCACCCTGATCCTGAGAATATTATTATATGATGAGACACCCGGTAATCTTTATATTATTTCTATGCAACGTTTGTTTATGTAAAGCCCAGCTTACAGATACGCTGTATAACCCGGATGCTGGAACTCAAACGTTCACTCATTTGTATCTTTCTGAAAACCCTGATTCTATACTCGCATTATCCAGTTCATTTAATAGCTTAGCCCTCGATTCAGAAAGGTATTCGAATTGTGTTCTTTATAGAATAACCGGGAATAAAAATATACAGGAGCTTATCAGGTTAAAAGAACCCGGATGGAATATCGGGCTGGCTGGGTTTATGCCATTTGAACCTGAGGCCGGACGTTTTTTGTACCTGATGTCGGATACCGCAAAACGGGAATTCCAAAAATATAAACAAGTAAAATATCGCATTGCGGAAACTACAGACGGCTGGAAAACCTATAATACACGACCATTGGATCTGCCAGTTAAAAGATACCATTTAAAATCATGTTTAAAAACGGCCGAGGGTTACGTGATTTCAGGAGACACAAGTATTTTTACCAATACACCTTCATTTCTGGCACATTACAACAAGAACATGAGTCTTGTTAAATTTCACGTATTTAATACAAGCTATAATATTTACTCTATACTACCTGCCAATGGGGGATACCTGTTATCAGGGTATAAATATTTCCTTCCGGTGCCTAACGATTTTCCTGTAATGTGGCAAAGCAAGATTAATGGTGATGGTACTATGATATGGGAGAAAGAGTATAAAGATACGGCCAGGTACATGAACAGCAGTTTTATGGGTCAGGGGTTAAAAATTGGAAATGTATATTACAACTACGGCTTTAATGGCATTAATAATGAAAACTTCCGGAATATATATGCACACCTGAATGCCATAAATGAAAACGGGGATCTTATTTTAGATAAAACCTACACGCAGCACACTAATTTTTTCTTTATGAAAATGGTGGAGAAAAATAACGCACTATATGCAGTAGGGCGCTTCGATTCTATGATACATCCTGATACCTCTGCACAACTCGTACATTTCTCTAAAATATCACCACAAACGGGTAAGATAGAATGGTACCAGTTGTATAAACATTGGCATTATAACACCATATGGAACCTGTATAATGACAGTTCGGGCTTTATGATGTGTGGCACGGCAGTAAATCCAAACCGTATGGAAGAGTTTAACGCGAATGGTGTAATTGACGGAGATGGCTGGCTCCTTAAAGTGGATACAAACGGATGTATTGTTCCGGGTTGCAAACCGAATGTATATTCGGGTATTCAACATATTTTAAGGGATAACTCCCTGGTAGAAGTATATCCAAATCCGGTTACCGATTGTTTTACGGTCGCCTTAAAAAACAATCAGTTGTTTAATTGTGAAAGCACACTTTTTATTCATGATGAATCGGGGAGGGAACTTTATAACTCGGCAATTAAAGCACAAACCAGGTCTATTGAACTAAAGCACGCATTCGGCTACTCGGGGGTAGCTTATATTGTGATAACAAATAGTAATGGTACTTTTTATAAAAAAATAGTATTTAAATGAGATCATTAGCCCTGTTAATATTTTTTACATTTTATGTAGTGTGCGTTTCCCACGCTCAGTTTGCGGGTGTTGGAACCAAATGGCATT